>CAZOCQ010000134.1:0-8522 GCA_964578335.1 uncultured Desulfobacca sp.
AGTCTTTCCCCCCTCACCCCAACCCTCTCCCCCGTTGGGGGAGAGGGGGTAACTATCCTGGATTGCTTCGTTTTTACTGGCTACTGGCTGCTTTTTCGTAGCGGCGGGCGTCTCGCCCGTCAGGGGGCCCATGCTTATTTTTTCATTATCTTCCCCAAGCCGACTATTTATATTGACAAGCACCGTCACTTGAGTAATTATTCACAATCAGGACGGGTCCGTCCGGAGCGGATGAGTATGGCCATAGATTTCAATATCTTGATCGGCGGAGCGGCAGGGCAGGGGGTGCACGCCATCACCGCGCCTCTGGCCAAGACCCTGGTGCGCCAGGGCGGCCGGGTCCTGGTGGTCCAGTCCTATGAGTCCCGCATCCGCGGCGGCCACCTCTTCAATAAGATCCGGGTGGCGGACCGGCCCCTGGTCTCTTCCCGGGAGGGGGTGGACCTGCTGGTGGCCCTGAACCAGGAGACCGTCCAGTTCCACCGGGAGGAACTGGCCCCCGACGGGGTCCTCATCTATGACTCCTCGGTCATCAAGGAGTTGCCGGAGGCGGGGCTGAAGCTGGCCCTGGCCCCGGCGGCCCTGCTGCCGGAAAAGAAGGCCGCCGAGATCGCGGTCAACGCCGGGGCCTGCGGCGCGATTGTGGGGCTGCTGAAAATTCCCCTGGAGCCCCTGATGGCCTTGCTGCTGGAAGCCTTCGGCGATAAGGGCGCCGAAGTGGTGGGTTGGAACCACAAGGCCGCGGCGGCGGGCTACCGGCTGGCCGCGGCCGTCAAAAACGGCCATTCCCTGGCCGGCATCACCCCGCCGGCCGCGCCCCGCCTGCTCATCAGCGGCCACGAGGCCCTGGCCCTGGGGGCCCTGGCCGGGGGCCTGCAATTCATCAGCGGCTACCCCATGACCCCCTGGAGCAGCGTCCTCAACGCCGTGGGCCAGCGGGCCGGGCGGTGGGGGGTGGTGGTGGAGCAGGCCGAAGATGAAATCGCCGCCATCAACCTGGCCCTGGGGGCCTCCTATGCCGGGGCCCGGGCCCTGACCGGCTCCTCCGGGGGCGGTTTCTCTCTGATGGTGGAAGCCCTGGGTCTGGCGGGCTGTTCCGAGACGCCCCTGGTCATGGTGGAGGCCCAGCGCATCGGCCCCAGCACCGGCCTGCCCACCCGCACCGAACAGGCGGACCTGAGCTTCGTCCTTTCCGCCGGGCAGGGAGATTTCCCCCGGGCGGTGCTGGCCCCCGGCGACCCGGCCCAGGGCTTTGCCCTGGCGGCTCGAGCCCTTAACCTGGCCGACCGCTACCAGTGTCCGGTTTTTTTACTGACTGACCAATATTTTGCCGACACCAATTTCACCCAGGAGGCCACGGATTTTCCGGAGGAGGTCGAAATCGACCGGGCCTTGGAGTTGACCCCGGGGGACGGCCGATACGAACGCTACGCCATCACCGCAGACGGCATCTCTCCTCGGCGTCTGCCGGGCTTCGGCCCGGAGTTGGTGGTGGCCGACGGCGATGAACACACCCCGGACGGGCATCTCACCGAGGACCTGGAAGTCCGGGTGCAGATGCACGACAAGCGCCTGCGCAAATTAAAAAGTCTGGTGCGGGAATTGCATGGTATTAGCGCATACGGGCCGCCGGAGGCCCCCCTGACCCTGGCCTGCTGGGGCTCCAGCCGGGGGCCGGTGCAGGAGGCGGTGAGCCGGCTGAACGAAGCCGGGACCCCGGCCCGCATGGTGCACCTGAGCGAGCTGTGGCCCTTTCCGGCGGGGCCGGTGACCGCGGCCCTGAGCGGCGCGAAAAAGCTGGTGATGGTGGAAGCCAACGCCACGGGCCAGGCCGACCGCCTGCTGCGCCAGGAAACGGGAATTAAGGCGGACCACCTGGTATTGAGGTACGACGGATTGCCGTTCACCCCGGAGTATATCCTCCGGGGACTGGAGGGCATCGCCTGATGCTGCCGCTGGAACTGTATCAAGGCATCGAATCGGCCTGGTGCCCGGGCTGCGGCAACTTCGGCATGCTTAAGGCCTGTAAGCAGGCCCTGGCGGAACTGGAGATTAAACCGGAGGAACTCCTGATCGTCTCCGGCATCGGCCAGTCGTCGAAATTCCCGCATTATTTGAAGTGCAACACCTTTAACGTCATCCACGGCCGTACTCTGCCGGCGGCCACCGGGGCGCAACTGGCCAACCATGAACTGAAGGTGATGGCCGTGGCCGGCGACGGCGACTGCTACGGCGAGGGGGGCAACCACCTGCTGGGCGCCCTGCGGCGCAACCCCAGGGTAATGTTGGTGGTGCACAACAACCAGGTTTACGCCTTGACCAAGGGCCAGGCTTCCCCCACCAGCGACCAGGGCTACAAGACCCTGTTGCAGCCGGAGGGGGTGGCTTACCCGCCCCTGCACGCCCTGGCCCTGGCGGTGAGCCAGGAATGCTCCTGGGTGGGCCGGGGTTTCGCCGGCATGGTGCCGCACCTGACCGGACTTTATAAACAGGCCTTGACGCACCGGGGCTTCGCCCTGCTGGAGGTGCTGCAACCCTGCGTCACCTTTAACCGGGTCAACACCTATCAATGGTACCAGGCCCGGGTCTATGAAGTGGAAAAGGAGCCGGACTACGATCCGGAAAACGAACTCTGGGCCTACCAGAAGGCCAAGGAATGGGGAGAGCGCATCCCCATCGGGGTCATCTTCAAGCGGCCCCGGCCTTTGCTGGAGGAGGCCCACCCGGTCCTGAGGGCCGGCCCCTTGGTTAAACAAGCACCGGCGCGTCCCGTAAGGGAATTGCTGGCCGATTTTTTCTAAAAGGAGAGCATTGGCGTGACTGACAATGGCATCAGTTCCTGGGATATCGTGCGGGAGCCCAACCGCATCTTATTGGAAGAAGATTACGGCTCCAAGATGGAGTTGCTGATCTACCTCTTGACCTGGGCCGTGGAGATCGGCCTCTGTTTCGCCCTGGCCATCTCGTATCTGAGAGGCTAAACGGCGAACTATCGGGGGAGGGGGGGCCGGACCGGCCTCGTGAAAATTGTCATAAATTTTCCGACAATAATAATTGAAATAAATCTCTAACCGTCTTAAAATATATATCTAAAGTAAAATTCTCTGTCGCCGCCCGGAAAAGCTCGTGGGTCCGACAGGGAAGGCGCGGGGCAGGAACCCACCATACCTGGGGGTTACCACAGGCACTGGCGTTTAGAAGTTCGCAGAGCCTAGGAACCTTTTGGCAGAGGCTCAGGGAGGTGTGGGCGCATTATGATTAACGAACTATTAGCTCCGGGCGGCAGCCTGGAAATGGTGGAGGGTGTTTTTAAGAACGGCGCCAACGCCGTATATGTCGGCTCCAAAGGCTTCAGTCGCCGGAAATGTCAATGGGAGCTGGAAGACAGCGACATCGCTGAGGCGGTGCGCATTGCCAACCACTACCGGGGCAAGGTGCGGGTGGCCCTGAACGCCGAAATCCCGCCGGAAAAAATCCCCCTGGTGGTGCAAAAGGTGGAGAAGTACGCCCACTTCGGCATCGAAGGGGTGATCGTCAAGACCCCGGCGGTGATGCAGGCCGTGCATCAGCGGTTTCCGCACCTGGTGATTCATGCCAGCGTCGGCGCCAATATCGAGACCCAGTCGGAGATGGCCCGGTTCAAGGGCTATGGCTGCACCCAGATCGTGGCCTCCACCAATATCGATACGGTGGCGAAGCTGGCCCGCTTCAAGCGGGAGGCCGACGAACTGGGATTGGGCACCGAGGTCCTGATCCACGGCAACCGCTGCGTCGGCGGCGTGGGCAACTGCCTATTCCACGAACTCATTGCCGATTCTTATATCCGCAGGGTTTACCACGACGAGGACGGCAACGAGATCGTCGAATACGAGGGCTGGCCGGACCGCAGCGGCAGTTGCTTCCGCATCTGCATGCTCACCGACGAACAGCGGCGCCGGGTCCTCTCTCAGCGGGGACAGCCTCGGGAACTGATCGAGGCCATGAACGACCGCATCCGCTTGCACCCCAACGTGGCCTTTGCCATCCTCGGAGATGAATTGAAGCAGTATCTCGACTTGGGGCTGGCCACCATCAAAGTCCAGGGCCGGGAATACGCAGTCTCCATGATCGGCAAAATGATCTGCTGCTACCGGCAGCTCATTGACGCCCACGCCCGGGGCGAAGACATCAACGCCAATTTCTACAAGCGCATCCAGGACCGCCTGGCGAACATCGTGGCGGAGCGGGACGCCGCCCGGATGGAAAAAACCAGGGAGCTGCATAAGAATATCGTCGGTTTGTAAGCAAATTTGTCAACCGGCCCCTTAGATTTTACTTTATTTCGTCTATAAGCCTGCCCTATAATGGGGCAGGCTTTTTTTATCTAAGGCGCCTGATTGGGTAGCCGCAGGCTTCGGCCGGCGCGCCCCCGGAATCCAGCAATTTTTGTTTACCAAAATGTTCTTTTCTGCTAATAATTTTCGGACGGAAGTAAATTTAATTAAGCAGATTTTGGTTTGAGGCTGGTAATTGTGAAGTTTGGCGACCTGCGTCTGCGGCCTAAATCCCCGTGGTTTTGGGGCGGGGTTCTGCTAAGCGCCCTCATCTGCACCGGCTGCTTTTACAATCTGGCCCATTATCCCGACATCTGGTGGGACGAAGCCATCTTTTCCGAAACCGCCGCCAACCTGGTGGAGCACGGGCGCTATGCCTTTACGGTGCAGACCCCGGATCAACTGAATGATCTGGACTTCCGCATCAGCGTCGGCCCGGCGGTGATCCTGCCAGTGGCCCTGGCCTATAAGCTTTTGGGGGTGGGGCTGATCCCCGGGCGCCTGGTGATGGGACTTTATCTGGCCCTAACCTTCCTGGCCTTTTTTTTGTGCGCCCGCCGCCTCTGGGGACCCGGAACCGCTCTGCTGGCGGTGGCCCTGGCCCTGCTGGGCACCGACGTCTTTTACTGGGGCCGGTCGGTATTGGGGGATGTCCCGGCTTTGGGACTCTTTCTCCTGGCCACCTGGTTTCTCCTCCGGGGACTGGAGGACCTCAACCCCCTCCGCCTGTTTCTGGGGGGCCTTTTTTTGGGCCTGGCCTTCGACGCCAAGGAATTTTACGGGCTGGCCTTCCTGCCGCCCCTGGGGCTGCTGCTGCGGCAGCACTGGCGGGAGTGGCGCCGCCTGGCGCCGGCCCTTCTGGCCTATCTCGGCGGCCTGGCCTTGCCCTTGCTGGCCTACCTGCTCCTCAAGACCGTCATCCTGGGAAGTCTGACGGCAGCCGTGTGGCACTTCCTGGAACAGAAAAAGCTCCTGTGTCATGAATTCTTTACCCCCCTGACCATCGGCCGCCTCTACCCCGAGAGCCTCCTTTATTTGGTGCGGCATCCGCTCTTCTGGCTGGGGATTTTAGGGGTCCTTTGGGTTTGGAAAAATAAGTCGCTCTCCGCCGGGGCCCTTCTCTGGGTGATTAATTTCCTGGTCTGGAGCCTGGTCTATCTGACCGCGGTTTACTGGCAGCGCTTTGCCCTGCCGGCCCTTTTCCTGGCCGGCGGCCTGGGGTCATACTTTCTCCTGGGCGCCGTCGAACGCCTCACCGCCTTGCGGTCCTCCCGGCCCTCCCCCTGGCTGACCGGGGCAGTCACGCTGGCCTTCCTGATCCTCCTTTATCCCTGGGGGGGCTTGAATTATTTGGACCAGGTCGCCCGGCAAGGCCACAGTCCCCCGGAAAAGCTGGTGAAATTTCTCCAGCAGCAGGTACCCTGCAAATGCCTCATTGAAACGCCGGAGTACGAACTGGCCTTTCTGGATAATGAACACCGCATTCATCTGATGCCCTCATTTTATTTCGTGGAGGCCACCCCTGAGAAGATTGTGCTGCTGAACCCCAGGTCGCAGCCCTACGATTTTGAAAAAATCGGGGCCGATATTTTGATCCTGGGCTGCTTCGGCAAAAGCGTCTTCAAGGAAATCTACCCGGCTTCCCTGGTCTCCCGGGGTTGGCGGCGCCTGGCCCAGGTGGATTATTATGACATCTATGTGCGCCAGGGCGGTTCCCACCCGCACCAGGAGCAAAAAATCGCCGCGGCCCCCAAGACCATAAGAACCCCAGTCAAGGCCGCCAAGACCGCACCGGCTCGCCCCAAGCTGGTTTCCCATTGAGCCTTGATGAAAGCCGCGCCGCGCCTGATTCGCCATACCATTGAATTTCGTAAGAAATATCATGAGTTGAGCCCCGGCGACGCGGTCCTCGGCCCCCTGGCGTTGCGGCCCGGGGAGGACTTTAAGCTGCTGGATTTGGCGGACCGGGAGGTGGCCCTGTTTCCCCCGGCTCTGGCCCAACTGCTGGCCCGCTCCAAGGCGGCCCAGGCCGAGGTCCTGCGGGAGTTCATGGTCCCCGGCACCTTTGTGGCCTATGGGCTGGCCGACCTGGCCGACCGCCTGGCCCAATTTCAGGAGTACTTTCCCGGCGCGGTGGTGAGCAAACGCGACCGGGCCCATCTGGGTCTGGGGGTGAGCCGCTGGCCCTCCCTGGAAGCCCTATACAGCCTGGGCGCGCTCCAGCCCCTGGCCTATCCCCTGGTGGTGCAGCCCTTCGTGGAGGAGGCCCGGGATTTTCGGGTGGTGCTGGCGGGGGACTATGCCGAAGCCTATGAACGGGTCAACCCGCACGGCTTTCGCAAGAACCTCTTTCAAGGCGGCTCCTCCAGGACGGCGGCCCTGGATCCGGAACGCCTGCGCTTCTGCCGCCAGGTCCTGGCCCGGGGAAAATTTCCCTACGCCATCCTGGACCTCCTTGTCAGCCCCGCGGGCGGAACTTATCTTTCAGAAATAAACCTCAAGGGAGGCCTCAGCGGCGCCCGCCTCACCCAGGAGGACTGGCGCCGCCGGGTGGCCGCCCTGGCCGAGGACTTCTGCCGCGCATGGGAAAACTCCTGGAAGCTCCCGCCTTAAGGGACCGCCTGGAAGTCTTCACCGACCGGGACCACGCCGGCCGCCTGCTGGCGGGCCGCCTGCTGGAATACCGGGGCCGGGCGGTGCAGTTGTTCGCCATTCCGGCCGGCGGGGTGCCGGTGGCCGCGCCCATCGCCCGCAGTCTGGAAATCCCCCTTAATCTCATCATCGTCCGCAAAATCCAGCTTCCCTACACCACCGAGGCCGGCTTCGGGGCCTTGAACCCGGCGGGGGAGGCCATCTTCAACGAAGACCTGCTCCAGCGCATCCACCTGTCCAAAAAGGAGATCGCCCTCCAGATGGAAAAGGCCGCGGCCAGCATGCGCCTCCGGGAGGAACGGCTGCGGGGCGGCCGGCCATACCCCGAACTGGCCGGAGAGACGGTCATCGTGGTGGACGACGGCCTGGCCTCGGGCTACACCATGCGGGCCGCGGTGCAGTTCCTGCGGGGCCGGGGGGCCGGGAAGATCATCGTGGCGGTGCCCACCGGCGCCGAGCACACCGTCCAGAGCCTCCTCGCCGAGGTGGACGAACTTATCTGCCTCAACATCCGCTCCGGCTGGTCCTTCGCCGTAGCCGCGGCCTACGAAAACTGGTACGACCTGGACGAGGTGGAAGTGCTGGAGATTTTGGCCTCCCTGGGACCGCAAACCGAATGAATTTCAAACCGCTTAGCACAGGAAGTGGGTGGTCTAACCTGCAAAAATGTTTTGTAATATCTAGTTTGGGAAAAAGTGTATTGATACGCTCCTGTTTCCACAGGCCCAAAAAGCCTAAACGCTAAACAAAATGATACCGTGCGAAAACAGATGCAAAACCAATTGACAAAGGTAACGTAAGTGTTACTATGATATGTGACGATAACCGTTCGGGAATATTTAGACGAGAGGGGCGCAGCACCCTTTGCTCACTGGCTTGACAGCCTGGACGCGCTGGCCGCCGCCAAGGTCGCCACGGCTCTTTACCGTTTGGAGCAAGGCAACTTTTCCAGAGTCGAGGGCGTGGGCGGTGGCATCTACGAGTCCAAGATCAATTTCGGCCCCGGTTATCGGCTCTACTTTGCCAAGGACGGGGAAGCGCTAATTATCTTGCTGGGTGGCGGATCGAACAAAAGACAGAGCGCCGACCTTGCTGCGGCGCGGTCTTGCTGGCAGGATTACCAGAGGCGGAAACGATAGGAGGTGAGGCCATGGCTCTTACCAGAGGATTTCGCGTAACCCTACTGGCACGCGCCCGGAAGGACGCCGAGTTTCGCCGAGCCATGCTCAAGGAGGGCATTGACACCATGCTGGCCGGAGACGTGGAAACCGGCAAAGCCATTTTGCGCGACTATATCAACGCCGCGGTTGGTTTTGAGCCCTTGGCCGAGGCTACCAACATCCCGGCCAAAAGTCTCATGCGCATGTTCGGCCCCAAGGGCAACCCGCGAGCTGATAACCTTTTTCAAATCATTAAGCATCTGCAAGCCCGGGAAGGCATCCATTTGGAAGTGGCTCCGTGCTGATGGGGCGCTTTTGTCTGACGGTGTGAATAAATTTTAATTGTAAAATGTAAATTGTCATTTTACAATAACCTCAATGATCCGGAACTTTCGGC
>CAZOCQ010000135.1:0-8501 GCA_964578335.1 uncultured Desulfobacca sp.
GGGCACTCCGAGGCGCAGGTGCCGCAGCCCTGGCAGAGGGCCTCGTTGATCTCCGAGACGTTGTCCCGGTTGATCTGGGGCACGCCGTAAGGGCAGGTGCGCACGCAGACCAGGCAGGCGGCGCAACGGTCGGGCTCCACATGGGCCGTGACCCCGCTGATGGTCTGGTGGGTGTCCGCCAGGAAGGCCCCGGCCCGGGAGGCCGCCGCCTGGGCCTGGGCGATGGACTCGCTGATGAGCTTGGGCGAATGGGCCATGCCGCAGAGGAAGATGCCCTCGGAGGCGAAGTCCACCGGGCGCAGCTTGGCGTGGGCCTCAATGAAGAAGCCCGCGGCGTTCCGGGGGAGCTTCAGCAGCGAAGCCAGTTCCTCGGTGTCGTTGGCCCGGGCCCCGGCGGACAGCACCACCGCGTCCACCGGCAGAGTCACCGGGCGCTCCAGGACGTGGTCCACGAAGTTGATGCTCAAGGCCCCGTTGTCGTTGAGGACTTCGGGGACCCGTTCCGGGTCGAAGCGGGCGAACATCACCCCCTGGTCCCGAGCCTCCTTGTAGTAGTCTTCCAGCAGCCCGTAAGTGCGCATATCCCGGTACAGGATGAGCACCTCGGTCTCCGGGTTGATTTTTTTCAATTGCAGGGCGTATTTCACCGCGCCCTGGCAGCAGATGCGGCTGCAGTTGGGGTTCTCCTCATTGCGGGAGCCGACGCACTGGATCATGGCCACCCGCTGCCAGCCGGCCGCCTCGGCGGCCTGGTCGTGCAGGAAGCGGCCCAGTTCCAGTTGGGTCATGACCCGGTGGTGCTTCCCGTACTGGAACTCCTGGGGCGCGTATTCATGGGCCCCGGTGGCCACCACGGTGACGCCGTGGTCGATCTTGCGTTCATACATCCCCGGCCCCACCAGCACTTCCGTGGTGAAGTTCCCTTTGTAGCCGCTAAAGCCCACCACCAAAGCCCCGGTAAGCACCTGGACCTTGTCGTGGGTCTTGACCTTATGGACCAGGTCGTCCAGGTACGGCCCCACCTCCAGGCCTTCAATGGTTTTATGGATGTTCCGGGCATTGCCGCCCAGTTGTTCTTCCTTTTCCAGGACGATGGTCTCGAAGCCCTGGTCCCCCAGGTTGAGGGCGGCGCTCAACCCCGCCACTCCGCCGCCGATGACCACGGCCCGTTGGTTGATGGTGAGGGGTTTTTCCATCAAGGGTTTTAAGAGCGAGGCCCGGGCCACCGCCATGCGCAGCAGGTCCTTGGCCTTCTCAGTGGCCTTTTCCGGTTCCTTCATGTGCACCCAGGAATCCTGGTTGCGGATATTGGCCATCTCGAACAGGTACTTGTTGAGCCCGGCGTCGATCATGGTCTCCCGGAACAGGGCCTCGTGGGTGATGGGGGTGCAGGCCGCCACCACCACCCGGTTGAGCTTCTGTTCCTCGATGACCTTGGTCATGGTCACCTGGGTGTCCTGGGAGCAGGTGAAGAGATTTTCGTCGGTATAGACCACGTGGGGCAGCGTCTTGGCGTAGGCCACCAACTCCGGGACGTTGATGATGCCGCCGATGTTGATGCCGCAGTTGCAGACGAAGACCCCGATGCGGGGCGCATCTTCGGGCTTGACCAAGACCTCCGGCGGCGCCTCCCGGGTCTTGGTGCGGGTCCAGCGGACCTCGCCCAGGGCGGCGCTCACCGCGCCCGCGGCGGCGGAGGCCTGCATCACCGACTCGGGGATGTCCTTGGGACCCTGCATGGCGCCGCAGACGTAAACCCCGGGCCGGGAGGAAGCCACCGGGGCCGCCGGACCGGTATTGACAAAGGCGTGGCCATTCAACTCCACCTGCACCGTCTGGGCCAGGCGCTTGGCGGCCTCGCTCACCTCCATGGCCACCGACAGGACCACCAGGTCGAACTCCTCGGAGTGTTTGGCGCCGCTCTCGTCGGTGTAGCTGATCTTCAGGTTGTCGCCTTCGGCCGGATCGATGGTGTGCACCCGGGAGCGGATGAAGCGCACCCCCTGTTCCTGGGCCCGGTTGTAGTATTGCTCGAAGTCCTTACCGAAGGTGCGCATGTCCATGAAGAAGATGGCGGTGTCCAGGTCGTAGGGCGCGTGCTCCTTGGCGATGACCGCCTCCTTGATGGCGTACATGCAGCAGACCGACGAACAATAGGAGTGGTGCTTGACGTCCCGGGAGCCGACGCACTGCAGCCAGGCGATCTTTTGCGGCTCCTTGTGGTCGCTGGGCCGCACCAGGTGGCCGCCGAAAGGCCCGGAGGCGGAAAGGATGCGCTCGAATTCCAGGGAGGTGACCACGTTGGGGAAATTGGCGTAGTGATAGGTCTGATATTTAGCGGGATCGAAGGCCTGGAAGCCGGGAGACAGAATGACCGCGCCCACTTCGATCTCTTTGGTGTCGGGTTTCTGGTTGTGCTCAATGGCCCCGGCCTGGCAGGCCGCCACGCACTGCATACACTCGGAACAGACGCCGCAGTTGAGGCAGCGTGCCGCTTCCCGTTGCGCCTGTTCCTCGGTGTAGCCCTGGGCGATCTCGTCGAAACAGCCGCAGGTGTATTCCGGCGGCAGGGCGGCCATCTCCTCCCGGGGCTGGCCTTCCTCGTCCTTGGGGACCTCCCGCCAGCGCTTATGGGCCTCCTCGCCTTCGACCCGGCCCTCTTTCATATCCAGGCCCTTGAGGTAGCGGTGGATGGACTCGGCGGCCTCAATGCCGCCGCCCACCGCCTCGATGGCGATCCAGGGGCCGGTGTGCACGTCGCCGGCCGCGAAGACCCCGGGCCGGGAAGTTTCGTAAGTGGTTTCGTCCACTTCGATGGTGCCCCAGCGGGACAGCTTGACGCCGCAGGCGTCCAACGCCCCTTGGGCTGCTTCCTGGCCGATGGCCGGGACGATCATGTCCACCGGCAGCTCGAAGGTCTCGTTGGGGATGGGCACCGGCCGGCGGCGGCCCGAGGCGTCGGGTTCGCCCAGCTCCATCTTCTGGCAGAGGAGGCCGATGACCTTGCCGCCTTCGCCCACCACCGCCTCCAGGGGCGCGGCCAGATAAATGATCTTGACGCCCTCGCACAGGGCCTGCTCGATTTCGTGTGCGAAGGCCGGCATCTCTTCCCGTGAACGGCGGTAAACGATGGTCACGTCCGAACCCAGCCGCCGGGCGGTGCAGGCCACGTCGATGGCCACGTTGCCGCCGCCGATGACGGCCAGGCTTTGGCCCACCTCCTGGGGCTCGCCCAGGTTGTGGCGCCGCAGGAACTCCACCCCCTGGACCACCCCGGGGGCCTCTTCGTTGGTGATCCCCAGGGGTTTGCCCACGTGGCAGCCGAGGCCCAGGAAGACCGCCTTATAGCCCTGTTCCTGCAAGGAATCCAGGGTGAAGTCCCGGCCCAGGGCGGTGTTGGTCTTGAGTTCCACCCCCAGGCGCAGGATGTTGTTGATCTCCTGGTCCAGGACGTTTTTGGGCAGGCGGTAGTCGGGGATGCCCACCCGCAGCATGCCGCCGGCGGCAGGCAGGGCCTCGAAGATGGTGGGCCGGTAGCCTTTGAGGGCCAGCTGGTAGGCGCAGGTGAGGCCCGCCGGCCCGGAGCCGACGATGGCGATCTTTTCGGGCTGGGCTTCCACCAGGGGCGGGGTGAAGGCTCCCACGTCGGCGGTGTCCGCGGCGAAGCGCTTGAGATTGCAAATGGCCACCGGTTGGTCCAATTCCACCCGGCGGCACTTGGCCTCGCAGGGATGCGGGCAGACCCGGCCCAGCACCCCGGGGAGCGGCAGGCGCTCCATGATGAGCTTCAGGGCCTCCTGGTACTTGCCCAGCTTAATGAGCTGGACGTAGCCCTGGACGTTGATCTCCGCCGGACAGGTGAGGGTGCAGGGGGCCCGGTCCAGCTTCATGATGCCGAACGCGGCCGGAATGGCCTGGGGATAGAGGCGGTAGGCCGCCTTCCAGTCGGCCAGGCCCTGGTTGAACTGGTCCGGCATGCTCACCGGGCAGACGCTGGCGCACTCGCCGCAACCGGTGCACTTGGCCGGGTCCACGTAGCGGGGCTCCTGGCGCAGGGTGACCTTGAGGTTCCCCGGCGCGCCGCTCACCTCCTGGACCTCGGTGAGGGGATGGATCTCGATGTTGAGATGCCGCCCGCACTCCACCAGCTTGGGGGAGATGATGCACATGGAGCAGTCATTGGTGGGAAAGGTCTTGTCCAGTTGGGCCATGACCCCGCCGATGGCGGGCTTGGACTCCACCAGATGTACGTAAAACCCGGAATTGGCCAGGTCCAGGGAGGCCTGGATACCGGCCACCCCGCCGCCCACTACCATGACGGCGCCGACGCTGCCGTTCCCGGATGGTTCCTTCGCCATTGGTTCTTTCTTATCCGACATATGCTGTTCCCTTTGAGCCTAAACCCCGAACTCCAACCCGGCCGCGGCCAGGATGGCCGGCAGTTTGTCCTCCCAGCCGATGGTGGAAATGTTGACTCCGTCGAAACCCCCGGCCTTCAAAGCCATGATGATTTCCGCGGCGATCTGCACGCATTCCCGGACCCGGTCCGGGGCCTTTTGAATGCGGGTGATGTAATGTTCGGGAATCTTGGGCTCCAGATGGCGGTTGATATAGCGGGCCATGCCCACGGACTTGAGGAGCAGGACGGTGGGGATAATGGCGGCCCGTTTGCCGGACATGGCGCCGATAAACCTGAATTTTTCCAGGGCTTCCACCCCATACACCGGCGGGGTGACGAAGAAGCTGGCCCCCGCGGCGATCTTCAACTCCAGGTCGGCCAGTTCAGCCTCCAGCCCCACGTCATCGGAGGGAATCTTCACCGTGGAGCCCACCAGGAACTGGGGCGCCCCGCGCAGGTCCACCCCGGCCAGGTCACGGCCGGATTGCAGCAGCTTAATGACCCCCAACAATTCCACCAGGCCCAGGTCGTTGACCTCCCGGGCCTTGTGGTGGTCGCCGTGGGTGATGTCCTCCCCGCCCACCACCATGACGTTGGGCACCCCCAGGGCGTGGGCCGCCAGCAGGTCTCCCTGGAGGGCCAGGCGGTTGCGGTCCCGGCAGCAGCACTGCAACACCGTTTCCAACCCTTTGCTTTGCAGCAGGAGGGCGCCGCCCAGAGAACTCATCTTCATCACCGCGTTGCTCATCTCTGGGACGATGAAGGCATCCACCATGCGCTTGACGTTGGTGGCGTTGGCCACCATGGCGGTGACATCGGTGCCCTTGGGCGGCTCCATCTCCGCCAGAATGACAAATTCCCCGGACGCCAGCTTTTTCTGTAATCGCATCGAACTCCCCTCTGGATTATTGGGATGAGCGCACCATGGCATTGGAGATGGCTAAGATGAGGTCATCCATGCCAAATGAAGTGACGTGATAGTAAAAGATTCCTTTTTGCCTGATCCGGCTTTCCTGCTCCGGATTGTTTTCGTCCGCGGCGATAATAATGGGCAGTTTGCGGTCCAGTCCCTTGATGATGGAGATGGCTTCATAGCCCATGGGCTCGGGAAGCCGGACATCCATCACCAGGACGCTGACCTTCTCATTCTGGATGGTCATGAGCAGGTCTTTGAGGTTGTCCACGATCTTATAGCGATGGCCCTGCTCGGTGAGCCAGCAATTCAGGCCTTGCGCCAGCCCGCAGCCGCGCTCGGCAATCAGGAGGGTGCCGCATCTTTCGGTCATCACCATATCCGCAATGGAGTCAAGGTGTTTAGGGTGCAGCTGGAAACAGTCTCGACCATCTTTCCATTCTGCAAGGCGTGTGCCGAAGCGCCGGCTTGGGGAAAGGCGGGCTATTGCAGGCTTTAGAGGGCAGGTGGCCGCAAGATCAGGGGAACGGCCAGGCGGCGGATTTACCGGGAGGAAACGGATATATTGATTAACTTACTAAGATTACAGGAAATATGGTCTAATGAGTAATAATGCCACATTTGCGGCAATTTTGCCGCGAGTTTATTACCCCGAGAGGAGGAGGAGCAAGGCCTTTTATTGCTGATTTATCTTTTATTTGATTGGAGTTAGGCGATATCGAGCGGCGGTGTGCAGCGAAGCCCCTTCTCCTTTCCGATGTAAGATTTTTTGGCAAAATGTCAGATATCTTTGCACGGCCCGGTCCGGAGACTTAGATTACAGGGCAAGGGGCGGTTTTTAACTGGACTTGCTCCTGAGCCCTATGTCATACTTGTTTAACTATGCAACCATACTGGTTTTTTTGGCGATGTTTGGTGGTTGCGGCCTTGTTGGGGTTGCCGGCCTGCACCTTTCTGAGCGATCGCCAGTATGTCCAGGCGAATCCGCAATATCGCGGGGTCAAACGGGTGGCCGTTTTCCTCCAGCGCTGGCCGGTTTACCTCCAGTTGCCCGGGCAAAATGAGCCGGGGACCAGATTTATCAACAAATCAACCCTGTTTACCGGGCCTTGGGAACCCGCCGGCCGGCTTAACCCCCGGGCGGTGGACGTCCTGGACATCACTGACGAGTTGATGGGAGAGATTATCGTCAAGAGTTTTTCCGAAAAAGGCTATGAACCCTTGCTGGCCGGGGTCCTTCCCTCGGAACCGGGCCCCGTCACGGTGGCGGAGCTCATGGCGAAATACCAGGCCGTCAATCCCGGGGCAGAAGCCATCCTGTTCTGCTTTTTTTCCCCCACCGTCTATTTGGCTCAACCCCAGCCCGCCATGGAGAACCGCACGCGGTCCTACGGCCTGCAGGAGATCATTCAGCTCCTGCGGCCCGGGCAGGACGGCGTCATCTGGGGCGGTCCCCGGGCCGGCCTGGCTCCCCCGGACTCCATCAGCCATGCCTTTATTTATATTTCCATGACCATGTTCAGGACCCGGGATTGGCGCCCCTTCTGGGAAACCGCGGATTCCCTGGTGGGCGGCCCCCTCAAGGTGGTGATCCAACAGTGCCCCCCGGCTCCCACTCAGGAGAATTATTGGGCCAACGCCGCTATTATCCGTAATTTGATGTGCGACAACCTGATCTGCCGCTTGAAGCACCTGATCCCCGTGGCCTTCTGAAAGGCCCGGTGCGAAAGAAGCGGAAGGCCAAAGAGTTGAGATGATTTGCCAATGATATATAATAGATTAACCGGCCGAATTGACAAAAGCCGGCGATTCATCTACCATTCTGTTTATAGAAAACATTTCGTACAAGAGTGGACGCCCGATCCATGAAGACCAAAGACGAAGCCTACCTGCTGGATTATCTGCTCATTCCCGCCAAACATTGCCGCCTGATCATCTATCCCGCGGTAATAGTGACGGTGTTGGTCTATGTTTTCCTGTTTCTGGGCGGCAATGAATACACCGCGGTCTGCCGCGCCCTGCCCCCGCAGCAAAATTTAACCTTGAGCGCCAGCTTGCTGGACATCATGGGCGGCGGGGTAAATTACGGGCAGACGCAAAACTTCGGCATCGGCGGAGCGGCGGCGAGACTGCTGGGGATTTCTTCTCCCGACGACATCTACATCAGCATGCTCAAGAGCAATACCGTAATGGACTGGATTATTGAGCGTTATAATTTAGAAAAGGTATATAAGGTTGATAATAGGGAAGATGCTCGAAATATCTTGATAAGTAACACTAAGATTGCTTTACAGAAAGATAGAGTTATTAAGATTGAGGCGACTAATAAGGATCCCAAGTTGGCCGCCGATCTGGCCAACGCTTTTGTGGTGGAATTGAATCATCTGCTGCAACAACTGTCGGCTCAAGAGGCCCAGGACCGCCTCACCTTTTTGGAAAAAGAGATCGCCAAGATTAATGACAATTTGGCCAAGGCCGAGGAGGCCCTGCGCAAATTCGGGGAAAACAAGAACGTCATCCAGATTGACGCCCAGACCAAAGGGACCCTGGATTACATCGCCCGGCTCCGGGCTGACATCGACGCCAAAGAAGTACAGATCAAAGTAACGCGCCAGCAGGCCGCCCCGAACAACTTCGACCTCATCCGTCTGGAAACCGAATTGAGCGGTTTGAAGGATAAGCTGAAATCCGCCGAACTACAGTGGGATCCAAACTATCCCGACAACGTCTGCGTCCCCTCCTCCAGGGTCCCCGCCCTGGGGCTGGAATATTTGAGGCTGATGCGGGAAGCAAAGTTTCAGGAGAATCTCTACCAGATCTTCACCAAGATGATAGAAATCGCCCGGATAGACAGCATCAAGAATCTCACCCTGGTGCAAGTGTTGGATAAGGCCACGCCTCCGTTGCGGAAATCCAACAAGAGGCTGTTGCCGGCGTTGTTGGCGGGGGCGGCCACTTTCTTCATCATGGTCTTCGTGGCCTTTGGCCGGGAATATGTGGACCGGCTGGAAGAAAGGGAGGAAGAGGCCCGGCGGCTGTCCTTGCTGGTGAGTTACCTCAAACCCGATTTAGGCTGGTGGCGCATCAGGAAGAGTAAACGAGACTGGCGCGACTAACTCTTAAACCGGCTGTTTGCGGTTTCCGCCTTAACCGGCGGATTTTATTTTTGCCCGGATTCCATAAATTCTA
>CAZOCQ010000136.1:0-8361 GCA_964578335.1 uncultured Desulfobacca sp.
AGCCGCGCCCCCCAGGCCGCCGCGCCGTTGCCGGTCAAGAGCTTCCGGGTCATGGTTGGGTCTCCGAAGTAAAAGTCTGTTATTATGTACAAGTTACCAGTTGCTAGTTGCAATGTCAGCGATAAGTAATAACAATAACTCTTTTTTTATTATACTTTTTACTTTTTACTTATTACTTATTACTTATTTCCCCTCCTCCTCCGGCACCGCCCGGATGGCGTGGGAGGGGCAGGAGGCCATGCAGATGAGGCAGCCCTTGCAGTGCTCATAGTCAATCTGCGGGTAGCCTGCTTCATCAATGCCCATGGCGCTGTCCGGGCACAGGGTGCTGCAGATCCAGGCGCAGCGATGACAGTGGGCATAGTCGATCACCGGCCGCACGGTGCGCCACAGACCGGTGGGCACGCGTTCACTGCTGGCCGGGGCGAAAATGTCCGGGGCCGACAGCCCGGCTTCGTCAAAGGGCAGGTCAATCCAGCGGGGCTGCTCATAAGGGTCCGCCGGGTCCGCCGGGGCCTCCTGGACGCAGCCGGCGTGCTCCGCCAGGAGGTCATAGGCTTCGAGGGCCACCTCCAGGTCCCGGGCCAGGACTCTTGCTCCCAGGTGGGCCAGTTCAGCTCGGATGGCCTGGGCCAGGGAATCCCGGGGAATGACCCCCACCAGCCGGGCCGCGGCCCCGGCGCAGGCCGCCCCGAGGTACCGCAGTTCCAGGGGGTCGGTGAGGGCCGCGGCCCGGGTCAGGGTGAGCACCGGGCCGGCAAGCCGGAGCCGTTCCCGCCAGACCTCAGCTTTTTCGGTGGTGCTGATGAGCAGCACCGTCCGGGCGCTGATGCCCTCCAACACCCCGGCCGCCGGGATCAATACCAGGGTCTCATCCGCCACGACGACCAGGTCGGGCCGCCGAATGACGCCCCGTTCATTGATGCGGCGCCTATCGGCCCGGACGTAAGCGAAGATGGGCGCGCCCCGGCGTTCGGCCCCGTAGCGGGGGGCGTCCTGCACCTCAAACCCGGCAAGGAAAAAAGCGCTGCCCAAGATGCGGCTGGCGGTCTTCATGCCCTGCCCGCCGCGTCCGTGAAAACGGAGACGATACATGGCGCGTCCTCTGATTTTTCCGGCGCAGATTTAAAAAACCGACCAGCGCCGGTAAGCCATGGCTTTCTGCACCCGCTGCCGCGCCAGACGCATTGCGGCCTCCCGGGGCAGGATCTTTTGGGCCTCGGATTCTTCCAGCACCAGCCGGGTGTTGTGACTGACTTTTTCGGTAATGGCGTCGAACACCGCGTTTTGACCGGCCCCCCGGTATTCCAGGGCGGCGCAGATCACCCCGCCGGCGTTGGCGATGAAATCCGGCACGCACAAGATCCCCTTTTCATGCAGGTATTTTTCGGCGCCGTAGGTGCAGGGGATGTTGGCCCCCTGCACCACCAGCCGGGTCTTGAGGCGCGGCGCGTTGTCTTCGCGCACCACGTCGGGGCGGGCCGCCGGAATCCAGATGTCGCAGTCGAAGTCGATGACCGCGTCGCGTTCGTGCTTCTCGCCCCGGGGATAATCGGCCACGCTTTGCCCGGCCCGCTTTAATTTGATGAGTTCCTCCACCTCCAGGCCTTCCGGATTATAGACCGCCCCCTGGGAGTCCGCCGCCCCCACCAGGACCGCCTTCTTTTTGGTAAGGAAGCGGGCGGCATGGAGCCCCACGGCGCCGAAACCCTGCACCACCAGGCGGGCGCCCTTCAGCTTGAAATCACAGAAATGGAGGGCGGCCTCCACGGCCTGCCTGAGTCCCCAACCGGTGGCCCCGATTTCGTCCAGGGGAATGCCGCCGAGTTCCGCGGGCAGACCCACCACTCGGTTGATTTCGGATTTGATCCAGGCCATGCACTCTTCGTCCGTCCCCATGTCCGGGGCCAGGATATATTCCTGCACGTCCCGCAAAGCGCAGGCCAGGGCCCGGATCAGGCGCTCCTTGTCCGTTTTGGGCATCTTCGGATCGCCGAACAGCACCACCTTGCCGCCCCCGTGGGCCAAGCCGGCCGCGGCATTCTTCAGGGTCATGGCCCGGGCCAGGCGGAAGCATTCCTCCGTAGTGACGTCCGGAGCCAGGCGCACCCCGCCGAGGGCCGGACCGGCGGCCACGTTGTCGATCACCAGCACCGCTTTCAGATTAACCGAAGGTTCATAGACGTGGAGTATCTTGGCCGGCCCCAGTTCGTCGGCAAAGCGAAAGATCTCAGTCATGGCCGATCCCCCTCGGTTGCCATTATAAGGCATTTGGTAAATTATGACGAGAAGCGAGTCGGCCTCGGGACGGGAAGTCTGAGGCAAAGGTGGCGCGCCGGCGGCGGCTAATTACACCGGGTCCAGCATGGAAATAAACAGGGGCTTGCGTCTGATGGCGGCGGTCTCCGGCTCGGTAAAGCCTTTTAAAAAGGCCATGACCTGCACCGGGATATCGACCAGGGCATTAAAAAGGCCGAAATTACCGGAACTCATTAATCTTTGGTATATCGGGCTCCGCTTATCCAGGTAAATCATGCCGAAATACAATTGCTCCCTGGCCAGCAACGACTCCATCAGTCTGAATAATTCCGGCTCATGTCCCGGTTTGACATAAATATTCCCCAACGCCAAATATTGGAAATTTCCCTCCGGCAAATAGCGGCGCAAAATGGGCAGATACGGCAAGGCCTTGATGAGCACCAGCCCCCCGGCGCCGGGCAAATATTCAATGGCAAGATGGTTTCTTTCAACCTGCACCCCGGCGACGATCTCCTGGCCCTGCCGTAAAATATAATAATCTTCCGGTTTGACGGCGTAGGCGAAATCTAGCAGAGAATGGCGCTGATATTCCTGGTATAGTAGTCGCACCACCTGATCCCTGTCTTTTTCCGGGAGTCGGTCAACAGGCCCCCTCTCTTTGGGCTTCAGGCGGCTTACCAGGAGACTCTGGTAGTGCCCCAGCGACTTTCTCCCCACCTTTTGCAGGGTTTTAAGGGACCGGAGGTTCCCCGCTTCCACGTAACCATAGTAGATGCCCCTTTCCCCCAGTTTCCCCAACCCATAGCGCAATCCTTGTTCCGCCAACAAAGTCCCGTAGCCTTTTCCCCGCTTTGGCGGAGCCACCGCCAGGCCATAGGAGTAAAAAGCGGGGACTTCGCTCCCTTCCAGCCGGACGGTCTTTTTGCTCAGGGTTAAGGCTCCCACGGGTTCGTCACCTTCCAAAAGGGTGAGAAAATGCGGTTCCCGGAGGCGATTAAGGATGGCGGCCATCCCTTTAATCTTATAGCGCAAGCCCCCGGAACCCCAGACGGTGCGCTCCAACAATTCCACGAAGGGCTGGTCAAAGGCGCCGCGGCGCTGCATTGCCAATTGACGCCGGCTGTCTTGGAAAATAATTTCAGCCATGCTGCTCCCTGCCTTGCATTAGTCAGTAGTCATTAGCCGGTAGCCAGTAAAAAACAAGCGATACAAGCCAGTTACCCCCTCTCCCCCAACGGGGGAGAGGGTTGGGGTGAAGGGGAGAAGGTCTTTTAAGAGTTCATTAAATTTATCAAAATTCCCCGCCAACCGCTGACTTTAAAAATTTCTCCGCGGTCCCGCCCTTCTCGGGAGCCGGCTCACCCCTTGTTTTTCCATGAGGGAAAACCTACCATCAACTTTGACCTGGTGATTTCTTAGCGCCCTTGGCGCCTTGGTGGTTATCCATGGCGCGGCGGTCTGCCCGGCGGCGGCCTTGGACCTGGGAGTGTGAGGAATATTGAGCTGAAATGGCCTACCGCGCCCTCGCCAATCTCGTTTTAATAACCCACCTGGCCTTTGTGCTGTTCGCCGGTTTGGGCGGGTTTCTGGTGCTCAGGTGGAGCCGCCTGGCCTGGCTTCACCTGCCGGCCTGCCTGTGGGGGGCGCTGGTGGAACTAACCGGTTGGGTCTGTCCGCTCACCCCCCTGGAGAACTGGCTGCGGCAGCAAGGCGGGGGGCCGGTTTACCGCACCGGTTTCATCGAGCATTATCTGCTGCCCCTGCTTTACCCGGACAGCCTCACCCGCAGCTGGCAAATCTTCCTGGGCCTCTTGTTGTTGAGTGTCAATCTGGGGGTTTATGGTTGGATTTTTTGGCGAATCAGGCAAAATAAGCGGCGCCGCAATTCCGGCGGTGTTACTCTTTAACCAGGCCATCCACGCCGGCAATCTTGTCTTTAACTGACCACTGGCTACTGGCTACTGACTCAACCATGACCCAGGCCCTGGCAGGTTTCAACCAACACGGTCTCATCCTGGCCACCGACAGCCGGGCCAGCCGTCTTGCTGCGGCCGGCCGGGCCGAACATTTCGCGGTCAAGAAGCTGTTGCCCCTGGGCCGCCACGCCGCCATCCTCAGCGGCGGGGCCGGGGTGGGCGTGCCCCTGTCCCGGGCCCTGGTCCGGGAAATCGGGCGCCGTCGGGGCCTGGAACATCCGGATGACCTGGCGGACTTCGCCCTGGGCTTTCTTTCCCAGGGCTATCAACTTCATCTCCAACGCCACGGCCCCGAACCGGAGGGCTTTCGCCGCCTCTACTTCATCCTGGCGGGCTACTCCGAGGATCGGCCGCCGCCGGGGTTTTCGCTCCATCTCTTGGGCAGCGAAGAAAACGAACTGCCCCTGCGTAATATCCCCACCGGCAACCTGGTGGTCATGCCCCGGAACCTGGGCCTGGAGATGCGCCTCTTCCAGGCCCTCAACCGGGGGGCCGCCCTGCCGGAACTCCTCGACCTGAGCAAATCCTTTCTGGAAAAAATGGCCGCGGCCCAAGCCGAAGTAGGCCCACCCTTTTATTTCGCCACCATCACCGCCGCCGCCGGCTACCGGGAGATAGAACCGTAGGGCGGGAAAGCGCCGCGCCTCCCGCCTGCCCCAGTCAATGGAAGGTCTTTAATTCCTCGTCAATCCCCTTCAGCTTCGCCTCCCGGTCCGGCGCCTGGACTAAATTATGGTCTAAGATATAGCGGGCCACCAGCAGCGCCGCCAGACGCTCGCCCTTGAGGCTCCAATGGGAGTTGGCCCGCCAGTAGAGGTCCTGCTCCGAGGAGAGGCGCTTCCGGGGGGTCTGATCGGCGTATTGCCGGAAGAGGGGCAAGAGGTCCAGGTAGGGTATCTGCTCTTTTTGCAGAAAAGCGCCCAGGATGCGGTTGGGCCGCTCCAGGTCAATTTGCCGGTCCCCGTTGAGAAAGGGATAGACCTGGGTGTTGGTGGGAATCAACACCAGCAGCAGCCTGGCCCCCTGGGCCGCGGCCAGTTCCTTGAAGCCCTTCAGGTTTTCCTCATGTTTAGCCCAGACCTGCCGGACCCAGGGCTCCTGGGAAAAGGCGATGAAATTCAAGGGGTCGGTATAGGAAGCCTTCGGCGGAAACAGTCTTTGGAGGGCGTTATTGAGCAGGTTGGCCAAAATGAAGTGCTGGTCAAGATAATAATTGAGCATTTTCCCGAAGCCTAAGGGATAGCGGCCGCTCAGTTTATCCCAAAGGGTGTATCGTTTCTCCAGGACTGCCATTTTGAGGCGGCCGGTCTGGTGATCCAGATACTGGTCGTCCCGCACCACCAGTAAGTCGTCCAGCACCGTCAGGCTGGGAAAGGAATAGTCGTCGGTCAGGTCGTTCCAAAAATAGCCCACCATGATCAGGCTGGGGCTGGTGTGGGTCCGGGCGATGATCTCTTGCGCCTTCAACAATTGCTGCCGGGTGCCGTAGCCGCTGACTCCGCATTTCAGCACCCGGTAATGGAGCAGTTTTTCCAGGAGGGTGCCCCATTTGCACTCAAACGGGGCGCAGCTGTGGGTAAAACTATCCCCCAGCAGCAGGATGACCTCCTTTTCCCCGCGGTAGGGTGCATCGAAGCAGCCCAGTTCATTGGACCAGATGTCGTACTCCACCGGCGGATTATCCACCGAAGTTCGGATTTTCCCGACATTGGGCCGGATGTCAAAGCCCCGGACGGCGTCGGCCCGATAGTAGTGGCGGATGTGCCGGCTGTGCTGCAACTTGTGCCGGTAAGAAGTAAAGCGCAGCCCGACCTCCAGCAACATCAGGACCGCGGCCAGACTGGCCAGCGTTATACCCAGGTTAAGCAAAGTTTTCTTGAGTTTTCCCATAAATTGCTAAAGAAGGAACGCGGGGAAAAAGGGAAAAAGGGGAAAAAACCGCTTTTTCGGCTTTTCCTTTTTCCCTTTTCGCCTTTTCCCCTTTTCCCCCAGCCATGCCATCTCCTTTCGCAAAGGGTAAGCCTCAGGTAATCATTTCAAATTTGCCGTACCCGGTCAATGGGAAACGTGGGGTGCGTCTTACGCCCCCAATTAGGTCTTCCAAGTTTATGTGGAACAGCCGCCCCCGGCTGTTTCTGCCCAGGTTGAAAACCTTTGCGCCATGGCCGGTTTCCTGTTGGCAGACGACGGCAATTAAGTTAACCTTTGTAGGTTAAACTGATGAACTCGAATGCTCCCATCCCGGCAGACTTTAAGGTCGCCCTGGTCCTGGGCGGAGCCCGCAGCGGCAAGAGCCGCTACGGCCTGGCCCTGGCGGCGCGGCTGCCGGCCCCCCGCCTCTTCCTGGCCACCGGCGAGGCCCGGGACGAGGAGATGTTGGCCCGCATCACCGCCCACCAGGCCGAGCGGGGCCCGGATTGGGAGACCCGGGAAGTCCCCCTGGAGTTGCCGGAGGTCATTGAAGCCACCGAAGGACGCTACGGCGTCATCCTGGTGGACTGCCTCACCATGTGGCTGGCCAACCTAATGCTCCGGGAGAATGGTTCGACAGACGACCTAAATTCCGCGAGGCAGCAATTGCTGGCCATTTTGGAGCGGCTGGCCACCCCGGTGATTTTTATCAGCAACGAAGTGGGCCTGGGGATCGTGCCGGAAAGCCCCCTGGCCCGCAAGTTCAGGGATGAACTGGGACGGCTGCACCAGCAGGTGGCCGCCGCCGCCGACCTGGTGGTCCTGGTGGTGGCCGGACTGCCGGTGACCATAAAAGGAAAATAATTCCGGCGCCTTGGCCCCTTGGCGTCTTTGGCTGAGCTAACTTCATCCCAAGTCGCCTGGATGCCCGGATCGCAATTATTGAAAGGTAATCTTAGCCATGATGCAGGAATTATCCCAGATCATCTCTCAGATTGAACCGCTGGACCCGGTTTGGCTGGAGCGGGCCCAGGAGCGCCTGGACTCCCTCACCAAACCTCCGGGCAGCCTGGGCCGGCTGGAGGAACTGGCGGCCCGCTACGTGGCCGTCCGCCAGGACCCCTGGCCGGATTTGCAAAGCAAGTGGGTGGTGGTGTTTGCCGCGGACCACGGCGTGGTGGCCGAAGGGGTGAGCGCCTACCCCCAGGACGTCACCTACCAGATGGTTTACAACTTTCTCAACGGCGGCGCCGGCATTAATGTCCTGGCCCGCCAGGCCCGGGCCCGGGTGGAGGTGGTGGATATCGGGGTCAACCACGATTTCTCCGAAGTGCCTGATCTCATTCCCCGCAAGGTGGCTTACGGCACCAACAATATGGCCCGGGAGCCGGCCATGAGCCGGGAGGACGCCCTGCGGGCCCTGCTGGTGGGGGTGGAGCGGGCCGAAGCCTGCACCGCCGCCGGGGTGGACGTGGTGGCCGCCGGCGACATGGGCATCGGCAACACCACCCCGGCCGCCGCCCTGGCCTCGGTCTTCACCGGCCGGCCGGCCAGCGTGGTCACCGGCCGGGGCACCGGTATCGGCGACAAGGTCTGGCAGCATAAAATCGCGGTCATCAACCGGGCCATCTCCCTGCACCGGCCGGAGGCCTCCGACCCGGTGGGGGCTTTGGCCGCGGTGGGGGGCCTGGAGATTGCCGGGATTGCCGGGCTCATCCTCGGTTGCGCCGCGGCCCGGCGGCCCCTGATGCTGGACGGCTTCATCGCCACCGCCGGGGCCCTGGTGGCCGCGGCCCTGGCCCCGGCGGCCAAAGAATATCTCATCGCCGCCCACCGCTCGGTGGAGCCGGGCCACCAACTGGTCTTGGATTTTCTGGGGCTGAAACCCCTGCTCAATTTTAATATGCGCCTGGGGGAAGGCACCGGCGCCGCCCTGGGGATGCTGCTGCTGGAGGCGGGGGTCAGAATCTACCGGGAAATGGCCACCTTCGGCGAAGCCGGCGTCTCCGAGAAAGAGGAGGGGTAAAAGGGGAAAAGGGAAAGAGGGGAAAAAGGAAAAGACCAAACCGGGTTTCCCTGTCTGGCAAAGTAGTTAGCAGCCAGTCAAAAACAAGTGATACGAAGCACTTATCCCCCTCTCCCCCGGTGGGGGAGAGGGCCGGGGTCAATGCTGTTGACTTAGGGGTTTGGTTGATGGTCCGAAATTATTAGCCGC
>CAZOCQ010000137.1:0-5154 GCA_964578335.1 uncultured Desulfobacca sp.
TCCTGCGGCTCCCATATCAAGGAGGCCTACCCCAAGCTGCTGGCCGAGACCCCGGGCGCCGCGGTCAAGGTGCAGCAGTTATTGGGCAAGCTCATGGATTTCAGCAGCTTTTTCACCAAGGTCCTCCAGGTTGAACCCAAAATGTTCCGGGGCGCCGGGAAGAAAGTGGCCTACCACTCCCCCTGCCACCTCTGCCGGGGTCTGGGGGTGGTGCAGGAGCCCAGGGAATTGCTGGCCACCGCGGGTATGGAGTACCAGCCGGCCCGGGACGAAGACACCTGCTGCGGCATGGGCGGCTCCTTCTCGGCCGAATTCCCGGAACTCTCCGCCGAGTTGCTCCAGAAGAAGCTGGACGCGGTGGAGGAGACCGGCGCCGACCTCCTGGTCACCGACTGCCCCGGCTGCGTCCTGCAGCTTAGGGGCGGCATGGCCAAACGGGGCAGCCAGGTCAAGGTCAAGCACCTCGCCGAGGCGGTGGCGGAAGAAATCAAATAATTACCAATAATTATAGAACTTGTAGGAGGGGTCACCGATGCAGTGGATTCAAAACTATATTCCCTTGGGTAACCTGGGCATCTCGGCCCTGGTAGCCGCCATTCCCCTATTCATTCTGTTATACATGCTGGGAATCCGGCGCTCCAAAGGCCACCACGCCGCCTTGATCGCCACCCTGACCGCCGTCTTACTGGCCATCGCGGTGTGGGGCATGCCGGTGGGCCTGGCGGCCATGGCCACCCTCAACGGCATGCTCTTCGGCCTCTTTCCGGTGGTCTGGATCATCATCACCGCCATCTGGGTCTACAATATGTCGGTGGAATCGGGCGAATTCGAGATCATCAAGAACTCCCTGGCCTGCATCACCGATGACCGCCGCCTCCAGGCCCTGTTCATCGCCTTCGCCTTCGGCTCCTTCATCGAAGGCACCGCCGGCTTCGGCACCCCGGTGGCCATCACCGCGGCCATGCTGGTGGGCCTAGGGTTTCAGCCGGTCTATGCCGCCGGCGTCTGCCTCATCGCCAACACCGCGCCGGTGGCCTACGGGGCCATCGGCATCCCCATCGTGGTGGCCGCCGGGGTCACCGGCCTGGACCTGATGAACATCAGCTCCATCGTGGGCCGGCAGTTGCCCTTCCTCTCCATCATCGTGCCCCTCTGGCTGGTGGTGACCATGAGCGGCTGGAAATCCGCCCTGGAAGTCCTGCCGGCCGTCATCGTCACCGGGGTCTGCTTCGCGGTCTCCCAATTCGTAGTCTCCAATTTCGTCGGCCCCTACCTGCCCGACATCATTGCCGCGGTGGTTACCATCATCGGCCTGGGCGTGTTCCTGATGTTCTGGAAGCCGCCCACCGTCTGGCGCTTCTCCGGAGTGGCCCCCACTGAAAAGATCACCTGTCAATTTTCCCGGGGCGAAGTGCTGCGCGCCTGGATCCCCTACATCATCCTGGCCATCATGGTCTTTCTCTGGGGCCTGGATTCGGTCAAAAAGCTCCTGGGCCCCATCGGCGCCTCCTTCCAGTGGCCCTATCTGCACAACCTGGTGATGAAGGCCGCGCCCATCGTGGCCAAGAATACGCCCTATCCCGCGGTCTTCAACGTCAATATCGGCAGCGCCGCCGGCACCGCCATCTTTATCGCCGGCCTGCTGTCGGTCCTGGCCATTCCCAACTACGGCTTTGGCAAGGCCTTCGCCTGCCTGGGACGGACCATCAAGACCCTGCGCTGGGCCATCGCCACCGTGTCCATGATCCTGGGTCTGGCCTGGATCATGAATTACTCCGGCATGAGCTCCACCCTGGGACTGGCCTTCACCGCCACCGGGGCCGCGTTCCCCATCTTTTCTCCCATCCTGGGCTGGCTGGGCGTCTTCCTCACCGGTTCCGACACCTCCTCCAACGCCCTGTTCGGCTCGCTGCAAAAGACCACGGCCCAGCAGATCGGGGTGGACCCCAGCCTCATGGTGGCGGCCAACTCCAGCGGCGGGGTCTGCGGCAAGATGATTTCGCCCCAAAGCATCGCCGTGGCCACCGCGGCCACCGCCATGGTGGGGCAGGAAGGCACCATCTTCCGCTTCACCCTGAAGCACAGCATCGCCATGGTCCTGGTGTTGTCGGTCATCACCCTGCTCCAGGCCTACGTCCTGAACTGGATGTTGCCGTAAGCCTCTCAAACGTAGGGGCGGTTCGAGAACCGCCCCTACGACTTCCGCAGCTTTAATCCACCTATTCTTTATTCAGCCGCCAGCCCACCCAGGTGTAGCTGCCTTCGGGCGGCACCTCGATGGCCCATTCATCCCGGCTGAGGCGCCGCGTCAGCCGCCAGCCCAGGGCCTGGTGGCGGGCCAGAAGTTCGGCCTCCTGCACGTCCCGGAAGCCGGAGAGGATCAGGACGCCGGCGGGGGCGGCCAGGCGCTCCAGTTCCGCTACCAGTTCCAGCTGCACCGCCCAGGGCAGGTTGGCCACCACCAGATCAAAAGTCCCCCGCAGACACTCGCTGGAGCCCTGCACCAGGTGCGCCGCGCCGTCCAGGCCGTTTTCCCGGAGGTTCTCCCGGGAGAGCCGGACCGCCGGCCCCCAGAGGTCCACCCCCAGGCAGAACTCCGCCCCCAGGGCGGCCCCGGTCAGCATCAGGACTCCGGAGCCGCAGCCCAGGTCCAGCAGGCGGCGGCAGGGCCTCTCCGCCATCGCTTCTTGCAGGAACGTCAGGCTGAGCCGGGTGGTGGGGTGCCCCGGCGGAAAAACCCGGGAGGTGCGCAGCACCAGGACCCGCTCACCCGGCCGGGCCCAATACGGCCGCCAGCGGGAGCGCAGCGCCAGTTGGGGGGAGAGACGGTGGAACATCCGTTATGAATTCATAAAACCCATAAGACTTGCCTTGGCCTCCTCCAAGACTTTAAGCTTTTTGGTCATTTTTAGTTTGATATTTAAACGTGACGTCACCGGTTCAAAGAGTCGGAGAACGTCGTCCCTCGCCACTAAGATTCCTTCCGGTTGCAGTTGGGCCAGTTCAAGGGCCCGGATCAATTGCTCTTGAAATTTTTCTTTATAATCGGCCTGACTTGCGACTCCGGACATTACTACCAGGCCGGATTCTTGAGCCAATCCCAAGGCCATCAAAGGATAAAACGGCCGGTCCTGCTCTTTTACCGCCATGGGAGCATGGAAGATATCAATTTCCCAAAGTCCCCGGCGCGGTTTTCCTGTTTGCTTAATCCGGGACAGGCGGTCCGGAGCAGGCTGCGGGACTGAAAATTCAACCTGGGGAACGGCTGGCGGCTTTAGCCATTCGTCCTTCCAGGAGACGGCGTTTCCATCGATTTCCGGAACCCTGACAAAATAACGCTTGGCTGATGTCCCCTTTAATAGACTGCGGTTTTCTCGGCAACGAAGCGCCACCTGGAGGGCCTGTTGCAAGACCAGGGTAAGATAGACCGCCTCTTCCTCGGTTAAATACCAAGGATGGTAGCCGGGGAGATAACTCCTGAATAAGGGCCAGGACTGGCGTCCTCTGAACTTGAGTCCCAGGCTTTTTATCCGGTCCAGGTCCGGCTTGCTTAGCTGGTTGCGATCTTCAAAGGAGGCCGTCAAGCACCTTTGTTGAAAAAACAATTCTTCCGGGTTAATTTGACCGGATTGCATCCTGTTATAGACTTCCAGGCCGTCGGAACCCAGATAGACGCCCAGCCCAAGGAATTCTCCCAGGGCGCCCATGATGCAGCAATAGCCGATTTCGCCGCTGGCA
Organism: uncultured Desulfobacca sp.; assembly: GCA_964578335.1. GTDB lineage: Bacteria > Desulfobacterota > Desulfobaccia > Desulfobaccales > 0-14-0-80-60-11 > JAPLJC01. Next base: position 3,739 of record CAZOCQ010000137.1, read on the forward strand.
GGGTTCTGGACCCCGAAAACCTGGTCGTCAAACATCCATTCCCAGGGGCTAACATTCTTGAACTCCGCCGCGGCCTGGTATAAATCCCGCCACATTGGCCCGGATGATAATCCTTCTGCCATGACAACCCCTTTCAAAAAGTTGATCCCCAATGGCGACTCAAGCACCCAGTTCGGGGGGCAGACTATGGCGCCACCCGCTTCTTCTCATTCAAGCATAACTGCGGAAGCACATAAAGCAAAAAAGCCCCCGATCCAGGGGCTTTTATTCATAAAGCGGCCGCAGATGAATAAAGAAAGTTTCCCGAAGGTACCGGCTCATCAGGAGCAGCCCGCCGTCGTCCTGGGAGGAATAGGGCTTCAGGTCGAACTCTTCGTCCGGAAACCAATCGGTGGAAAAGACCATACCGGCGTTAGTGCGGCGGATAGTGACCTGCACCTCGTCGGCTTCTTCAAGCGGATAGGCCAGGTAGGCGCGGAAGCTCAGGGAATCAGGGGTGGAGACCAGGCTGACTTTCTTGCTCTCCCAGATTTCGTATTTGGGTTCGGCGAAGCCGGAAAGCCAGTAGAGGGTGATGTAGGGCAGGCCGTCAAACATGGGACGCCGGGGTCCAGACGCCCCTTATTTGCACTGGCAGCCCAGACCGGCCTGGGCCATTTTGCGGCGCACAAAGGCCAGTTGGCCCTGGAGGGGGATCTCCATGGGGCAGATCCAGTCGCAGCCCATGAGGCCGAGGCAGCCGAAGATGCCTTCGTCGGTGCCCACCACCTCGAACATCTGGGCCGGGGTGCGCTCGTCCCTCGGGTCCATGAGAAAGCGGGCCACGTGGTTGAAGCCCGCGGCCCCCAGAAAGTCGGCCCGCATGTTGGCCACGCCGCAGGCCGCGATGCAGCAGCCGCATTCGATGCAGCGCTCGGCTTCGTAAATCTTCAGCGCGGTGGGATTGTCCATGCGCTCTTCCTGGTCCTGGTTGAAGGGCCGGGAGGTGTGAATCCAACCTTTGTAGAGCATATTTAACTGCTTAAACCAGCAGCCGGTGTCCACCGACAGGTCGCCCACCAGTTTGAAGATGGGCAGCGGCATCAGGGTGATCTTCTCGGGGAGTTCCTGGGTCAGGGTCTTGCAGGCCAGGCCGGGTCGGCCGTTGATGAGCATGGCGCAGGAGCCGCAGATGGCGGCCCGGCAGACGAAATCGAAGCGCAGCGAGGGGTCCTGTTCTTCCCGCAGGCGGTTCAGGGCGATGAAGAGACTCATGCCCATGGTTTCTTCCAACTGGAACTCCTGCATCCGGGGCGGAATCTCCGGGGCGTCGGGATCGTAACGGAAGATGGAAAAGGTGAGAAGGCGTTCAGCCATGACTTAATGTCCTTTGAGGAAAAACTTTTCCGGGCTTAGAAGTTCCCAGTTCCCAGTTCC
>CAZOCQ010000137.1:5254-8298 GCA_964578335.1 uncultured Desulfobacca sp.
GTGAACTGGCAACTGCCTTAATCGCCCTTTTCGATGGGCATTTCACCGTAGCCCCGGGAGCCGGGGGGCAGGTCGGTGATGGTCACCGCTTCGTATTTCAGCTCCGGCATCGCGGCGCCCACGGGCCAGTAGGCCAGGGTGCGTTTCAGCCAATTATCGTCGTCTCGCCGGGGGTAGTCCTCCCGGTAGTGGCTGCCCCGGGATTCGGTGCGCTGCAAGGCCCCCTGGGAGATGCACAAGGCCAGGCGCAGCATGCCGGGCAGGCGCAAAGCGGCGCAAAGCTCCGGGCTGGCCCCCAGGCCGCTGGAGCGCAGCCGGATATGCCCGGCCCGCTCATAAAGCCCCTGCAGGGTGGTGACGGCCTCTTGCAGGTGCTCCCCGGTGCGGAAGATGCCGACGTTCAGCAGCAGGGCGTCTTCCATGAGGTGGCGCAAAACGTAAACGTCTTCGGAGCCGTTCTTGCGGCTCCGGAGGTCCTCCAGCCGCCGGGTCTGGGCCGCCATGCTGTCCTCCACCAGGGAGAAGGGGAAGATCAACGAGGCTTCCTTGGCGTATTCAGCCACCTTCTGGCCCACCACCAGGCCGGCCACGATGGTTTCGGCCAGGGAGTTGCCCCCCAGGCGGTTGAAGCCGTGCAGGTCCCAACAGGCGGCTTCGCCGGCGGCGAACAGGCCCTTCAACCCGTAGGCCGCGCCGTCCCGGTTGGTGCGCACCCCGCCCATGGAATAGTGCTGGGTGGGCCGCACCGGGATCAGGGCCTCGACGCAGTCAATCCCCAAGAAGTTCTTGCAGATGGTCTGCACCTCCCTCAGGTTGGTGCAGATGTGCTCCGCTCCCAAATGGCGGATGTCCAGCCAGAGGTGCGGGCCGTAGGGGCTGTCCACCCCGAAGCCCTGGCGGATGTGGTGCAGCATCCAGCGGCTGACCACGTCCCGGGAGGCGATCTCCTTCTTCACCGGCTCATAGTCGGGCATGAAACGATGCAGGTTTTTGTCCAGGAGGTAGCCGCCGTCGCCCCGGCAGCCTTCAGTGACCAGGATGCCGGCGGGCACGATGCCGGTGGGGTGGAACTGCACCGCCTCCATATTGCCTAAAGGCACGATGCCGGTGTCCAGGCAGATGGACATGCCGGTGCCTTCGTTGATCACCGCGTTGGTGGAGACCCCGTACATGCGGCCGTAGCCGCCGCTGGCGATGACCACGGCCTTGGCCAGATAGGGCCGCAGTTGCCCGTGGCGCAGGTCCAGGGCCACGGCCCCGTGGCAGGTGTCGCCGTCGTGAATCAGGCTGATGGCCTCCACCCGGTCATGGACGGTGACCCCCAGTTTCAGGACCACGGTGTCCATGGCGTATTGCAGGACGTGGCCGGTGCCGTCGGCGGCGAAGCAGGTGCGCCACTTGGCGGTGCCGCCGAACTGGCGCTGGGCGATGAGCCCGGCCTTGTCCTCCAGGTCTTCGATCCGGGCGCCGTCGGGCAGGGTCTTCTGGCCGGGGACCACCCGGGACCAGGGCACGCCCCAATGGGACATCTGGCGCACCGCCACCGGGGCCAGGTCGCAGAAGAGCCGGGCTACGTCCTGCTCGCAGCCCCAATCGGAGCCTTTGACGGTGTCTTCAAAATGGATGTCGGGGTTGTCGCCGTAGCCCATGGCCACGTTGCCCAGGGCGGCCTGCATGCCGCCTTGGGCCGCGGTGCTGTGGGAGCGCCGGGGCGGCACCAGGCTCAGGATGGTGACGGTATGGCCGGCCATAGCGGCTTCGATGGCCACCCGTTCGCCGGCCAGGCCGGCGCCGATGACCAGGACATCAGTGAGATGGGCGTCTGACCACTTCATGAGAGACCCTTGGGAATGCTGCGGAAATAGAAAAACAGCAGAGAGAGAAAACCTAAACCCACGAACCCGAAGGTGGCGTAGATCAGGAGGCGGGTGAATTTGCGCCGGTGGATCCAGCCCCATTTCACCAGGATGCGGTAGAGGCCGATCATGGCGTGGATTTCGGCGGTCAGGAGCAGCACCACGAAATGGGGAAAACAGCCGCCCTGGACCCGGGCGATACTGGTGGCGGCGGCGATGGGCCAGGTGTGAAGCACCTGCGAGATGTGAATATAGGCCAAGACCAGGACCAGCAGCCCGGTGACGATCTGCACGGCCCAGGCCCAGGTGTCCAGGTGGCCCAGGCGCCGGGAGTGCTGCCAGAAGACCCGGGCTTCCTGGACCCGCCAGGGGGCCTTGCGCATGGCCACCAGGCCGTGGACCACGATGGCCAGGATAATCAGCGGGATGCCGATGTAGGAAATATAGTACTCATCCATGCGGGCGGAATCCCGGTTGAAGGCCTCCGCCCCCAGGATGATGCTGGAGGTGGCGAAGATATGGAACTGCAGGAAAGTGAGGAGAATCAGGCCGGTGGCCAGTTCCAGCAGCTCCAGCCGGGCTTCCCAGCGGGGACTTTTGGCCAAAAGTTTTTGCAGGATCACCGGGGGCACCTTGGACAGCAAAATTTTGTGAAAATGGGTGCAAACCCAATGTCAAAATTTATTTTACCAAGGTGGATAAGTCAAGGATTTTTGGCGCAATAATACCTCGTGCCCAAGCTCCGGCTTGGGCGCGCCATTTTCCGGCGAAGCTCCGCTTCGCCGGTTTTATACCAAGTTGCCGTCAGATGAGTAAATGTAGGACAGGCGCCCTCGCCTGTCCGGACAGCCGGGGGCGGCTGTCCTACATTTTCACGGCAAGGCCGGCGGCTCCAGGTCCATTATCTCTTTGACCGCAACTTGGTATTAAGCCAAATCCCCCGCCGCTTCTGGACCTCCCCCCGCCTCCCTTGATAGCCTGTTCCAACCATCCGGTTTTTCGCCAAAATTTTATGATTTGTAACGCAATTTTTTGGATTCGTCAGGGTTTCCCGGCGCCCTCATGGTTGCCTGACCATATTTTGTTCCGCAACTCGGCGGCCTGCTCCCGAAATCCCCCGAGAATCAAGTGACTTACCTGCAAACCTGGCCCGATTTTCAACGGCGCCCAAGCGCCCCATTTTGCGGA
>CAZOCQ010000138.1:0-8289 GCA_964578335.1 uncultured Desulfobacca sp.
TCACCGTGTCGGCGGGGATCACCGATTCCGAACCCGGGATGGGCACCGGCCGGGCGCGGCCGCTGGCGTCGGCCTCTTTCAACTCCATTTGGGTGCACAACAGCCCCACTACCCGGTCCTCATCCTTCAAAATCTTGACGGGATTGGTATGGTAGCGGAACATGATGCGCTCTTCCATGGCTTCGTCGATTTCGGCGGTGATGGCCGGCATCTCCACCCGGGTGCGGCGATAGACGATGGAGACGTCGGCGCCCAGCCTTTTGGCCACCCGGGCGCAGTCCATGGCGGTGTTGCCGCCGCCCACCACCACCACGTTGCGGCCCACGTCAATCTTCTTACCGCTGTTGATTTCCTTCAGGAAACCCACGCCGGAATAAACGTTGCGGGCGTCGTCGCCGGGCATGCTCACCATGGCCCCGATTTGGGCCCCCAGTCCCAGGAAGACTGCGTTATAGTCATGGGTCAGTTGATCGAAGGGAATGTTGACTCCCACCTTGACGTTGCACTCCAGGTCAATCCCCATCCGCAGGACGGCCTCGATCTCCCGGCTCAGGACGTCTTTGGGCAGGCGGTAAGCCGGGATGCCGTAGCGCATCATGCCCCCGGGCTCCCGGTTGGACTCAAAGATTTTGACCTTGTAGCCCCGCTTGGCCAGGTGGAAGGCGCAGGAGAGCCCGGCCGGGCCGGAGCCCACCACCGCCACCTTCTCTTTGCGGGCGGTCAGGACTTCCTTGCGGTGCTCCAGGCGGTGCTCCAGGCCGTAGTCGCCCACGGCGCGCTCCGAGGAGTTGATGGCCAGGGGGGTGTCAAAGTCCCGGCGGTTGCAGCCGTCCTCGCAGGGATGGGGGCAGACCCGGCCGCAACTGGCGGGAAAGGGGTTGGTGCGGGTCAGGATATGCCAGGCTTCCTCGTAGTTCTGCTTATCCGCCAGGACGCGCAGAAAGCCGCGGATGTCGTTGTTGATGGGACAACTGTGGCTGCACGGCGGGGTCTGCATGATGTTCAGCGGTTTCATGGTCCGCCAGGAGCCCGTTTTGTAGGGCACCACCGTGCGCAAATCAACGGCCAAACCCAAAGGCAGCTTATCCATTATAGATTAAACCTCTCTATGTTCTGGTTGGCGATTTCCTGGATTACTTCCACCTCTTTGGCAGGCGCGCCTTTTTTGAACAGGTGCTTGTACCGCCCCTGGAGCTTGAGGTATTCCTCCACCGGCTTTTTATTCTTGATCTTCTGCACGTTGGTGATCTTGCCGTTGATGATTTCGTAAACCGGGAAGAGGCCGGTGTCCTTGGCCAGGCGGCAGATCAGCACGGTGAGGTCGCCGGTGTGGCCCCAGCCCAGGGGGCACGGCGCCAAAACGTGCAGGTATTTGGGTCCCTGGATGGAGAGGGCCTTCTTGACCTTGCGCTGCAGGTCGCGGAAGTCGTCCACCGTGGCCGTGGCCACATAGGGAATGCCGTGGTCCGCGGCAATAATGGGCAGGTTCTTTTTGCGGGTGGTGTTCCCCATGGGGGTGGTGGTGGTCTTGGCGCCGAAGGGCGTGAAGCTGGAGCGCTGCACCCCGGTGTTCATATAGGCTTCGTTGTCGTAACAGATGTAGAGGACGTTGTGGCCCCGCTCCATCATGCCGCTGATGCTCTGGAAGCCGATGTCCGCGGTGCTGCCGTCTCCGCCCTGGGCGATGATGTTCACCGGCCCCTTTTTCAGCGCCTTGTAGGCCGCCTCCACCCCGGAGGCGATGGCCGAAACGTTCTCGAAGAGGCTGTGCAAAAAGGGAATCCGCCAGGAAGGGTCGGGATAGGGAGAGCTGAAGATTTCCAGGCAGCCGGTGGCCACGCAGGCGATGGTGTTCTCGCCGGCGGCATCCGCCACCAGCCGGGCCGCCAGGGCCTGGCCGCAGCCGCCGCAGGCGCGGTGGCCGCTGGCGAACAGGTCCTTCTTTTCCACTCGGTTGAGTTCTTCCTCAGTTATAGCCACCATTATAAGTCCCTCGCCGCGATGATATCTTTATTAAGGCCCAGGAAGGCCAGCTCCACGGGCTCCACGGACACCCGTTCCACCATGTCCCGCAGGTCATCCAAGGAAATGTTGCGGCCGCCCAGGCCGCAGATGTAGCAACTGATGCAGCGGCCCTTCTTTTCCCCCCGGGGGAAGGACCAGCGCACGTCGCTGCCCAGGATGCCGCCCCGGCCCAGGGAGATGCACTTTTCCAGGACCACGATATTGCGCTTCTCCTTCAGGGCCTCAAACACGGCCTGGCGGGGGAAGGGACGATAGGAGCAAATCTGCAGCATTCCCACTTTCTTGCCTTCCTCCTCCAGTCGGTCAATGAGATCTTTGACCGTGCCGGCCACCGAACCCATGGTGACGATCACCAGGTCAGCCTGCTCCAGCTTGTAGGTATGGATCAAGCCGCCGCTTTCCCGGCCGAACTTTTTCTGGAAATCGGCGCTCACCTTGCTGATGACTTTTTCGGATTTCTCCAGGGCCCGGTGCAGGATGTAGCGCACCTCCATGTAGAAGCGGGGGTCGGCGTACAGCCCCAAGGCCCGGGGCCAGCGGGGATCAACGATATTTTGGGGTTTGAAGGGCGGCAGAAAGGCGTCCACCTCCTTCTGCTCCGGGATGTCCACCGGCTCGAAGGCATGGGTCAGGATAAAGCCGTCCATACAGACCATCACCGGCAGGAAGGTCTGCTCGGCGATCTTGAAGGCCTGCATGTGCAAGTCCGCGGCCTCCTGGTTGTCTTCGGCGTGGAGCTGAATCCAGCCGGCGTCCCGGATGGTCATGGAATCGGAATGGTCGTTCCAGATGTTCAGGGGCGCCGAAATGGCCCGGTTGGCGCAGGTTAAGACAATGGGCAGCCTCATGCCGGCGATGCAATAGATGACTTCATTCATCAACAGCAGCCCTTGGGAGGTGGTGGTGGTGTAGGCCCGGGCCCCCGCGGCGCTGGCGCCCAAAACCACCGAAGCCGCCGAAAACTCGCTTTCCACGTTGATGAATTCCGCCTCCAGCAGCCCTTCTCCCACCATCCGGGCCAGGTCTTCCACGATATGGGTCTGGGGGGTGATGGGATAGGCCGAAATCACGTTGGGCCGGCACATGGCCACTACTTGGGAAACACCGTGGGATCCTTCCAGATACTTTAGCATGGCTTACCCTTTACGCTTCTCGATGAGTTCGCGGGCCCGTTCCATGGCGGCCACATTGTTTTCTCCCACTTTGCCCGGAAACTTCTCCATGATGGCCTGCTGCACCGCTTCCAGGCTCACCAGGCCGGTAATGGAGCAGAAGGCCCCGATCATGATGGCGTTGGGAATGGGCCGCCCCACGATTTCCAGAGCGATCTCGGTGGCCGGAATGGTCTCCACCGTGGCCGTGGTCTTCAACTGCAAATCCTCCGGCCGCCGGTCGGCGTTGACCAGCACCAGACCGTGGGGCTTCAGGCCGTCCAACACCGGCACCGTATCCACCAGATACTGGTCCTGGACGATCAAATAATCGGGCTGCCGGACGTCTTCCCGGGTGCGGATCTTCTTGTCGTCAATCCTGACAAACGCCTGGACCGGGGCGCCCACCCGTTCGGCCCCGAAGGACGGGAAGGCCTGGGCAAATTTGCCGTCCCGGAAGGCGGCGTTGGCCAGCAATTCGGCCGCCGCCACGTTTCCCTGTCCGCCTCGACCATGGATTCTGATTTCGATCATCGTTATCCCAACCTCTCTTTGGGGTTGAACCCCGTCATGGACCCTGATGCATCCGCCAAACTTCCATTTAATTTTAGAAACCAATATATATAAGCTAAATATAGTTTATATATCTATTGAATTTATGCCTCGTCCTCGATCCACCCCTTCCGCCCTGGCAGGAACTTAAGGGAGGTTTTCCCGGGAGCCCGCCGCGGCCTTGAGAAATTCCCGGTTGAGCCGGGCGATATTGCTGATGGAGATGCCCTTGGGACACTCCATTTCGCATTCCTTGTGGTTGGTGCAGTTGCCGAAGCCCAGGGCGTCCATCCGGGCCGTCATGGCCAGGGCCCGGCGGGCCGCCTCCGGGCGGCCGTGGGGCAGCAGGGCCAGTTGGGAGATCTTGGCGCCGGTGAAAAGCATGGCCGCGGCGTTGGGACAGGAGGCCACGCAGGCGCCGCAGCCGATGCAGGCCGCCGCGTCCATGGCCAGGTCGGCCTGGTCCTTGGGCACCGGCAGCGAGTTGGCCTCCGGGGCCTGGCCGGTGTTCACCGAAATGAAGCCGCCGGCCGTGATGATCCGGTCCAGCGCGGCGCGGTCCACCACCAGGTCCTTGACCACCGGGAAGGCCCGGGCCCGGAAAGGCTCGATCACCAGGGTGTCGCCGTCTTTAAAATGGCGCATGTGCAACTGGCACAGAGTGGTTTCCCGCTCCGGACCGTGGGGGCGGCCGTTGACCACCGAGCCGCACATGCCGCAGATGCCCTCCCGGCAGTCATGATCGAAGGCGATAGGCTCCTTGCCCTCCAGCGTCAGACGCTCGTTGACGATATCCAGCATCTCCAGGAAGGAGGCGTCGGTGGAAATATCCGGTGCCTTATAGGTTTCCAGCCGGCCTGGGGCGCCGGCCCCCGCCTGCCGCCAGACCTTCAGGGTGAGATTGATGGTTTTGCCGCTCACTTGTAACTCCTTGTGGCCAGTTGGACGAATTCGAACTTCAAGGGCTCCTTATGGAAGATGGGCTCCTTACCCTCGCCGGCGTATTCCCAGACGGCCACGTGGCTCATGTTGACGTCGTCCCGCCGGGCTTCGTTGTCCTCGGTCTGGAAGGCCTCATTGAAATGGCAGCCGCAGGATTCCCGGCGGGCCAGGGCGTCCAGCAGCAGGACATCGGCGAACTCGAGGAAATCCGCCACCCGTCCGGCGTTCTCCAGGCTCTGGTTGAGGTCGGCGTGGGAGCCCGGCACCGTGACGTTTTCCCAGAATTCCGCCTTCACGTCGGCCACCAGTTTCCGGGCCTTGGCCAAGCCCTCGTCGGTGCGGCCCATGCCGCAGTATTCCCACATGACCTGGCCCAGGTCCCGGTGGAAATCCTGCACCGTCCGTTTGCCTTTGATGCTGAGCAGCTTTTTGACCTGGGCGGCCACCGCGGCTTCCGACTCCTGGAAGGCCTCGTGGCTCTCCTTGACTTCGGCGAATTTGCTTCCCGCCAGATAGCCGTTGATGGTGTTGGGGATGACGAAGTAGCCGTCGGCCAGGCCCTGCATCAGGGCGCTGGCGCCCAGGCGGTTGGCGCCGTGGTCCGAGAAGTTGGCCTCCCCCAGAACAAACAGCCCCGGAATGGTGCTCATCAGGTTGTAATCCACCCAGAGGCCGCCCATGGTGTAGTGGGAGGCCGGATAGATCATCATCGGCGTCTTGTAGGGATCCTCGGCCACAATCTTTTCGTACATCTGGAACAGGTTGCCGTACCTGGCCTCGATCTCAGCTTTGCCCAACCGCTTGATGGCGTCGGCGAAATCGAGATAGACCGCCCGCCCGGTGGGGCCAACCCCCTTGCCTTCGTCGCACATGCGCTTGGCGGCCCGGGAGGAGATGTCCCGGGGGGCCAGGTTGCCGAAGCTGGGGTAGATGCGCTCCAGGTAATAATCCCGTTCGTCTTCCGGGATGTCTTCCGGCCGCCGGGTGTCGCCGCCTTTCTTGGGAACCCAGACCCGCCCGTCGTTGCGCAGGCTTTCGCTCATCAGGGTGAGCTTGGATTGGTAGTCGCCGTGCACCGGGATGCAGGTGGGATGAATCTGGGTGAAGCAGGGATTGGCGAACCCGGCCCCCTTCTTATAACAACGATAGGCCGCGGTGACGTTGCAGCCCATGCCGTTGGTGGACAGATAAAAGACGTTGCCGTAGCCGCCGGTGGCCAGGACCACGGCGTGGGCCGTGTGCCGCTCGATTTCCCCGGTGATGAGGTTGCGCGCCACTATGCCCCGGGCCTGGCCGTCCACCACCACCAGGTCCAGCATCTCCCGGCGGGGGAACATGGTCACCTGGCCTTTGGCCACCTGGCGCATCAGGGAGCTGTAGGCCCCCAGCAGGAGCTGCTGTCCCGTCTGCCCCCGGGCGTAAAAGGTCCGGGAGACCTGGGCGCCGCCGAAGGAGCGGTTGGCCAGCAGGCCGCCGTATTCCCGGGCGAAGGGAATGCCCTGGGCCACGCAGTGATCGATGATCAGGTTGCTCACCTGGGCCAGCCGGTAGACGTTGGCCTCCCGGGCCCGGAAATCGCCGCCCTTGATGGTGTCGTAGAACAGCCGCCAGATGCTGTCGCCGTCGTTGGGATAATTCTTGGCGGCGTTGATGCCGCCCTGGGCCGCGATGCTGTGGGCCCGCCGGGGACTGTCTTGGATGCAGAAGGTCTTGACGTTGTAGCCCAATTCCGCCAGGGAGGCCGAAGCGGAACCGCCGGCCAGGCCGGTGCCCACCACGATGATTTCATATTTTCTCTTGTTGGCCGGGTTGACCAGCTTCAGGTCGAAGCGGTGCCGGTCCCACTTCGTCTCCAGGGGACCGCCCGGAATCTTGCTATCAAGTTGCATCAACAAACCTCCCTAACCCAGGGCCAGAATGGCGAAGGGTAAAGAACCGAAGCCCAGCGCCACGATCACGGCAAACACGATGCTGAACTTTTGGATGAAAGGCATGTACTTGGGATGATTGGCCCCCACCGTCTGGAAGGCGCTCCAGAGGCCATGCCGCACGTGAAACGCGACCACGAGCACTCCGATCAGATAGATGGCCACATAGAGCTTTTGCGAAAACACCGCCACCGCGATCTGAAAGATGTTCCGGGTGGTCTGATCGACGATATGGTGGGAAAAAGTGGCCAGGTGCACCCCGAGAAACCCGAGGATCAGCAGGCCGGTATAGGGCATGGTCTGCGAACTGAAGGTGCGGCCGCCGGCGCTTTTGTCCACTTCATACTGCACCGGCCGGGCGGCCCGGTTTTGAAAAAACAGGACCACCGCGGTGCTGAGGTGGATAATCAGGGCCGCCAGCATCACCACTTCCCCCGCCAACAGCAGGTTCCCTAAGGCGTGCAGGTGCTCGGCGTAGGCCACGAAGGCCGCCGCGCCCGCATAAATGCTCAGGTTTCCCAGAAGATGGGTCACCAAAAATATCAAAAACAGCAGGCCGGTGACGGCCATGAGCTGTTTTTTGCCCACGGAGGTGCCGAGGGTGCGGAACAACCAGGTCATTTTTCTTCCTTCTTGTTGACAGAGTTTCGGCAAACGGAGACGGATGGGGTTTTCCCTGAAAGCACGGTAACAGCCCGGCAAGCCCCTGCAAATCGGTATAATTTTGATTTTCTTGTCAAAGCTTTGCTTACAGGCGACGGGGCCGCCGGCAAAACTGTCTCACCCATTCAAATTATCATTCTGAGCGAAGCGAAGAATCTAGAATTTCAAAGTTCTGGACCCTTCGCTACGCTCAGGGTGACCAAACGGGTTTCGAGACAGCTTCCAGAGGCCGCCTCCGTCGCGGCTTACATCTTCAAGTCGTCCCGGGTCTTGGCCACCGCGGCCGCCGACTTCTGCAGCATGGCCTCTTCCTCAGGGGTAAGCTTCAGGGTGATGATCTTTTCAATGCCGCCGGCCCCGAGGATCACCGGCACGCCAAAGTAAATGTCGTCCAGGCCGTATTCGCCTTTGAGATAGGCGGACACCGGCACCACCCGCCGCTGGTTCTTGAGGATGGCTTCGGCCATCTGCACCGCGGCCGCGGCCGGAGCGTAATAGGCCGAGCCGGTCTTGAGCAGGGCCACGATCTCGCCGCCGCCCTTGCGGGTGCGCTCCACCAGGGCGGAGATGCGCTTCTTGGAGAGCAGGCTGGTCAGCGGCACGCCGGAGACGTTGGTGGCGCTCACCACCGGCACCATGTCGTCGCCGTGGCCCCCCAGGACCATGGCCTGGATCTCCTCCACCGCCACCTTCAGCTCCATGGCGATGAAGCAACGGAAGCGGGCGGTGTCCAATATGCCGGCCATGCCCATGACCCGCTTGTCGGGGAAGCCGCTCACCTTGCGGGCCACGTAGCACATGGCGTCCAGGGGATTGGCCACCACGATGATATAGCAGTTGGGCGATTGAGCCACCACCGCCTTGGTGACCGCGGCCACGATGTTCTTGTTGGTGTTGATCAGGTCCTCCCGGCTCATGCCGGGCTTGCGGGCGATGCCGGCGGTGATGATCACCACCTGGGAGCCCTTGGTGACTTCGTAGTCGTTGGCCCCCGCCACGTTGACGTTGAAGCCGAAGATGGGCCGGGC
>CAZOCQ010000139.1:0-3021 GCA_964578335.1 uncultured Desulfobacca sp.
TACTTTTCGTTTCTTCATCAGCTTACCCCCTTGCAGTTAAGGTTGGATATTTTCCAAGCCGGAGCCGCACTGACCGCCAGTGCGGCTGGGCTTCCGTTACCTCACCAATCCCCTCCCAGAGAAATAATAAAGGTGGAGGGCAAATTAAAGCAGGGCCTCAAGGGCCTTGACGGCCTGGTTCAAACCGGCCAGGGCCTTTTCAAACTCGACCTTACGGCGGCCCCAATCCTTTTCCGGGGCGGCTTCCAGAACCGTAAATTTTTGCTTAGCGTAGTAGTACCTTCTCTCCGCCTCGCCCATGGTCCGGAGAGCCATGCGCTTCTTTTGCGGCGGCACCTCCTGGGTTTTGGGTTTCAGGTCTCCAAACCGTTGCTGCAGCTTTTGCAGCTCCTTGGCCATTTTTTTCTGGTAGGCCTGCCTTTCTTCCTGGGTGTAGGTTTTGGGCGGGGACGGAGGTTCCGGCTTGACCTGGGGCGCGGTGGAGGGCATGGGCTTGCCCATAGGCTGGGCCTGAACGGATCCGTTGCCGTAGAGCAGGAGCGCAACTCCCAAAATCATCAGGAAATTTCGGATAGACATAATTTGCAGCCTTTTTGAGGTGATATTAGGTCCAAGCAATCCGAAAAAAAATAGGTAAAACTACCAAGATCGGCCAGGGAAAAGTACATATTCAGCCATAGGTGAAAATGCCTAAATTTCCCTCAACACCATTGTGATCCACGTTTACACAATATTAAGTACAGGACCCCGACGGAGCAATAGGTATAATTGTCAAAACTGGTCGGTAAAAATACCTAATTGGGGTTAGGTAAAAATACCTAGGCGATTTTGAGCTGAAGGCGGAAGGGCGCCGACGCCGAGGATTAGTCAAGAGTGCCAAGGTCTTGAGCGGGGGGAGAAGGAAGGGGTGGCAGGTTGTTGAAAAACAGTTTTTCCTCTGTTTAAAAGGGGTTTTTAATCCCCCCATTTCTAAAGGGGGGTCAGGGGGGGATGAACAGGTTGGTAGGGCGGGCGTCCCGCCCGCCTGGCCGGTACGCAGGGCGCGCCCTACCTCGGCACAGGCTGGAAAGCCTGTGCCATCAACTTATCGAAACAAAAAAAATAGGGACGGGTTTAAAACCCGTCCCTACATTTTTGAGGAGGAAATTACCGTTCAGGCCAACGGCGTTTCAGGCCGACACCCGCTGCATCAGGCTGCTCTTCAGGCGGTCGAACTCCTCGGGGCTGATGACCCCGTCGTCCCGCAGGCGCATGAAGCCCTCCAGCTCTTCCCGGAGGCGCTCCGGCGGCAGGGTAGGGAGCACCTCTTCGGCCTCGGCCTCCAGGGTCAGGGGGCCTTCCAATGCCAGGGTCCGGGGCCGGCCCGGCAGGGCCGCGGGAAAGGCTTCCTGGCCGTGATAGCGCACCGTGAAGGCGCCGTTGAGCAGGGAAATCTCCACGTTTTTACCGCTTTTGGCGGCCTCCCGCATCAGGTCGCTGAATTCGCTGCCCTGGACGGCCATCTTGGCCTTGATCTGGCCCCAGCGGCGGTAGATCCGCCAGCCGATCAGGCCGCAGATGACCGCGAAGCCGGCGAACAGCCAGGGGGTCAGGCCCAGGAACTGAGTGAGCCAGACCAGGATGACGATGAGCACTAAGGGAATAGCGATCAAGAAAATCAGCAGGCTATAGAAATTGGCCATGTTGCCCAACGTGGAGACGGAGGGATCAACCGGCTCAGTTTTGAAGCGCGAAAAGAATTTACCCATTTTAAAACCAGTTTCGAGTTTCGAGTTTTTAGTTTCGAGTTTTAAAAAATTCTGTGGCTATATTTCTTGCCGTTTAAAGCTTACCAGTTTTTAGGGGAGTTGCAAGGTAAGAATGGCGGGGCCGCCGACCGGCGGCCCTCCGGCCTATCACTTCATGGCTTCGAGGGTGACGGGCTGCCTGAGGATGGTCTTCAATTTCTCCGGCGCGGTGCGCCGGGGGTCGCTCAGATAGATTTCGTGGTGCTTGCCGCAGAAGTGATAGCCCTTTTCTCTGATAAAGGTGTGCAGGCGCGCGATGGTGGGGGCCTCATTACTGTAAGGGCCCACGTGGAGGATTTGGGCGGCCTGGCCTTCGGCATAGGTCTCCAGGCGCAATTTCTCCAACAACGGCAACGACTTTTTCTTTTTCGCCGCGGCCACCGCCTGCTCCAGCAACTCCTTGGTGACCTGCTCCGGCTGGGGGATCATCAGGGTCCAGCGCCAGTCGTCGCGGCGCTCGGGGTCAAAGTCGGCCAGCAGCATCCACCAGAGGCCCGCCAGAGGCGGCACCACCCAGTCCAGCCCCTGCTCCTTCTTCAACATGAATTTGAGGGTGTAGGAGGCGGTGTAGAGGGCCTCGATGCCGGCGGGAAAATCCGGGTTGGTGTTGGGGTCGCCGTAGCCGTTGACCATCAGGTATTTCAGCGGCGGGACCTCCACCAGGGACGCTGCCTTGGCCGAGGCGGTGTAGAGGGGTTTGAGTTCCTTTTTCAAGTCGGTTTTCACCAGAGCAGCCTCATAAAAAAATTACCACCAAGACACCAAGAGCACCAAGATACACCAAGGATAAATCATAATGGTGGAATTATCCACCGCTTAAAAAAAATCCCGGGTGAATCCTGGGGCTCTGGTCGCCTCGGCGGCGGCTGGATGATTTAGGACTTCACCACCTCCAGAGTTCCCGGTCAGCTGTCCAGGAGCAGAGAGAGAAACGGGAGACCTGGGGGGGGTTGAAAGAGTTCGGCGCTGGCCAGGTACTGGAAATATTGGTCAAAACCACCTACCACCAACACCTGGCCATTGCGCAGGCGGGTGGCGGTATGATACCAGCGGGCCTTATTGAGAGGCTCGGTGGCAATCCAGGCGCCCGCAGAGGTAAAGAGTTCGCAGTCGGCCAAGATGCTTGAGGTTCCAAACCCCCCCGCCACCAACACCTGGCCGTTGGGCAGGAGCGTGGCCGTATGCCTTTCCCGGGCGGCGGCGAGGGGGCCGGTAAGGGTCCAGAGACCGGAGG
>CAZOCQ010000139.1:3121-8249 GCA_964578335.1 uncultured Desulfobacca sp.
GTATGCCTTTCCCGGGCGGCGGCGAGGGGGCCGGTAAGGGTCCAGAGACCGGAGGCCGGGTTATAGAGTTCGGCGCTAGCCAAGGGGCCGCCGGTGCCAAACCCTGCCGCCACCAGCACCCGGCCGTCGGGTAGCAGAGTGGCGGTATGGGTATCGCGGGCCTCATTTAAAGGATTGGCGCCGGTCCAGGTCCCACCGGCCGGGTTGAAGAGTTCGGCGCTGTTTAGTTCTTCTTCCGGGGGGAGAAACCCTCCCGCCACCAGTACTCTGCCGTCTGGCAACAGCGTAGCCGTGTGCAGGTCCCGGGCCGTATTCAGGTCCCCGGTGGGGGTCCAAAGCCCGCTGCCCGGGTCGTAGAGCTCGGCGCTGTTCAATTCCGAAATGGTTCCCGCCCCGCCGGCGACCAACACCCGGCCGTCGGGCAGCAGGGTGGCGGTGTGCATGGTGCGGACCTTATCGAGGTCCCCGGTGGGGGTCCAGGCGTTACCGGCCGGATTGTAAAGCTCGGCGCTTTTCAGGACCGACTCCTTGGATCTGCCCCCGGCCACCAGCACCCGGCCGTCAGGCAGGAGGGTGGCGGTGTGGTTGGCGCGGCCCGTATTGAGGGGGGCGGCGTCGGTCCAGGTCCCGGTGGCCGGGTCGTAGAGTTCGGCGCTGGACAAGGTGCCGGAGTTTCCAGACCCCCCGGCCACCAGCACCCGGCCGTCGGGCAAAAGGGTGGCCGTATGAGCCATCCTGGCCGCATCAAGGGAGCCGGTGGCCGTCCAGGTCGCCGATAAAGCCTCCTCCGGTCCCCAAAAGCAAACGGCGCTCATCAGTAGCGCCGTCATCAGGAAACCGATTCCTTTCTTACCCTTGCCGCACCTATTGAGGTTCATGGCCCCTCCTTTCCGCCGGCACATTCCAGGGAAATGAAGCAAACTGGTGCCAATGCTTAAGTATTTCAGATTTTAGTAGAATTATTTTAAAATAGTATCATATATTAAAACAGAAATAGGTATTTGTAAATCAATAATGAGAGCAGTTTCCAAGATTTTTTTCTCAGCTATGGAACCACCGGCGGGAACAGGCCTATTTGCCCGGCCCGCTAAGGAGGGGGCGGCCAGAGAGGATAACGGGCGGGGGGAGTAATCAGTAATCAGTAATCACTAATCAGTGGCCTGATCCTTTGAGGATTTTACTGAGCCCCGATCCCTGGCCACTGACCACTATCATTTGCCGCAGCACTTTTTGTACTTCTTGCCGCTGCCGCAGGGGCAGGGGTCGTTGCGGCCCACCTTTTTATTCGGGCGCTGCTTGGGTTGGGGGGCCTCGCCGCCGTCGCCGTGGCTGAAGAACATGGGTTGCGGGGCCGGGCGGGCCTCCTCCGGGACCTCCTGGTGGGGCCGCACCTGGAGATGAAACAAGGCGCCCACCGTCTCCGCCTGGATGCGGTGAATCAGGTCCATGAACATGTCGTAGCCTTCCCGCTGGTATTCCCGCAGCGGATCCACCTGGGCGTAGCCCCGCAGCCCGATGCCGTCCCGCAGGTGATCCATGGAGAGCAGGTGCTCCTTCCAGAAGTTGTCCACGATTTGCAGCATCACCATCTGCTGGAACTGGGCAAAAAGGTCGGGGCCGATCTCCTCGGTTTTGGCGGCGAAGCGCTCTTTGACCCGGTCACTGAGATAGTCGCGCAGGTCGCCGTCCAGGTCGGCCAGCCGAACCCGAAAGCCGAACTGGCGCTGGAACGCGGCCCCGAGGCCATCCAGGTCCCATTCTTCCGGCAGCTTGTTGCCGGTGTACTCCTCCACCATCACTTCCACCAGTTCCTCGGCCATCTCCAGGATGTCCTCCTGGAGGTCCTGGCCGGCGAGGATCTGCCGGCGTTGGGCGTAGATCACCTCCCGCTGCTTGTTCATGACGTCGTCATACTCCAGCAGGTGTTTGCGGATATCGAAGTTGTGGCTCTCCACCCGCTTCTGGGCCCGTTCGATGGCATTGGAAACCAGCCGGGCTTCAATAGGCTCGCCGTCGCCCATACCCAGGCGGCCCATGAGGCCCTTGATGCGGTCGCTGCCGAAGATGCGCAGCAGGTCGTCCTCCAGGGACAGGTAGAAGCGGGAGGAGCCGGGATCGCCCTGGCGGCCGGAGCGCCCCCGCAGCTGGTTGTCGATGCGCCGGGATTCATGGCGCTCGGTGGCCAGGATATGGAGCCCGCCGCGCTCCACCACGCCTTCGCCCAGGACGATGTCGGTGCCGCGGCCCGCCATGTTGGTGGCGATGGTCAACATGCCCATCTGGCCGGCATGGGCGATGATTTCCGCCTCTTTTTCGTGCTGTTTGGCGTTCAGGACGTCGTGCCTGATGCCTTCCCGTTTCAGCAGCTTGCTGAGGTATTCCGACTTTTCGATGGAGGTGGTGCCCACCAGCACCGGCTGGCCCCGCTGGTGGCAGTCCTTGATCTCCTCCACCACCGCCTGGAATTTTTCCTCCGCGGTGGCGTAGATGACGTCGGGATTGTCGGTGCGGATCATCTTCTTATGGGTGGGAATGACCATCACGTCCAGCTTGTAGATTTTCTTGAATTCCTCGGCTTCGGTGTCGGCGGTGCCGGTCATGCCCGCCAGCTTCTCGTACATCCGGAAGTAGTTCTGGAAGGTGATGGTGGCCAGGGTCTGGTTTTCGTTTTCGATCTTGACCGCTTCCTTGGCCTCCAGGGCCTGGTGCAGGCCGTCGGAGTAGCGGCGGCCGGGCATGAGGCGCCCGGTGAATTCGTCCACGATGATCACCTGGCCTTCCTTGACGATGTAATCCACGTCCCGCTTGAAAATATTGTGGGCCTTGAGCGCCGCCTGGAGGTGGTGCAGGGCTTCGATGTTGCGGGGATCGTAGAGGTTTTCCAGGCCCACCAGCTTTTCGGCATGGGCCACCCCTTCTTCGGTGATCAGGACCGAACGGGCTTTTTCATCCACGGTGAAATCCCGCTCGGCTTTGAGCTGCCGGGCCACCCGGTCCAGCACGAAATATAGTTGGGTGGACTCTTCGGCGGGGCCGGAGATGATCAGGGGCGTCCGGGCCTCGTCAATGAGGATGGAGTCCACTTCGTCCACGATGGCGTAATGAAAATCCCGCTGCACGTAGTCTTCCAGGGAGAATTTCATGTTGTCCCGCAGGTAGTCGAAGCCGAACTCGTTGTTGGTGCCGTAGGTGATGTCGGCGCCATAGGCGTGGCGGCGCTGGTCGTCGTCCAGGCCGTGGACGATGGTGTCCACCCGGAGGCCCAGGAAGTTATAGATGCCGCCCATCCAGCGGGCGTCGCGTTTGGCCAGGTAGTCGTTCACCGTAACGATATGGACGCCGCGGCCGGTGAGGGCGTTGAGGTAGGCGGGCATGGTGGCCACCAGGGTCTTGCCTTCGCCGGTCTTCATTTCGGCGATCTTGCCCTGGTGCAGGACAATGCCGCCGATGAGCTGGACATCGAAGGGGCGCAGACCCAAAACCCGAGTGGAGGCCTCCCGGACCGCGGCAAAGGCCTCGGGGAGCAGGTCGTCCAGGGGCTCGTCGTTATCCAGGCGCTCTTTGAATTCCGCGGTCTTGCCCCGGAGCTGGGCATCTGATAAATCGCGGTATTCCGGCTCCAGGGAGTTGATGTGGTCCACCAAGGGGGCCAGGCGTTTCAGCTCCCGCTCGTTTTTACTGCCGAAGATTTTTTTAAGGATAAGTTGGATCATATTGGTTATTCAGGAGTCAATTACAGGGAATCTGTTGAAGTACGGCTATCTGAGCCGCAGTTGCGACATTAAGGCCGCTCTGGATATCATTTAAAGGTCCTGCATTGAGGGGAGGCTCTGCTCCACCGATAGGCATCAGACAAATAATGTTATCTAAACGCAGGAAAGCCATATTGTTTGGCCCCGCGTAGCCTAACTGCCTCGCAGCCTCACGAATTCCAGGATAGTCTGGGTCGGTCCAGAGGAGCGTGGTCCCGAAAAGTTGCCGTGGTGCAGCCAAAATTGTGCCTCTGCCAAGAACAAGGATACCGGCTCTATGGTTTTCACGCCAAACTAGCCATAGCACATCCCCCGCTTGCGGGTGAGGCTGAGGCCACGGAAGAAGTCTTGGAGGGGGACACCATATAGCCTGACGGTTTCGCAATAAGTCTTGTGTACTAACAGCGTCCACCTGTTGAGCTGTCCCACAGTAAATCCAAGAAGGTAAATTACGCAAATCAGGCCCCATAGTTTTTATCCTCGGAATAAAGGGTTGGGGCACCTAATTTAAAAATCATCCCATGAGGCGCAAGGTTGCCGTAACCGGCAATTCAATCAGGTCGGTCCGCAACAGACGAGTGGAAAAAAAGAGAACTTCCAGGTTTTCCACTTCGGCGGTCGAAGGATTGAGGCGGGCGATGACGTCGTCTCCCAATTCTTCAGAAATCTGTTCGGCATATGGCGGGCATTTATCGATATAGAGTATGTCCGACTCACGGTCGTATTTAAAGGTTAATTTCGCGCCCATTCCAATTCTCCCGATACAAACCTGCGGGTTAAATAGGAAGTAACAATCCAATGACGAGGCGGGGCAGGTTGAGAAACTACCACTGCCACCATCTGGATTTTGCCCCAAAGATCTTCAAAACTTCGAGAGAATAATCTGGCGTTGGCAAACCTGGAACTGCGTCGCACCTGTTCCGGCCCGGCCAGGGTTTCGGCCAGACATTCGAGAAGTTTTGCTGCTAACTCGGGGTGTCTTTCCTTAATATGGCCCTCGCGTTCCTGAGTTAATTCTACGTCTGCTTTCAGATAGGGGCAAGGAAATCGTCTCAAGTCTGCCCACCGGATATCTTAAGTTAATTTGTTAAAATCCACTGTCACGCTTTGACGATAACCGCATTCCTGAAGAACTTCCACGGTTGTTCCCATATCCTCCAAGGTAAGCAGGAAAACCCTCACAGCTTCATCCAAAGCCTTTCGGGCTGCCTCCGGAGTGGGGCCTGAACTCATGACATCCAGGGGCATGGAATGGGCAATAAACTGGTTGCCTTCCAGCCAAATATGTACGGTATATTCAATAGTTGATCCGGATGGCATAATGCTAAGCCTCCTCATCCAAATTGAGCATCATGGGAATTTCGTCGCAGTCGGGG
>CAZOCQ010000140.1:0-8238 GCA_964578335.1 uncultured Desulfobacca sp.
AAGAATTTGCCCCTATCTCTTAGACTAATTTGTGAAATTCATGAAAAGCTCTTGGCCGGTGTGAGGGGCAGTGAAAGAAGCCCCGGCGAGGTCCGTCGTTCCCAGAATTGGATTGGTTCTCCTGGAATCAATGGACTGGCAAACGCCACATATGTACCGCCTCCTCCCCACGAAATGTCAGAGGCTCTCGCTAATCTGGAAAAGTTTTTTTATGATAAAAAATTTATGCCTTTGCTCATAAAGGTGGGATTGATTCACGCCCAATTTGAAACGATCCACCCGTTTTTGGATGGCAACGGCCGCATTGGACGGTTGCTCATTACCTTCTTGCTGTGCGAAAAAGGAATTCTCAAGCTTCCTTTACTCTACCTCTCATATTATTTCAAGCGCTATCGTTCGGAATATTACGATCGTTTGCAAGCGATCAGGGATAAAGGTGACTGGGAGGGTTGGTTGAAGTTCTTTTTGCGGGGTGTTTATGAGGTTGCTAAGGAGGCTACGGAAACAGCCCGAAAGATTGTGAACTTAAGAGAAGAGCATAGAGCTAAGATCACGACTAAACTAGGACGGTCTGCTTCCAAAGCCCTCTTGCTTCTAGAAATGCTTTACCTCCGACCCATAATTTCGGTACATACAGTTATGGAGGCCAGAAAACTCACATACGCCAATGCGAACAAACCGATAAGAGATCTCTGTAATCTTGGCCTTCTTGAAGAAATAACCGGCCAAAGGCGAAACCGTCGTTTTTCCTTTGGGCCGTACTTATCCCTTTTCGAAGACCGCAAGGTCGAGGTTAAGGCGGTTTAGTGAGGGGGGCGGATCTTAAACCAGTCCTGAGAGAACCAGCAAGACGCCGGTGCCACGAAGGATATTTCCCGCCCAGCCCTTGACAGGCCCGCCGATTTAAGCGAACCTTTTAACCTGCCCGATAAAATCCGGTCTCCCGGCTGGCAAATCCGAAAATTGGATATAATAAATAGATATGTCTAAGTCATTACTCATTGTGGAATCGCCCACCAAGGCCAAGACCTTGCAAAAATATCTGGGGAGCGACTTTGTGGTCCTCTCCAGCAAAGGCCATATCCGGGACCTGCCGCCCCACGAACTGGGGGTGGACCTGGACCATGATT
This sequence comes from uncultured Desulfobacca sp., assembly GCA_964578335.1. Lineage (GTDB taxonomy): Bacteria > Desulfobacterota > Desulfobaccia > Desulfobaccales > 0-14-0-80-60-11 > JAPLJC01. The sequence goes on from CAZOCQ010000140.1 coordinate 1,131, forward strand.
TTAACCCCAAATACGTCACCATCCTGGGCAAGGCCAAGGTCATCCAGGAGTTGAAGAAGGCCGCGGCCAATATCCCGGACGTCTATCTGGGACCCGACCCGGACCGGGAAGGCGAGGCCATTGCCTGGCATATCGCCGAGGCCCTGGGGGAGCAGAACCACCGTTTCCACCGGGTGCTCTTCCTGGAGCTGACCCAGAAGGCCATCAAGGAGGCCCTGGCCCAGCCGGTGGCCCTGGACCGGCCCCGCTTCGAGTCCCAGCAGGCCCGGCGGGTCCTGGACCGCCTGGTGGGCTACCAGATCAGCCCCCTGCTCTGGCAGAAGGTCAAGACCGGCCTCTCCGCCGGCCGGGTCCAGTCCGTGGCCCTGCGCCTGGTGTGCGACCGGGAGCGGGCCATCATGGCCTTTGTGCCCGAGGAATACTGGTCCCTGGACGCCTGCCTGGCGGCTGGGAAGAAACTACCGCGCTTTCTGGCTCACCTGCTGAAGCGTAGCGGCAAGGCCATCAAGCCCAGCAACGCCGGGCAGGTGGAGCGGATTCTGGATGACCTGGAGGCCGCCGAATTCAAGGTGGCCAAGATCGAGACCAAGCCGCAGCGGCGCAACCCCGCGCCGCCCTTCATCACCAGCAGCCTGCAGATGGAAGCCAACCGCAAGCTCCGGTTCCCCGCCAAAAAGACCATGTCCCTGGCGCAGAAGCTCTATGAAGGCATGGAACTAGGGGATGAAGGCCCGGTGGGCCTCATCACCTACATGCGCACCGACTCCACCCGCATCTCCGGCGAGGCCCTGGAGGCGGTGCGGCAGTTCATCGGCGAGACCTACGGGGCTGACTATCTTCCCAAGACGCCCAACAAATATAAGAGCCCTAAAGGGGCGCAAGAGGCCCACGAAGCCATCCGGCCCACCGGGGTGGGCCGCCGGCCCCAGGACCTGAAGCGCTTCCTGAGCCGGGACGAACTGGCCCTCTACGACCTCATCTGGCGGCGCTTCGCGGCCTCCCAGGTGGCCCCGGCCGTCTATCAACAGACCACGGTGGACGTGCAGGCGGGCGATTACCTGTTCCGGGCCGCGGCTTCGGTGCTCCAGTTCCCCGGTTTCACCGCGGTTTACCAGGAGTCCAAGGAGAACGGCGAGGAAGAGGCCGCGGCCAAACTGCCGCCTTTAAAGGAAGGGGAAGTCCTGGAACTGCGGGACTTCGACCCGCAGCAGCACTTCACCAAGCCGCCGGCCCGCTTCACCGAGGCCTCCCTGATCAAGGAGCTGGAGGTCCAGGGCATCGGCCGGCCCAGCACCTACGCCACCATCCTCAGCAACCTGCAGGACCGGCTTTACGTGGTGAAGGAAAAGACCAGCCTGCGGCCCACGGAGATGGGCCTGGTGGTGAGCGACCTGCTGGTGGAGAGCTTTCCCGGCGTCATGGACCCTAAGTTCACCGCCGGCATGGAGACGGACCTGGACCGGGTGGCGGAAGGGCAGGTCTCCTGGCAGCAGTTGATGCGGGATTTTTATGGGCCGTTCGCCCGGGAGCTGGAGGCGGCCAAGGGCGGGATGCGCAAGGTCAAAAGCGTGCCCACCGATTTGCGCTGCCCCGACTGCGGCGCCGAACTGGTGGTGCGCTGGGGCAAAAACGGCGAATTCCTGGGCTGTTCCGCTTATCCCAAGTGCGGCTTCACCGGGGACTTCAGCCGGGATGCCCGGGGGCGCATCACGCTCCAGGTTGAGGGGGGCGCGCTCGGGCCGGCTCCGGCCGGTGAGGGCGAGGCGCCGGTTACCCGTCCCCAAACCACGGCCACGGGGCTAACCTGCCCCAAATGCGGCAAGGAACTGGTGGTGCGCCGGGGCCGGATGGGGGAATTTCTGGGTTGTTCCGGCTACCCCAAGTGCAAATTCACCCAGAATTTCACCCGGGACGCCCAGGGCCGGCCGGTGCCCCTGGATAAGGAGGCCGAAACCGCCGCCTTTCCCTGTCCCCGGGAAGGCTGCAGCGGCGGTTTGGTGAAGCGCCGCTCCCGCCGGGGCATCTTCTACGGCTGCAACAACTACCCCAAATGCGACTTCACCCTGAACCAGCCCCCGCTGGAGGGGCCTTGCCCCCAATGCGCCTTCCCCTGGCTGATGAAAAAGGGCAAGAAGGTCTTGTGCCCCAAGGATGAGTGCGACTATCAGCAAGCCGCCGTGGCGGAAGGGTGAGGACGTTTTTCGCTAAAATCACCGCCAAACCACCCTCTACGGATCACTGATCACTGATTACTCTCTGGCAACTGGCAACTGGCTGCTGAAATACCGCATGGTGGTCTTTTTCAATTCGGTTTCGCTGAAGAGCACCTGGTAATCGGAGAGGCCGGTCTCCTGGGCCATGCGGGCCGCCACTTCCAGGCATTCCTCCCGGCTGCGGCCGTGCACCATGGTATAGAGGTTATAGGGCCAGTTGGGGGCCGGCCGCCGGGCGTAGCAGTGGCTCACCACCCGCTGGGCGGCCATTTCCCGGCCAACCCGTTTCAAATCTGCCTCCGGCACCTTCCAGGCCACCAGGGCATTGGCCTCGAAGCCCGACTTTTGGTGCCGCAGGGTGGCCCCGAAGCGCCGGATATAGCCCTTCTCCATGAGGCCGCGGATGGCGGCCAGCACCACTTCCTCCTCCAGTCCCAGCCGGGCCGCCAGGTCCCGGAAAGGACGCGGTTCAACCTCCAGGTCCCGCTGCAGGGCCAGGATCACCTGCTTTTCCAGATCGTTTAACATGAAGGAAAATATAGAATAATTTCGCGGCTGGGGCAAGACCGCGGGGTTGGGGGGCTCAAACTACCAGGCGGCCGGATCGCCCACCTTGAGGCCGTGCCGGTCGCAAAAGCCGGCGGGCACTTCCAGGACGTATTTCACCGGCACCGGGGAACAATAGAGGGCCTGTTGATCCTGGGGGGAGACGTTTTTGGTGATCCCCGCCACCCGGCCGTCCGCCAGCCAGAGGAAGTCAATGGCGAAGCGCATGTCCCGCATGCAAAAGGTCTGGACCTCGGCGCCGGGCATGAGGAACAGCAGGCCCCGGCCTTCCGGCAGTTCCGGGCGTTGCCCCAGCCCCAGGTAGAGTTTTTCCGGAGTAAAGACCACCTCCGCCTTCACCTTGGTCTTTCCTATGGTGACCCAGGTAAAAGGGTTGCCGTATTCCGAAAGTTCGGTTCCGGCCCCCAAGGAGGCCGTCCAGAGCAAGACCCCCAAAATCAGCAGCAGAGGGCAGCACCGGTTCAGCATGGTTTTCCCCTTCTTTGCAAAAATAAACATCCTTTACTTGACCAGAGATAATAAGCCCCAGACTCCGGCGCCGCCGGCCAGGAGGCCGCCGCCGGTGAGGGTGGCCAGCAGCAGGGAAGTGGCGTATAACAGGCGGATCGCCCGGTAGTATTGGAGCGGCCCCAGTGGATTGGCGGGGTCGCCGATATAGGGTTTGTCCACCACCCGGCCGAAGTAGGTGCTGGGCCCGCCCAGGCGCACCCCCAAGGCCCCGGCCAGGGCGGCTTCGGGCCAGCCGGCGTTGGGGCTGCTGGCCTTGCCCGCGTCCCGGCGGATGGTGCGCCAGGCCCCCCGGGGGCTGAGGCCCGTCAGGGCCGCGGCCGCCACCATGACCAGGGCGGTGAGGCGGGCCGGCAGGAAGTTGAGCACGTCGTCGGCCCGGGCCGCAAACTTCCCGAACTTGCGGTAACGGTAATTTTTATAGCCCACCATGCTGTCCATGGTGTTGGCGGCCTTATAGAGGTAAAGCCCCGGCAGGCCCAATAACAGAATGAAAAACATGGGCGCGGCCACGCCGTCGGACAGGTTTTCGGCCACCGTTTCCAGGACCGCCCGGCGGATGTCTTCCGGCCCCAACTGGGAAGTTTCCCGGCCCACGATGTTGGCCAGCCGGCTCCTGGCTCCGGGCAAATCCCCCTGGGCCAGGGCCTTCTCCACCCGCAGGCTCTCCCGGTGCAGGCTGCGGGTCGCCAGGCCGGCGTAGAGCAAGTAAGTGAGCAGCACCAGGGCGGCCACCGCCGGCAGGATGGCTATGATGCTCAGCACACCGAGGATGCCGATCAACGTGGCGCCCATCACCGCCAGCCAGAACAGCGCGCCCGCCGTCACCCGGGGTTGATAGAGGACGTTTTCCCAATACTCGATGACCCGCCCGATGAGGCGCACGGGATGAGGCCAGTTTTCCGGGTCCCCCAGGACCAGGTCCAGCAGGTAAGCGGCAAGAAAGATAAAGGCCAGTCCCACAGTGAGCTCCCAAGAAAAATAGGGAGACTTCCTATTTTTCCTTATGTCAGGAAATCTCCCAGCGCGTCCAAAAGTCGCCGGTTCTCCTCCCGGCGGCGCACCGCCACCCGGAAGAAGCGCTCATCCAGGCCGCGGAAGTTGCTGGCGTCCCGGATGGCGATCTTCCGGGACAGCAGGGCTTTTTGCAAACCGGCGGCGGTCCAGTCCGGCCGGGTGATCTTCACCAACAGGTAATTCACTGTGCTGGGGAAGGGGTGCAAGCCCGGCAGGGACCGGAGGCCCTCCAGCAGGTCCTGCCTCTCTTTGCGAACCAGGGTCCGGGAATGGGCCATATAATCGTGGTCCCGGAGGCAGGCCCGCCCCATGGCCTGGGCCAGGGTGTTCACCGACCAGGGTTCCTGGACCGCGGCCAGGCGCCGGATCAGTTCCGGCGCGGCCAGCAGATAACCCAGGCGCATGCCCGGAATGGCGAAAAACTTGGTGAAGGAGCGCAGGATGAGCAGATGCGGAAACCGGGCCAAATATTTCTTGAGGGAAGCCTCCTCCACGAAATCAATGAAGGCCTCATCCAGCAGTAAATAAACCCCGGCAGACTCCAGCCGGCCCGCCACCTCCAGCAGCAGCTCCGGCGGCAGCAGCACCCCGCTGGGGCTGGCGGGATTGGCCAGAAAGACCAAGTCTGCGGCGCCTGGGTCCAGGGGTGCGGCAAGGGAAAAATTATCAGCCTCGGCGGTGACCTGAAAAGTCACCGGCGTCCGGGCTGCGGTCAGGGCGTGCTCGTATTCGCTGAAGGCCGGGGCCACGATGAGCGCCTTTTGGGGCTGCAAGGCCCGGGCCGCCAGGTAGATGAGTTCGGTGGAGCCGTTGCCCACCAGGATTTCTTCGGGGCTCAAGCCATGATAGGCCGCCAGTTCCCGACGCAATGACAGGGAGCGGCGGTCCGGGTAATGGACGATTTCCGGCAGGGTCTGGTCAATCGCTCCGAAAATTCCCGGTGGGAAGCCCAGGGGGTTGATATTGGCCGAAAAGTCCAGCAGTTCGCTGAGGTCCAGCCCCAGGGTGCGGGCCAGGTGATAGACGTCGCCCCCGTGTTTGGGGGGATTCTCCGGTATGGTGTGGTGTATGCTCATCTCAAGGTTAAGTTCAAAGTTCAAGGTTCAAAGTTCAAAGTTGATGCCGGGTGGGCATCGTCCCAGTAAAACCTGATTCAATTTCACGCCAAGGCCCAAAGACGCAAATACCATTTCGCCATCAAACGATAATTTTTCGTAGGGGCGAACCTTGTGTTCGCCCAGGGTGATTGCGGACGACCACCAGGTAATAATATGGTGCGTAGGACGCACCTACATCTGAATCAAAGCGCGAATCCGGTTCAGGTCCAGGTGCTGCCGCAGCAAGTCCGCCAAGCGGTCCAACTGGGCCTCCTGAAAGTCCAGGAAGGACCAAACCGGGGCGGCGGTCTCCGTCCGGCGGCGTCCCCGGCTGAACTCCGCCAAAAAGCTGCGGCGAAATTCGTCCCGGTCGAAGAGCCCATGCAGATAGGTGCCCCAGACGCGGCCGTCGGGGCTGACCCAGCCGTCCCCCACCCGGACCGCCCGGCCATGGCGGCTGATGATCTCGAAGGCCGGCCGGCCGGCGCCCCGGGCCTCCGTCTCCCCCATGTGAATTTCATAGGCCGCGATCAACCGCCCGGTTTCGCCGGGCGCCCGGGCCTCCACCTGGGTGGTGGTCTTGGCGCCGGCCATGGTGGTGACCACCGGCAGCAGACCCAGGCCGGTTTCGGTCCGGGGCGGGCCTTCCACTCCCAGGGGGTCCCGGATTTCCTCCCCCAAAATCTGATAGCCGCCGCAGATGCCCAAGAGAAAGCCGCCACCCCGGGCGAAGGCCTGAATCCGCTCAAACCACCCGGTCTCCTTGAGATAGAGCAGGTCGCTGATGGTGTTCTTGGTGCCGGGCAGGATGAGCAGGTCGGCGCCGTCCAGGTCGCGGCGCCGCTCCAGGTAGCGCAGGGCCACGCCGGGCTCCTGCGCCAGGGGGTCGAAATCGGTGTAGTTGGAGATGTGGGGCAGGCGCACCACCCCGATCCGAAGGAAGTCGCCCTCCGGCCAGGCCGTGGCGGTGCGCTTGCGCCCCAGGGCGACACTGTCTTCTTCGGGGATGACCAGGTCCGGGGCGTAAGGCAGCACCCCCAGCACCGGCCGCCCGGTGCGGCGCGCGATGATCTGTTCCCCTTCCTTAAACAGGGCCGCGTCCCCCCGGAACTTGTTGATGATGAAGCCGGCCAGCAGCCGGCGTTCGCTGGGGGTCAGGAGATGAAAAGAGCCGATGGTGGCGGCGAAGACCCCGCCCCGGTCAATGTCGGCGCACAAAAGCACCGCGGCCCCGGCCCTTTTGGCCATGCTGAAGTTAACCAGGTCGTTCTGCTTGAGATTCAACTCCACGGCGCTGCCGGCCCCCTCCAGGACGATGAGCTCGTAGTCCCGGCTGAGGCGGCGGAAGCTCTCCATCACCCTGCGGACCAGCCGGGGCTTGTGCCGGTAATACTCCTGGGCCGAAAAGTTGCCGTAAACCCGGCCGTGGACGATCACCTGGGAACCTACTTCGCTGCTGGGTTTGAGCAGGATGGGGTTCATGTCCACGTGCGGAGCCAGCCCGGCCGCCTGGGCCTGCACCACCTGGGCCCGGCCCATCTCGCCGCCCTCGGGGGTGATGAAGCTGTTCAGGGCCATGTTCTGGGCCTTGAAGGGCGCCACCCGGATACCCTCCTGGTAGAAGATGCGGCAGAGGCCGGCGGTGACCAGGCTCTTGCCCACGTCCGAGCCGGAGCCCAAAATCATTAAAGGACGGTATTTCATAAG
>CAZOCQ010000141.1:0-8222 GCA_964578335.1 uncultured Desulfobacca sp.
AGCAAGTAGAAAAGAGGTCTGTCTATGCCAGCAGCCAAAGAAGAGCCGCAGGTGACGACGGAGCAGGAACAGCAAATCGTGGCGCAGTATGGGGCCCGGCAAGACGGCCTGACCGCCGCCGAGGTCCAGGAGCAACTCCAGACCTACGGTTATAACGAGATCGTCGAGAAGAAAGTCAATCCGGTCGTCAAATTCCTGCGCTATTTCTGGGGGCCGATCCCCTGGATGATCGAAATGGCGGCCATTCTCTCCGCGGTCATCCACCATTGGGAAGATTTTTCCATCATCTTGGCCTTGCTGCTGTTGAACGCGGTGGTGGGTTTCTGGCAGGAGCACAAGGCCGACAACGCCATCGAATTGCTCAAACAAAAACTGGCGCCTAACGCCAAAGTCCGACGGGACGGGGTCTGGCAGGAGCTCGCGGCCCGGGAACTGGTCCCCGGGGATCTGGTGCGGGTGCGGCTGGGGGACATCGTCCCGGCGGATTTGCACTTGCTCAGCGGCGATTATCTGTTGGCCGACGAATCCACCCTCACCGGCGAATCCCTGCCGGTGGAAAAGCACGCAGGGGACCGGGCTTACGCCGGCGCCAATCTTACCCAGGGGGAAATGGACGCGCTGGTGGTGGCCACCGGCATGAACACCTTCTTCGGCAAGACCGCCAGGCTGGTGGAAGCCGCCAGGACCCCCAGCCATTTCCAGAAGGCGGTCATTAAGATCGGCAACTATCTCATCGTTCTGGCTCTGCTGTTGGTGGCGGTCATTATCCTGGCGGCCCTGTTCCGGCAGGAAGACCTGATGAACACCCTGCAGTTCGCCCTGGTGCTGACGGTGGCCGCCATCCCGGTGGCCCTGCCGCCGGTGCTGTCGGTCACCATGGCGGTGGGGGCCATGGCCCTGGCCAAAAAGGAGGCCATTGTCAGCAAACTGGTGGCCATCGAAGAGATGTCCGGCATGGATGTCCTGTGCACGGATAAGACCGGCACCATCACCAAGAATGAGCTGACCGTGGGCCAGGTCAAAGCCATGGGGGGCTTTACAGAAAATGATTTGCTCCTGGCTGCCGGCCTGGCTTCCCGGGCCGAGGACAAAGACCCCATTGATGCGGCTATTCTCCACAAAGGTCAGGAAATGGGGGTAAATGGGGGCAAATCCTGCCGGGTGAAGCTCTTTAAGCCCTTCGATCCGGTGAACAAGCGCACCGAAGCGGAATGCGAAGGCGACGGCGGGCCGTTCACCATGGACAAGGGGGCCCCCCAGGTCATCCTGGACCTGGTGGGCGCGGACGCGGCGCTGTTGAATGAGGCGAACCGGGTCATTGATGACTTTGCCAACTGCGGTATGCGCCCCCTGGCGGTGGCGCGGCGGGAATCCGACGGCAAGTGGAATTTTATGGGTCTGATTCCACTCTACGATCCGCCCCGGGAAGATTCGGCGGAGACCATCCAGACCGCCCAGGCCATGGGGGTGACGGTGAAGATGATCACCGGCGACCATGAGGCCGTGGCCAAGGAAATTGCCCGGCAGGTGCACCTGGGGACCAATATCCAGGCGGCCGACGCCTTCCTGGATAAGCATTCCCGGGAGGCCGAGGAGGTGGTGGAAAAGGCCGACGGCTTCGCCCGGGTGTTTCCGGAGCACAAGTATCATATCGTGGAGCTGTTGCAGAGCCGGGGCCACATCGTCGGCATGACCGGCGACGGGGTGAACGACGCCCCGGCCCTAAGGAAGGCCGACGCCGGCATCGCCGTAGCGGGGGCCACCGATGCGGCCAAATCCGCGGCCCATATTGTCCTTACCAAGCCGGGGCTCTCGGTGATCATTGATGCGCTTAAGGAATCCCGCCAGATCTTCCAGCGCATGACCAGCTATGCCATTTACCGCATTGCCGAGACCATCCGGGTCCTGTTCTTCATTGCCCTGGTCATCTTGATCTTTAATTTTTATCCGGTGACCGCCATCATGATTGTCTTGCTGGCCCTGTTCAACGATGCACCCATCATGGCCATCGCCTATGACCGGGTGAAATACGGCGACGAACCGGAGAAATGGGACATGCGGGTGGTCCTGGGGATCGCCACCCTTTTGGGTCTGATCGGCGTCCTGTTTTCTTTTGCCATCTACTACATTGCCAGCCGGGTGCTGCTCCTGCCCGCCCTGGAAGTGCAATCCTTTATCTTCCTGAAACTGGCGGTGGCCGGTCACCTCACCATCTTTTTGGCCCGTACCCGGGGGCCGTTCTGGTCCATCCGGCCCAGCGCCGCCCTGTTTTGGTCCGCGGTCATCACCAAGGTCCTGGCTACCCTCCTGGTGGTCTATGGCTGGTACATGGCCCCCATCGGCTGGAAATTGGCAGGAATCATCTGGGGTTACTGCCTGGTGGAGTTTGTCCTCACCGATGTCATCAAGGTTAGGCTCTACCACCTGCTGGACCACCGCGAACTCAGATTCAAGCGCTGATGTCTATCCTAAACATTCTTTGCCGGTAGCGCAGGCTTCCAGCCTGCCTCCCAGGTTTGGCGGGCACGGAGGCCCGCCCACCAATACTTTTCATGCTTTGCGGGTGCGCCGTGGGCCTATGAGGAACTGCTTTGAGGAATCCGCAATGGCGTTTTTGCGGTTGACGCGGTCCCAGGCCGCGGTCCTGCTCTACGGGGCCGGGGTGCTCATCGGCCAGGTGCTGATCCTGCGGGAGCTTCTGGTCTTGGCCCAGGGGGTCGAACTGAAGCTGGCCCTGGGGCTCTGGGGCTGGCTCCTGTGGACCGGACTGGGGGCGCTGCTGGGCGGGCGCGGTGCTCCAAAGGAAAATCCCCCCTCCCCCCCTTTTTCAAAGGGGGGTTTTAAAAGTCCCCCTTTGGCAAAGGGGGATTTAGGGGGATTTAATGTTCTTACGGGAAACCCTGCGACCAACTTGCCATCCCAGGGCGAACATAAAGTTCGCCCCTACGGCGGTGATAATGGAGGCTTGGGCGGCCTCCTGGCCCTCCTGGGGCTGCTGCTGCCCGCCACCATCCTGGGCATCCGGGCCGCGCCCATCCTGGCTCAGCTTCCCGGAGGCCAAACCCTCCCCCTGACCACCGGCCTGGCCCTATTTTTAATCCTGCTGGCGCCCTTCTGCCTGGTCTCCGGCTACTTCTTTCCCTGCGCCTGCCGGGTCCTGGCGGCGTCCGGGGCCGGCGAGGCTCCGGGCCGGGCGTACTCCCTGGAGACCCTGGGCGCGGCCGCAGGGGTCCTGCTGTTGCAGCTTTGCCTGCTGGGCCGCTATTCCGGCCTGGGCCTGGCGGTGGGCACCGGGCTGGTTTTGGCCTTAAGCTCCTGGCTCCTGGCCCGGCCCCGGGGGAGAATCGAGACCGGCGTCCGGCTGCTGGCGGCTTTGCTGCTCACCTTGGCCCTAATTTGGCTAACATCGCTGGAGGGCCTCAGCCGCAACTGGCAGTGGCCCGGACGCCAGTTGGTCGCCGGCGCGGACAGCCCGTACGCCTTTCTGAGCGCCAGCCGGGAAGACGGCCAGGTGAGCTTTTTCGCCAATAATCTCTGGCAGTTTACCTATCCGGACCCCTATTCCGCCGAAACCCAGGCACAGTTGCCCCTGCTGATGCATCCTGAACCCCGTCGGGTGCTGCTCCTGGGGGGCGGCCCCGGTCTGCTGCCGGAGATTCTCAAAACCGGGAGCCTCAGCCGTCTGGATTACGTGGAACTGGACCCCCAACTGGTGGACCTGGCCCTGGGACTGCTGCCGGCCGGGCCGTGGGCCGGCGACCCCCGGGTGCGCCTGGTCCATGAGGACGCCCGGCACTTTATGACGCACACCCCGGAACGTTACGACGTCATCCTCATGGCCCTGCCGGAGCCTCGCAGCGCGCAATTGAACCGGTTCTACACCCAGGAATTTTTCCGCCTGGCGCGCAGCAGACTGGCCCCAGGAGGTCTGTTTTATTTTTCCCTGGCTGGTTCGGAAACCAGCCTCACCCCCTGGCGGGCCGCTTACCTGGCCCTGGCCTATCATACCTTGAAGGAGGTCTTCCCCGCGGTGCTGGCCTTGCCGGGGGAGAGAGTCCGGTTTTTGGCGGCCCCGGCCGCCGGGGTCCTGGTGGCGGACCCGGAGGTGTTGGCGGCCCGCCTGCAAACCCGCCGCCTGCCGTTGCAGTATGTGCAGGATTATTATTTGCGGGAGGTCCTAAACCCGGCGAAGGTCGCCTATCTCCAACAAGTAATGGCCCAGCAGCCGCCGGAGATCAACACCGATTTGACGCCGGCCTGCTATTTTTATGACCTGGCGCTGGGGGCCAGGCAGGAAGGGTTGCCCATCGACCGTTCTTTACTGACCCTGAAGCGAACCCCGCCCCCACTGCTCTGGACTTTGCTGGGAGCGCTCACCCTGCTGCTGACCATATTGCTGCGGCGCCGCCCCGGTCCTCTCTGCCTCTATCAGGTGACGGTGATGGGCCTGGGGACCATCGCCCTGGAAATCCTGGTCCTGGTGCTTTACCAGATTCACTTCGGCTCCCTCTACCGTCAACTGGGTCTGCTCATCGCCGCCTTCATGGGGGGCATGGGGGGCGGCGCGGCGGTGGGCGGGGTCCTGGTGCGCCGCTCCGAGGTCCAACCGGCGCGGGGGCCGCAGACCCTGGGGCGCCATCTGCTGATGGGGCAACTGGCCCTGGCCGCCCTGGCTTTGGGCTTGTACGGCAGCCTCCTGGCCGGGATTGCGGGGCCGCCGTTCCTGGTCCAGGGGGGCTTGGTCCTGATGATGGTGGCGGTCGGTTTCGGGGGCGGTGGGATTTTTGCCCTCGGCAGCGGCCTGTGGGTCCGGGGCGCGGGCGAGTCCGGAGTCAAAGGCGGCCGGCTCTATGCCGCCGATCTCCTGGGTTCCACCCTGGGAACCCTGGGTTTCAGTCTGGTGATTTTACCCGTCTGGGGGATCGGGCCGGCCCTGGCGCTGGTGGCGGCCTTACACGCCGGCGCCGCCTTGATTCTCCTTTGCGGGCCAGTGCAGTGAGTTGGCCTCAGTCCCACCCCCTGTTTTAGGCAACTTTGCCTAGCGGCAATTACGTATTTTTACCGATTGTCCCCGAGACGATAAGGCTTAGAATTTTAACCAGAGGATTAAAATCGGGAGGACGGGGACATGTTGGCCTTTTTTCTGGGGCTGTTCATGGGAGCGCTGGGTGGATTCTTATTCCTGGGCCTCTTGTCGATGGTGGCCGGGAATGAGCGAGTCCAGGTTCGGGTGGAGGCGCCGGAACGGAAGTTCAACTAGCCTGGACGTCCCCCTTCATAGTCTGCCATTCCCAGCAGCGGCAGCAATTCCAGATGATCCTGCAGATGGTAGGTGGCCTGGAGTTTGGCATTCTTGTAAGCCGCCAGGGGAACCCCGGCGGCTAGAGCCACCTGCCGGTCCACTTCGGAATCGCCGATGTACAGAGCCGCTTCCGGTTCCACCCGGAAGCGGCTTAAAATTTTTTGGAGGCACTCGGGGTGCGGTTTGGGCCGGCTGACGTCATAGCTGCTCACCGTCATATCGAAGAGGTTGTCCAGTTCCAGGGTCCGCAAAACCGGGGCCAGGCTCTTGCCCCGGTTGGTGGCCACGGCGGTATGAAAGGCCGGACGCAAGCGCATCAAGACTTCCCGGATATGAGGCTCCGGCCGAATCAGGGCCAGAAACGGGGCGTTGTCGATCCGACGCTGAAAGTCCTGGGCCTGATCCAGCCAGGGGGTGCCCCGAAAGAGATGGTCAATGGACTGCTGGGCGGTGCTGGAATGCACCAGATCCAGTTGCTCCGGGGTCAGGGGCGAGAGGCCGAAGTGAGCCAGGATGGTATTGTAGAAGGCCTCATTGGAACGGCGGGAATCGATGATGACCCCGTCGCAGTCGTAAATGATTAAGGACGGTTTGCGGTTTGCGGTTTGCGGTTTTCGGTGTGAAGGCACTCTTATCGCACCATTTCCCAGCATTGATGCTATTAGTTTATCAGAAATTGGGGAGAAATTTAGAGTCAGAAAAGGGAAGGGGCCCAGTTTGGAGACGAGGCCAAGCCGACAAACCTAAAACCTAAAACCTGAAACCTGAAACCTGCTCTTTTAACCTGCCCTTTAAACCCGGCCGCAAAAATCAAGCTGGTGGGCGATGTAGCTCAGTTCTTGCCTTTGGATTTGGGCGTGGCGCTCCTCCACCCAGGCCCGGAAAGGCGCGGCGGGCAGTCCCGGATGCCCCTCCAGGGCCTGGTGGATGGTGTGAATGATGAAATGGAGAAAGTAGGCCTCGTCTCCGGGGTACCCTTCCGGGCCGGGAAAGACCACCCAATCGGAACTGCCCGCGGCCAGCACCGTGGCCCCCGCGGCCCGGAGGCGCTCGAAGAGGAGGCGGCCGGTGCGGCTGCTGCCGGAAGGCCGCCCATCCACCCGGCGCCGGTCCATGGTGTTGTGGTACAGGGATTCGATGAGCCGGTCCAGTTCGGGGTCGGTGGTTGGGGTGAAGATGGTGGAGCCGTCAAAGTTGAGGGTGAAATAGAACAAACCTCCGGGAGTCAACAAACTCAGTAAGCCGGGCAGGACCGCGTCCAGGTCCACCAGGTCCAGGAAGGCATGGGCCAGGATGAGATCCCAGCGGCGCCGGCCTTGCTCCCGGACCAGAAAGCGGAAGAAATCGAGGGCGGCAAAATCCACTGACAGAGACAGCCCCGCCTGCCGAAACCGGAAGCGCCCGTCCTTCTGGGTCAGATCGGCTCCCCGGTGTGCGGCCAACCGCCGGAAGCGGTCCCGGGCCGCCGCAATGCATTCCGGATTAAGATCAATGCCGGAATAGACCGCGGCCGGGAGCAGCCGCCAGTCAAGGAGGCGCTCCAGCATGGCCCCGAGGCCGCAGCCCACCTCCAGGACCCGGCAGGGAGGCCCGGCCGGACGCGCCGACAACTCTCCGGCCAGCGTCTCCCAAACGTGCCGGTTCAGGGAGCGGTGGTCCAGCCCTTTTTTAGCCTCCAGGTAACGAAGGAAGCTGTATTCACGAGGGGGGCCGGTCATGATTCAGCTTTTTTTCGGTCAGGGCCGCCGGCCTTTCTCTTTGGCAAAGCCCCGGATCAGTACGGCCAGCGCCAGGACCCCCCAGATCACCAGAGAAAGCCAGCCCTTCCTGAAACCGCCCGCGGTCATCTCGATTCCCAGCTTCAGGAACTGGGTCGAATAGGGGATGAAGGTCAGGCCGGTGAGTAATACCGTAAATAACATCACCAGGGCAATATCGATTAAATTGAGGCTGGAGAAGATCAGGCAGGCGAGGAATAGGAGCAACCCCAGATAGATCCAAGTGAGCAAGGCTTGGTGCGCCAAGACCAGCTCGGCCAGGTACAGCCATTTGGCGGGATTGGTCAGCAGGGCCGCGATCTTTAACAGGACCAGCACTGCGAAAATGCCGGCCAGGATTTTTTTCCCCTGCATCTCATCCTCCTTTTGGCATTATCAGTCAGTTCGCTTTATATCATGGAATACGAGTTAGAGAAAATCGAGCAGAAAATCCCGCACCTTGGCGGCGCTGGCCTCCCAGGTGGGCTGGGAGGCTGACGCGGCCAAAGCCGCCAGGCTCATTCGTGTCAAAAGGCCGCGATCGTCCATGAAAGCCTTGAGGTAAGAGGCCAGGGCTTCGCTGTCGCCCGGCGGCGCCAGAAAGCCGTTCACCCCGTGGTTGACGATCTCCCGGGGGCCGCCGGCGTCTCCGGCTATGACCGGCAGGCCGAAACGCCTGGCTTCCAGGTACACGATGCCGAAGCCCTCATAAGAGGAAGGCACCGCCAGCAAGTGGTGCCGGGATAACAGCAAGGCCAATTCTTCATCAACCACCGTCCCCAGCAGCGATACCCGGTCGTGCAGACCGGCTTGCGCAATCTGACCGGAGATACTGCGCACGTAATTTCTATCCAGGGTCAGACTTCCGGCCACTGTTAGCCGCCAGTCGCGGTGAGGCGAACCTGCCAGGGCCGCAATCAGGGTATGGATCTGCTTGCGCGGGATGAGATTGGCCACCGCGATAATTTTCAACGGCCCCGGGGCCAAGGCCCGGCGGGCCACCTGGGCCTCGGTGATTTTGCCGGGCAACCGGTCCCCGCCGGGAAGGGCCACTGCCGAAGGCCGCTCCGAACCCGCCAGGGCTTCGACTGCGGTCCTGGTGATATTGCTGTTAAAGATGAATCCGTCCACCGAAGTCAAATACCGCCGCTCTACTTGGCGGT
>CAZOCQ010000142.1:0-8105 GCA_964578335.1 uncultured Desulfobacca sp.
ACCCCAACTATCTGCTGCCCAAGCAGGTTCAGACCCGCTTGCAGAAGCTGATGGATGAGTACGTGGCCGGTGTCACCCCCATGTACCAGACCAACAAAATCATGCTGGAAGAAGGTCTGAAGCGCCTTACCCTGCTGAAGGAAGACGCCACCCGGTTGGCCGCCCGCGACCTGCACGAACTGATGCGGGCCTGGGAACAGTATCACCGCATCATCGCCGGTGAGGCCCACCTGCGCCACATCCTGTTCCGGGAAGAGAGCCGTTACCCCGGTTACTACTACCGGGCCGACTTCCTGTCCATTGACGACAGCAAGTGGAAGGTCTTCACCATCTCGCAGTACGACATGAAGACCAACACCTGGACGTTTGAGACCGAGCCTTACAAGCAGTTGTGCTAACCTTTGAGCGTCTCCGGGGCTCCGGTTTTCCGGGGCCCCGGGCGTTTGGTTCCCGGCCGTGGCGGCAAGCCAGCCACGGCCATTTTTTTAAGTGGTCAGTAGTCAGTAGCCAGTAGCCAGCTTAAAAAGCCTGGGGAAAAAGGGGAAGAGGGAAAACCAGAAGATAATGGGCCAGGTCTTTGCTTTTCCCCCTTTCCCCCTTTCCCCTTTTCGCCTTTTCCCCCTCCGCACCTTTACTGGCTATTGACTACTGGCCACTGGCTACCGAAGTTTTCGCTTGCACTTCTATTCACAATGTTATATTGGAGGTATATCGACCTGACGGGCTAAAGCTGGCGCCAATGGCGGCAAGCTCAGGCTCGCCAAATGTCCTGAAGGAGGACTTGTGTGAACGCCGAAAATCGCAAGATTCTGGTCATCGGGGGAGGCATCAGCGGCCTCACCGCGGCCGTGGAGGCGGCGGAGGCCGGGTCTCAGGTGATCATCGCCGAGAAGGCCCCCTACCTGGGAGGCCGGGTAGCCCAACTCCACCGATACTTCCCCAAGCTCTGCCCGCCCACCTGCGGGCTGGAGCTCCAATTCCGCCGGATCAAAGAAAACCCCAACATCAGCTTCTACACCATGGCGGAAGTCACCCAAATCAGCGGCAACGCCGGCAATTTTGACGTCACCCTCCAGGTGGCGCCGCGCTACGTCAATGACCGCTGCGTGGCCTGTGACGCCTGCGCCCAGGCCTGCACCGCCGAGCGGGTGAATGACTTCAACTTCGGCCTCGATAAGACTAAGGCCGCTTACATCCCCTTTGATTTCGCTTTTCCCCAGAAGTATGTCCTCGACGCCGCGGCCTGCAGCGGCGACTGCGGCCAAAAGTGCAAAGAGGCCTGCCAGTACGAAGCCATTGACCTGGACATGAAGCCCCAGACCCTGAACTTCAACGTCGGGGCCATTATCCTGGCCGGCGGTTGGGAGCCTTACGACATCGCCCGGGCCGACAACCTGGGGTTCGGGCTGGTGGCCAACGTCATCACCAACATGCAGATGGAGCGCCTGGCGGCCGCCAACGGCCCCACCGGCGGTCAGATCCTGCGGCCCTCGGACGGCAAGGCCCCCAAAAAAGTGGCCTTCGTGCAGTGCGCCGGCTCCCGGGACGAGAACCACCTGCCGTATTGCTCCTACATCTGCTGCATGGCCTCCTTGAAACAGGCCACCTATCTGGCGGAAAAAGACCCGGAAGCCGAAGCCCATATCTTCTACATTGATCTGCGCGCCCCGGGCCGTTATGAACAGTTTCTCTGGAAGGTGCGGGACATGGAGAATGTCAAGCTCATCCGGGGCAAGATCGCCAAGGTCAGCCAGGCCCCGGGCAGCGACGATGTCGTGGTGGTGGCCGAAAACACCGCCACCGGCGACAAGCAGGCCATGACCTTCGATATGGTGGTGCTGGCCGCGGGCATGGTGCCTTCCACCAAGAATTCGCCCTGCGCCCTCCCCATCTCCTATACCCCGGACGGCTTCATCATCGAGGAACTCTTGCCGGCGGGTATCTTCGCCGTGGGTACTTTGAAGGGCCCCCTGGATGTCATGAAGTCCAACGAGGACGCCACCGGGGCCGCCTTGAAAAGTCTCATCGCCCTGGGCAGGAGGTCATAAATGGAAGCGGCAGAAAAAAAATACGGTGTCTATTTGTGTAAGGGCTGCGGCATCGGCGAGGCCATCAATTTTGAGAAACTGCAAAAGGTCATCAAAAAAGAGGGCAAGATTCAGTTCATCAAAGAGCACGACATCATGTGCTCCCCCGACGCCCGGGCCATGATCCTGGAAGATCTCAAGCCCGAAGGCGAAGGCATCAACTCCCTGGTCATCGCCGCCTGTTCGCCCCGGGTGAAATACGAAGAGTTGGATTTCCCCAACGTCCTGGTGGAGCGCTGCAACATCCGGGAACTGGTGGCCTGGACCCAGCCGCCCCAGGCCGAGGAAACCCAGAACCTGGCCGAGGACTACCTGCGCATGTACTGCGCCCGGGTGAAAAAGTCCGACCTGCCGGAACCCTGGCAGACCGAGTGCAACAAGACCATCCTGGTCATCGGCGGCGGCGCCGCCGGCCTCAGCGCCGCTCTGGAAGCGGCCAACAACGGCTACGATGTGGTGCTGGTGGAAAAAGAAGCGGAATTGGGCGGCTATGCAGCCAAGATGTATCTCCAGACGCCTTCCAGCTTCCCCTTCACCACCTTGCAGGAGCCCGTGGTCTTCAAGAAGATCAAAGAGGTCCAGGGCAATCCCAAGATCAAAGTCTATACCAACGCCAAGATCGAAAAGATCGACGGCCAGCCGGGCCTGTTGGATACCACCATCTCCGTGAACGGCGAGGAAGAGACCTTCCAGGTGGGCTCCGTGGTCATGGCGGCGGGCTTCCGGCCTTACGACGCCACCAAGCTCACCAAGCTGGGCTACGGCCTCTCCAAGGACGTCATCACCAACCTGGAGATGGAAGAGCTGGCCAAGAAGGGCAAGATCTTACGGCCCTCCGACGGTAAACCGGCTGAAAGCGTGGCTTTCATCCAGTGCGCCGGCAGCCGGGACCCGGAGCACCTGCCGTACTGTTCCGACTTCTGCTGTCTGGCTTCCCTGAAGCAGGCCCTCTACGTGCGGCAGGCGAATTCCAACGCCACCGCCATGATCCTCTACAAGGACATCCGCACCCCGGGTCAAAGCGAGCTCTTTTATAAAGAGGCGCAGTCCGACCCCGGCGTCATGCTGACCAAGGCCGAGATCGAGGGCGTCACCCTGGCGGCCGACGGCAAGCTCAACATCGCCGCCAAGGACACCCTGCTGGGCGACAACGTCATCTTCGAAGCCGACCTGGTGGTCCTGGCCACCGGGCTGGTGCCGGTGACCGCCGACGAGCCGGTGCTCAACCTGGGCTACCGCCAGGGCCCCGCCCTGCCGGAGATCGAGGAATACCACGGCTTTGCCGACTCCAACTTCATCTGCTTCCCGTACGAGACCCGGCGCACCGCCATCTATGCGGCGGGCACGGTGCACCAGGCCATGACCATTCCCATGGCCATGGCGGACGGCGTCGGCGCGGCCTTAAAGGCCGTCCAGGCGGTGGAGCACGTGGCCGCCGGTATGGCGGTCCATCCCCGGGCCTGGGACGAGACCTTCCCCGACCCCTTCATGCAGCGTTGCACCTCCTGTAAGCGCTGCACCGAGGAATGCCCCTTCGGCGCCATCGAAGAAGACGAGAAGGGCACCCCGTTCTATAAGATCAACCGGTGCCGGCGCTGCGCCACCTGCATGGGGGCCTGCCCGGAACGCATCGTCAACTTCAAGGACTACAGCGTGGACATCGTCGGCTCCATGCTCAAGGCCTGCGACGTGCCGGAACTCGAGGACGAAGACGATCCCAACGCGCCTTTCCGGATCATCGGCCTCATCTGCGAGAACGACGCCATGCCGGCCCTGGACGCCGCGGCCCTGCACAAGCTGCAGCTCGATCCCCGGGTCCGCTTCATCCCCCTGCGCTGTATGGGCTCCTTCAACATGGTCTGGGTCTCCGACGCCCTCTCCCGGGGTGTGGACGGCATGATCCTGTTGGGCTGCAAATACGGGGAAGACTACCAGTGCCACTTTGCCAAGGGCAGCGAACTCTGCAGTTACCGTTTGAGCAAGCTCTCGGAAACCCTGGACAAACTGGGACTGGAATCCGACCGGGTGATTCAGTATCAAATCGCCCATTCCGACTTCGATAAACTGCCCGACCTCATCAGCGATTTCGTCAAACGGGTGATGGAGATCGGCCCCAACCCCTTCAAGGAATTTTAGGAGGTATGATCCATGGCAGGCGAAACTGTTATCAAACCTGACCTGCAATTCGTCAACCGGGTCATCGCCGCCGGGGGGGACACGGTCAAAAAGTGCTATCAGTGCGACACCTGTTCGGTGGTCTGTAACCTCACACCCGATAGCAAGCCCTTCCCCCGGAAAGAGATGCTCCAGGCCCAGTGGGGCCTGAAAGAGGTGGTGCAATCCCCGGACATCTGGCTCTGCCATCAGTGCAGCGATTGCACCGCCTTGTGTCCCCGGGGCGCCAAGCCCGGCGAAGTCCTGAACTCACTGCGGAAAATGTGCATCGAGGAGTACGCCACCCCGCCGCAACTGGCCCGGATGGTGGGCGACATCCGTTACCTGCCGGTGCTCCTCGCCTTTCCGGTGCTCTTGCTGGCCCTGGCGGCCAAGGTGTTCGGCAATTTCGGCATCCCGGAAGGGGAAATCGTTTACGGCAAGATGTTCCCCACCCTGCTCATCGACGTCATCTTCACCGGCGCCTTCGCCTTTGCGGTGGCGGTGCTGTTCAAGGGAGTGACCCGCTACTGGAAAGACCTGAACGCCGGCAATCCCTGGAAGGTGCGGGTGGAAGGCAACCTGGTGGGCAACCTCATCGAGGTGATCAAAGACATCCTCTTCCATAACCGTTTCCGGAAGTGTGAGGTCACCTACAACCGGTCCACCAACCACCTGTTCGTGCTCTTCGGTTTCATCTTCCTGGCGGCCGTCACCGGCCTGGCCTTCATCCACGAATGGTTCGAGCCCCACGGCTCCGTGACCAAGCTCTTCGTGGTCATGAAACTCCTGGCCATCCCGGGCACCGCGGCCCTGCTCTACGGCATCTGGAACATCATCAAAGAGCGCCAGGCCAACGCCGAGAAGGCCGGCTACGGCAGCTACTATGATTGGCTGTTGATCTATGTGATCTTCGCGGTGGGGGCCACTGGCCTGCTCTCCTGGCTCTTCCGGATGGTGGGCATCCGCATCCTGGCCTATCCCACTTACTTTATCCACTTAACCAGCGTGTTCTTCCTGTTCTTCTACGCCCCCTTCACCAAGATGGCCCACATGGTGTACCGCACCACGGCCATGCTCTGGGCCCGCATGGCGGGCCGGGGCTTCTAAGAACGGCGCCTGACCGAAAAAATGTAGCCGCAGGCTTTAGCCTGCGCCGTAAGCCGAATAAACCCCAAAAGCCGGCCCCCAAAAGGGGCCGGTTTTTTTGTGGGGCTCAGGCGATCCACCCTAATTTCAATATTTCCGCTATTTCACCTCCTGGGTTTTCGGTATAATGGAAGAAAACCATTTCCGGGTTGCATATGAAGGCAAATCTCGATCCAGATTTCTTGGGCATGATTGAAGTGATTATTCAAGGCCCCAATAGGCAGGCCTTGAGAAAATTTGTGGAATTTCTCTATGAGCAGGAAGAAGAGCTCCTTTCTGAAGCAGATTGGGCCGCCATCCGAGAGGGTCAAGAGGATGCCCGCCAAGGCCGGGTAATTTCCCTGGAAGAATATGAAAAGGCCAGAGGTCTGTGACCTATATTGTTGAACTGACCAGGCGGGCCGAAAAGGACTTAGACCGGCTGGATCGGGCCGTGGAAAAACAGGTGAGGGAACACCTGAAAACCCTGGCTCTGTCTCCGGCCTCTCCTCATTTGGCGCAACCGGTAAAGATGGGGGCGGGTGAAATGAAATCCAGGGTCAGGAATTGGCGCATTTTCTTTGAAATAGACGAAACTAACCGCAAAATTGTCATTCTTGCCGTCAGACATCGGCGGGAAGCCTACCGAGACCTGACCTAACAATATTACCCCGCTAACTTTATTCAGGCGCTCAGGACCAGCCAATTCTCTGTCTCGGCCATACTCTGGACCTGCATGTCGGGCCGGGGCTTCTAATGTAAGGCGGGAAAGCGAAGCGCATCCCGCCGTCACCTAATAAACCACTGTAACCCTGCAGCCGGCCCCCCGGGACCGGCTTTTTTATTGGGCAAGTGGCGAAGGTGCTGAATAGGTTGCTTCTGCAGGAGAAGGAAGAGGCGTAATATCAGAACTTGGTTTACTTTTTAAACCGGGTTTTCAAACAAAGGAAACAACCGCAGCAAACCTAAACACCCAGAGGAGGGGGCGCGATGAAGCTGCAAGAATCCACAAAGTTGTGGTTTTGGGATTCTGCTGGGTTGTGAGGACCTGCTCTATACCCCACAAAACCTCTTTTTAATAATTTGTGGGGTACAGTCAACCTATACCCCACAAACTTGCTTTTTACCGGTTTGTGGGGTACAGTCAATTTGGGCAGGCTGGGATTATGGCTATTGAACAAATTCTGGAAGAAAGTTCTGACTATTACCTCGATTATCAAACCAGACTGATCGGGGAGCTGCTGATTACCCCGGTCGGCTCCATCAAGCGGAAAAACGGCCGTGGAGCCGGGTTTTTATACCTGCATAAAAGGAAGGGCCGGAGGTTTGAGGATATTTACCTGGGCGGCGAGAACGATCCCGCAGTACAACGATTGGCTGAAAAGATCAAAAATCGGCAGAGATTAATCCGCGAATTGCGCTCCACCAAACATGCCCTAAAACTCTTGAAGGCTAACAAGATGGCGCAGGCACTGAGGGATTTTACCGAACCATTGCGGAAGCTCTTGGCTGAGTTGGAGCGCTTGGGCTTGTTCGCAGCAGGCGTTGAACTGGTGGGTAGTTACTGTTTTAAGGTATATCAAAGCCATTTTGGGGTGGAATGGTTTCCTTTACGCACGGTAGATGAGGACTTTGCCATACCGCTGCCTCATAAGGGTCCGTCTGCCGACCTGGAAGCCGTATTAAAAGCGCTTGGTTTTAGACAGGAATTTCAAAGCAACGGCGCCATTTTTTATGAAGGCAATGGTTTTAAGATTGAATTTTTACAACCGCGCAAAGGGGGTAGCGCCAAAGAGCAATTACCCAAAGTTAAAGAATTATCTACCAACCCGCTACCGCTTCCTTATCTTAATTTACTCCTCGATAATAAAATTGAAGTATCCATACGGGATATTGGGCGCATTGCTTTGCCATCGCTGCCCGCTTTTATGCTGCATAAACTTTTAATAGCTGGACTTCCCATTAGAAAAGAAAAGAGAGAGAAAGACCTTAAACAAGTCTGCGCCGTGGCCAAGAAGATAGTTAGGGAAGATAATTTAATGGGTGAGGTCCGCAGCTTATTGAAAAGTATGCCGTCATCCTGGCGTAAAAAAATTGCTACTTCGGCCCGGACCATCTCGGGCTCCGTTGCCGATTGTAAGGTGGATTTTTCGAAAATTTTAACTATTCCTGATTGAGAGTACAGTAGGGCGGGAAAGCGCAGCGCCTCCCGCCATCAACCTCCACTAATTTTTTGCGTCTCTGCTTCGGCGGCTTGGCGTCTTGGCCTGAGGTAATCTTTTTGCCATGAATCCGTGTAGGGGGGGATCTCGAGCCGCCCCTGCAATCATTTTCATTTTCAGGACGCCCAAAAATGGATCATGGACTTCATTACCTAACGGAGTCAGCCATATCTTCTTCGCTGGATTTTTCTCCCGGTCTGATTAATGATTGAGGTTATGATACAATTGCGTCAATTAATCACGTACCGGCGAAAGTTAGAGGTTTTGTTCCGCAACGGCGACGGCCCTCAGGCGAATTCCCCAGGAAAAAAAGCGGCTTGCCGGTCAAACATCCCCGGCCCCCCGCGGCGCCCATCCGGCACAATTCTCGCAACCTTCGCGGGCTGCTGGTACACTCAAAAAGTCAATGGTCCCAGGTGTACCAAAATCAGGGGTTAAAATTATTCATTTGTTGATCTAATACCAAGTTGCGATCATAAAGGTAATAAAAATGTAGCCGCAGGCTTCAGCCTGC
>CAZOCQ010000143.1:0-8032 GCA_964578335.1 uncultured Desulfobacca sp.
CTGGCATGCCTGGGAAACTATCAGGATTTCCCTTGCCGGTCAAGGCAGGCTTCTGCTTCGAAAAGTTCGTTCCGGTAGCGCAGGCTTCCAGCCTGCACCAAAGGTTTGGCTTGGCACGGAGGCCCGCCCTATGGAAAAAATTCTCCCCCCGACTCGGAGTAAAATTCAACCCTGGATTTTTGTTGGGTAATCGCTTACCTTATAAAAATAGCCAAATTACCGAGGAAGATAGATGCATCGCTTCATCAAAATCAGGATCATCCGTGACTTTGAGCACCTGGAGGAGCGCTTCCGCAACCGGCCCGACCTGCACCTGGAGGCCGCCCGGACCCGGGCGCACTTCCGGCCGGCGGCCGATTTCTACGAGACCCAGCAGGGCTTGGTGCTGCGCCTGGACCTGGCCGGCGTCAAGCCGGACAGCCTTTCCCTTTCCCTGGCCGGCCAGGAACTGGTGATCAAGGGCCGCCGCGAGCCGCCGCCGCCGGAGGGCATCCGGCGCTTTATCCACCTGGAGATCGGCTTCGGCGACTTCGAGCGCACCTTCACGCTGCCCCTCCCGGTTGATCCCCAGGCCGTCCAGGCCCGGTTTCTGGACGGCATTTTGGAAGTCACCCTGCCCCGGAAGGCCCCGCAGTTTCGCCAGATCAAGGTAAAACCGACCGACCGGGAATAACCGCTAACGGAGAACTTATGGATTTTCAAGAAAAAGATATTCAACCTGCGCTCAGGGGCGACCAGGAAATCCACCCCAGCCCCCGGACGCTTGCCATATTGCCCATGTCGGACCTGGTGCTGTTTCCCCGCATCATCATGCCCCTGGTCCTCTGGGAGGAACAGGCCCAGAAACTGGTGCAGGAAGCCCTCCTCCAGGACAAGATCTTCGGGATCCTGGTGAACCGCACCGACAAGCCCACCGGCTACGGCGCCGAGGACCTTTATCAGGTGGGCACCGCCGCCGCCATCCTGAAGATGCGCAAATCCGACGACGATTCCATGCGGCTGCTGGTCCAGGGGCTCTACCGCTTTCGGGTGGAGAACTGGGTGGGGTTCGAGCCCTATTTTGCCGCCCAGATCAGCCCCATTTCGGAGGAATACGAACCCGACCTGGAGACCGAAGCCCTGGTTTCCAACGTCAAGGGCCTGTTCGCCAAGATGCTGGAGCTGTCGCCCTACCTGCCGGCTGAGTTGGGAACCCTGGTGCGGGAGTTGAGCGACCCCCGGGTGCTGGCCGACATCACCGCCGGCAGCCTCAATATCTCCAAGGCCGAAAAGCAGGAACTCCTGGAAACCATCAACGTCAAAGAGCGTCTGCGACGGGTCCTGACCCTGGTGAACCGGGAACTGGAGGTCCTGGAACTGGGAAAGAATATTCAGGCCCAGGTGAAGACCGAGATGGATAAGGCCCAAAAGGAGTATTTCCTCCGGGAACACATCAAGGTCCTGCAACGGGAATTGGGGGAAGGCGAAGAAAAGGGCCGGGAGATCGAGGAGCTGCAATTCCGCCTGGAAGAGGCGGAGTTGCCGCCCCATGCCCTGAAAGAGGCGGAGCGGGAACTGACCCGCCTGAAGCGGACCCCGCCCACGTCGCCGGACCACCAGGTGATCCGCAACTACCTGGAGTGGATGATTGAGCTGCCCTGGAGCAAGTCCACCGAAGACAGCCTGGACCTGGCCCAGGCCCGGCAGATCCTGGATGAAGACCACTACGACCTGGAGAAGGTCAAAAAACGCATCCTGGAATACCTGGCGGTGCGCAAGTTGAAGCCCGATATGAAGGGGCCTATTCTCTGCTTCGTGGGGCCGCCGGGCACCGGCAAGACCTCCCTGGGCCGCTCCATCGCCAGGGCCTTGGGCCGCAAGTTCGTGCGCCTCTCCCTGGGGGGCGTGCGGGATGAAGCCGAAATCCGCGGCCACCGCCGCACCTACGTGGGCGCCTTGCCGGGCCGCATCATCCAGAGCATGCGCCGGGCCGGTTCCCGCAACCCGGTCTTCATCCTGGACGAAGTGGACAAGATCGGCGCCGATTTCCGCGGCGACCCCTCTTCGGCCCTCCTGGAGGTGCTGGACCCGGAGCAGAACAACTCCTTCTCCGATCACTACCTGGACGTGGGCTTCGACCTTTCCCAGGTGATGTTCATCACCACCGCCAACCTGCTGGACCCCATCCCGCCGCCGCTGCGGGACCGCATGGAGGTCCTGGAACTGGCGGGCTACACCGAAGAGGAGAAGCTGGACATCGCCTTCTCCTTTCTCATCCCCCGGCAGTTGGAGGCCCACGGCCTCTCCAAGGAACAACTGGAGATCAGCCCCGAGGCCATCCGCCTGGTCATCGCCTCCTACACCCGGGAGGCGGGCCTGCGCAACCTGGAGCGGGAAGTCGCCTCCCTGTGCCGGGGCGCGGCCCGGGAGATCGCCGAAGGCAGCCAGACCCGGGTGGCCATCAAGCAAGAGGACGTGGCCCAATACCTGGGGCCGCCCAAATTCTTCCGGGATGCGGCCCTGGACCATCCGGAGCCCGGAGTGGCCACGGGCCTGGCCTGGACCCCCACCGGCGGCGACATCCTGTTCATCGAGGTCCTGCGGATGCCGGGCAAAGGCAACCTCAAACTCACCGGGCAGTTGGGCGACGTCATGAAGGAGTCGGCCAACGCCGCCCTCTCCTATATCCGGGCCAGGGCCCCGTTCCTCGGGATCGAGGAGGACTTCTTCGAAGGCTCCGACCTCCATATCCACGTGCCCGCGGGGGCCATCCCCAAGGACGGGCCTTCCGCCGGCGCGGCCATGCTGGCCGCCCTGGTGTCGCTCCTCTCCAACCGCCCCCTCAAGAAGGGCCTGGCCATGACCGGGGAGATCACCCTCCGGGGGCACGTCCTGCCGGTGGGCGGCATCAAGAACAAGGTACTGGCGGCCCACCGGGCCGGCATCAAAGAGATCATCCTGCCGGCCCCGAACCAGGTGGACCTGGAGGAAATCCCGCCGCAGGTCAGGGAGGAACTCACCTTCCACCCGGTGGAACGCCTGGACCAGGTCCTGGAAATCGCCTTCCCGCCCCCGGCAAGACCAAGGGAAAAAGGGGAAAAGGCGAAAAGGCGAAAAGGATAGTTCAAGGTTCAAGGTTCAAAGTTAGGGATTCCCTCTTTAGTTTGCTCTGAAAAGGTTCCCGCTCTAAGATTAATAGCCTTGACCACATAGTGGTTTAACTCCCTCCCCCTTGAGGGGGGAGGGTTGGGGAGGGGGTGGCTTCATTCGTGAATCCGAAACATCCGATCGCCGTAAGCGCGTCTCACGCGCCCGAAAATGGTGCGTAAGACGCACCCTACGGCAAACCGCCGCCCTCGGCGGTTCCCGCCGGCGAGGGCGCCGGCGCTACATTTTTAGAGCAGATGAATTCCCCTTGGGCCTTGAACTTTGAACCTTGAACTTTGAACTCATGCATTACCTGGCCTACGTCATCTTGGGCGTCGTGCTGTTGGGGCTGATCTGCCTGGCGGCGCCCATCTCCGTGGGGTGCGATTCCACCGAGAAGTGGTATCGGGTGAAATGGCTGGGCCTGTCCCTCACCCGGCGCTGGGGGCCGGAGAAGCCCAAAAAAATCCCCAAGATCAGCAAAAAGAAAAAAAGGGGGCGGGGCTCGGCGGTCGCGGCGCAGCTCTGGCAGCGGGATTTGGCCTGGACCTTGATTAACCAGTTGGGCCGCTTTGTCGTGGAAGTATGGCGCACCCTCTCTTTCCGGGACTCGGAAGCCGCCATCTCGCTGCCCGATCCCATGTGGAACGGGGTGCTCTATGCAGCCCTGGCCCCTATTCACCGGCAGGAAATCAACCTGTCGGTGAACTTCGAGAACCGCAATTACGCCAAGCTCTGGGTAACGGTTTATCCTTACCGGGTGGCCCAAAAACTGGCCGTCCTGTTGATTCGTCTGCCTTATCGCCAGTTGCTGAGGTTGGCTTGGGACCTCAGAAAATCCAGTTAGAGAGGCTGAATAACATGACCACCGTGGCTGGAGAGATTATCGGCAAACTGATGGAGGAACTGCGCACCGTGGCCAAGACCGAGACCATCCTGGGCCAGGAGATCAAAGTGGGGGAATACTCCCTGATTCCCGTGTCCCGCATTTCCCTGGGTCTGGGGGCCGGCGGCGGCAAGGGCAGCGAAGACAAAAAGGCCGGGGAAGGCGGAGGCGGGGGCGGCGGCGTGGTGGTCACCCCCATTGCCTTCATCGTCAGCAAAGGGGAGGATATCTCCTTCCACGCCATCAAGCAGGGCGGCTTGCTGGACGGGTTCTTCGCCAAGCTGCCCGAAGTCGCCGAAAAGATTATGGCCAAGGTGGCCAAGGTGCAGGAGGCTGAGGCCAAAAGCGCAGAGCCGGAAGCTGGCTAATCCTGCCCCTGAAAAGTTTTTGTAGGGTGCGTTCCACGCACCAAAACGGTGGCACAGGCTTTCCAGCCTGTGCCGGCGAAGTTATCTTAATGGAGGAAACCGATGGCCGTTTATACCTGCGAAAAATGCGGCAATAAACTGGAGACCCGCTGCAAACCCAAGAAGTGCGCCGCCTGCGGCGAGACCGGCGCCATGTGCAAGGCCGAGGCCGCTCCGCCCCCTAAAAAAGGGAAAAAATAAGCGATTAGTAGAGCAAATACCTGGCCCGCAGGCGCTGGAAGTTGGCCAAGCCCGGCTGCCAACGCCTTTGGAGGTCCCGGGGATCGTCGCCGGCTTTAAGCCCCTGGAGAATCCGGCGCGATCCCAGCATCCCCAAGGTATTGCCGAGCTGAAATTGCCCCGGATAGAGGCGGTGCAAAGCCGCCAGCAACTCCACCCCCAGGGCGGGCGTATCCAGGGCGGCCCGGTCCGTCAAACGCAGCCGCACCCCCTGGCAGGTGCGGCCCCGGTAAGCGCTGGCCGTGGGCACAAAGCTCACCGGCTCAAAGGCCACCCCGGCGATCTGCCGTCGCCGCAAATAATCGGCCAGCCGGGGACCGGAGATCCAGGGGGCCCCGACAATCTCGAAGGGCGTGGCGGTGCCCCGGCCGACGCTGACGTTGGCCGACTCAATGAGGCCCACTCCGGGGTAGAGGATGGCCTGGGTCAAGGTGCGGATGTTGGGCGAGGGCTTGACCCAGGGCAGGCCGGTCTCGTCCAGCCAGGCCCCCCGGCGGTAGCCCGCCATCTTCACCACCTGCAAACGGGCCCCGATGGCCTTTTCCCGGTTGACCAGTTGGGCCAGCTCCCCCACGGTCATGCCGTAGCGGACCGGCAGAGTGAAACAACCGACAAAGGAGCACAAATCGGGGTCCAGCACCGGCCCCTCCACCGCCGCGGCGCCGATGGGGTTGGGCCGGTCCAGCACGTAAAACTCCAGGCCCGCCGCGGCCGCGGCCTGCATGGCGTAGGTCATGGTGCTGATGTAGGTATAGAAGCGGACGCCCACGTCCTGGATGTCATAGACCAGGGCGTCCAGACCCCGCAGCATCTCGGGGGTGGGTTTCAACGTCTTGCCGTATAAGCTATAGACCGGCAGCCCGGTGGCCGCGTGGCGTCCGGAGGCCACTTTTTCATCCAGGTTGCCGGACAGTCCGTGCTCCGGGCTGAAGATGGCCCGCACCTTCACCCCCGGGGCCTTAAGCAGGAGGCTGAGGGTGCTGCGCCCGGCCCCGTCCACCCCGGTGTGATTGGTGATCACTCCGAGAT
The DNA here is from genome assembly GCA_964578335.1 of uncultured Desulfobacca sp. Taxonomy (GTDB): domain Bacteria; phylum Desulfobacterota; class Desulfobaccia; order Desulfobaccales; family 0-14-0-80-60-11; genus JAPLJC01. Next base: position 5,689 of record CAZOCQ010000143.1, read on the forward strand.
TCTTGCCCTTCAGGGGGGCGAAGCCCTCCGCCGCCAGGACCTCGATGCCGGGCCGCACCCGCTCCGGGCCGTCGCTGGCGCCATAGCCTGCCACGATTAATTCCGGTTCGAAATCCTCCAGAGTCGCCACCAGGGCCGGCTTCCCCATGGGCACGGCCGCAGCCACGGCCGCGGCCACCTTGGCCCGCAGGGCCTTGACCTGGCCTCTGCCGTTGGGATAGAGCCGGTTGGTGAGAATGATCAGATAAGTTTTCGAGCGCGGCTCAATCCAGATGGAGGTGCCGCTATAGCCGGTGTGCCCGAAGGAGCCGGCGGGGAAGGAGACATTAAAGATGCGGCTGTAAGGCGAGCGGATATCCCAGCCGAGACCCCGCTTGGTGGGACTGCCGGGAACGCCTTGGGGTTTGGTCATGGCCGCCACCGCCTCCGGGCTGAGAATCCGCCGGCCCCGCCACTGGCCGCCGTTCAGGATCATCTGGCAAAAGACCGCCAGGTCGTCGGCGGTGGAGAAGACCCCGGCGTTGCCGGCCACCCCGCCCATGCGGTAGGCGGTGGGATCGTGCACCTGGCCGCAGCGCAGGTCGCAGGGGGCGATGCGGCCCTGCAGCGCGGGGCGCGGTCGGAAGCAGGTGTCTTTCAGGCCCAAAGGCCCGAAGATGTGCCGGGCGCAGTAGAGGTCCAGCGGCTGCCCCGACACCCGGTGGACGATCTCTCCCAGGGCGATGAAATTGGCGTCGCTGTAATGGAACATGGTCCCCGGAGGCTTGATGGGCTTATCCGCGGCGATAGCCGCCATGGCCCCCTCATAACCCGACCAGCGGACCTTGGAGTTGACGTCGGCCCGCAGGCCGGAGGTGTGAGTCATAAGCTGGCGGATGGTGATCCGGCTCTTGCCATGCGCGGCAAATCCCGACCAATACTTGGCGGCGGGGTCGTCCAGGCGCAGGCGGCCGGCGTCCGCCAACTGCATGACCGCCGTGGTGGTGGCCACCACCTTGGTCAGCGAGGCCAGGTCGAAGACGGTATTGGCGGTCATGGGGATGGGCCGGGGGTCGCAGGTGCGCACCCCGAAGGCCCGCTTATAGACCACCCGGTCCTGGTGCCCCACCAGGATGACGGCGCCGGGGGTGTGGCCGGCGGCGATCTCCTGTTGCGTTACCTGGCCGACGCGGGCGAAGCGGGGGGAGTCCACCTCCGCCGGGATCTCCGGAACCTCGGGAGCGGGCGGCGGCGGAGTCACCTCCGGCGGTTTTTCCACCACGGGCGGCAGCGGCGCCGGGGCGCAGCCCGCCAGACCGGCCAGACCGCAGACCATGAGGGCCGCGAGCAGCCGGGGCAACCAGCCAGGGAAAGGCAGCGATGGCTTCATGGCATGCCATTATAATGGCATTGGCCGATTAATTAAAGAGACATTAGGCCGGCGCCGGCATTTTTGGAGCTTGACTTTAGTGATGCGGTTATAATCATTGTATTTCCAAGCAACTATCACCGCCCAAGGCCGGACAACCAAAGGAGCAACGGATGCCGTACGTGAATATCAAGATTACCAGGGAAGGGGCCGGCGCCGAACAGAAGGCCCGGCTCATCCGGGGGGTCACCGAGCTGCTGGCCGAAGTCCTGGGCAAGAACCCCCAAACCACGGTGGTGGTCATCGAGGAAGTGGAGACCGACAATTGGGGCATCGGCGGCGAATCGGTCACCGTCCGCCGCCGGCGGGGACAATGATCTACACCACCCAAACCGGCGAAACCTTCGACCTGGAAAAGGATTTTTCCTCGGCCGAACGCCACGTCCTCCAGAAGCTGCTGCTCTGGCGGGATTTGGCGGACAGCGTGCAGCAATTCCGGGCCAGGAAGCAGGAGGCCCTGCTGAAGGGTTGGGGCGACTCCGGCCCGGTCCCGGAATCCCCCAAGCTCAAGCGCCTCACCCAGGACCTGGAAGCCCAGGTTGTTCAGCGGCTCCGGGGGTGAAGTGAGGGTTAATGCCCATAGTTTTTTTCCTTATATAGGCCCCCAAATCCCCTCCTATCCCCAGGAGTGTTCGGTAAGATTCTTGTCATCAAACCGGAAAAGAAACCGGGCAAATCTGTCGAACCCAGATAACATATGGAGTTGTTTGGTTTTTCCCCTCTCCCCCAATGGGGGAGAGGGTAGGGTGAGGGGGAAGTAAGTGAAGGCCGAAGCCACCCCTCACCCCAACCCTCTCCCCTCGCAGGGGAGAGGGGGTTTTCTGCTGCGGGCTTCTTTCTATATGCCTGCTCTGGATCAACTCGGGCGCTCATAATTTTCAAATTCCAGTTTGCTGCTGCTTTGGAAAAACCCTGGCGGACAAGCCTTTAAGCTAG
>CAZOCQ010000144.1:0-7987 GCA_964578335.1 uncultured Desulfobacca sp.
CCACCTCCAAAGGGCCCAATCTTCATGAGCCCACGCCAGTATGACTCAGCCGTGATGACGATGATGACCAGGGGGGTGAGGGTCTTCCACCCCGGGTGCATGAACCGGTCGACGCGCGGCCGGGGCAGGACTGGCCGCCACCAGGTGATGACGAAGACCACCGGGAAGACCTGGAGAAACCACCAGGGCAGGGGTGGCACAGCAGCCCCCGCCCGCCTCCGGGATGAAGACGGCGCCCGGGGTCACCATAGTGAAGCATTCTTCCGGGAATTAAAGGCCCGGGCCGGGACGTTGTCCACCGGAGAAAGGAGCGGGCCGGCATGACGATGGGGGCCGGGGACCGGCCCAGGGAAAGCGCGTGGCTTGATCACAGCCGGCTGGATTCTCGTCTACCGGACCGCGGGCCCCGGGGGCCGGCTCTGGTTCAAAAGCTAAGAACCGGCCTCTGTCCTGTCAAGGCGGTCTGGCGGGAGCAAGCGGGTGCCGAAGTAAGCCCCGGTGGGGAAAACGGCTTTCCGGGACTTCCCAATGTGGGAATTCCGCCACCGGGTTAGCCCGGTAGACAGGTGGCAGTTCTTGACAGTCCGGCGGCTGGCCTTAACTTAAGGCAAAAAGTGAACTTGCGAAAGCCGTCCCCATGCCATCATCGTTACCCAGGAAAGAGAGGCTTCGGGAGGCCCGGGCTTCGTCCATTTCCGCCGGGCTCTCCCGGATCAAGCTCTTCCTGGCCCTGTCCCGGACGCCCCACGCCCTGCTGGATCTGGCCGCCCCGGCCCTGGCGGCCCTGCTGTGGCTGGGGAGGATGCCGCCCCTGAAGGTGACGGCTTTGGGACTGCTCACCGTCTTTGCCGGCTACACCGCGGTCTATGCCTTGAACGACGTGGTGGATTACCGGGTGGACCGGGAGAAGCTCCGCCTGGAGGGCGGGCTTGAAACTAGCCATTACCTGGATGCCGTCTGGGTGCGCCATCCCCTGGCGGCCGGCCTGGTGAGCCTGCGGGAGGGCCTGGCCTGGACCGGCGCCTGGGCCCTGGCGGCCTTCCTGGGGGCTTACGCCCTCAACCCGGTGTGCGCCCTGATTTTTGTGCTCGGCTGCCTCCTGGAGACCGCCTATTGCCTGCTCCTCAAGGTCAGCCAGCTGCGCCTGCTGGTGGCCGGGGTGGTCAAGGGCCTGGGGGCCCTGGCGGCGGTCTTCGCGGTTAACCCCCACCCCTCGCCGCTCTTCCTGTTGGTCCTGTTCCTCTGGATCTTTGGCTGGGAGGTGGGCGGCCAGAACATCCCGGCGGACTGGCACGACGTGGAGCAGGACCGGAGCCTGAAGGCCCAAACCATCCCCGTGGTCCTGGGCCTTGACCGGGCCGCGGCCCTGGCCCTGGGCTCCCTGGCGGCCAGCGTCGCCCTCAGCCTGGCCCTGGGGTGGCTGGCCCCCGGAAAGTTCTCCACTTGGCATCAGTTTTTATTGGCGGGAGCGGGGCTTATTCTCCTGCTGCTGCCCGCCTGGCGGCTCTACCGCAGCCGAAGCCGGAGCGCCGCCACGACCCTGTTCAACCGGGCCAGCTACTATCCGTTGGCGGTGCTGGCCGTGGTCCTGTTGAGTTTCTGCGCCTGGTGATATGGGGGCAGCTAATCACCAGGCGGAAGCGGCAGTGGAGGCCCCGGGCCGGATTTGGCCCCCCTGGGTGGTCGGACTGGTGGCGCGCCATCCCTATCTGCGGCGTTACCCGCATCCGCTCATCAGCCATTTTCCCATAGTCTATGTGTTGGCCGCCTCTTCCTTCAGTCTCCTATACCTGCTGACCGGGGCGGCCTCCTTTGAGACCACGGCCTTCCACTGCCTGGGGGGCGGGGCGCTGTCCACCCCGGCGGCCATCGCCACCGGTATCTTTACCCAGAGGTTGAATTATCCAGAACCAGCCCCCACGCTAATCCTGGAGAAGCGATTGTCCTTCCTGCTCTGGGCCCTGGTCTCCGCGGCCTTTGTCTGGCGTTGCCTCGATCCCGCAGTGCTGCGGGACCTGCACGTCTGGAATTTTTTCTACCTGCTGCTGGTCCTGGCGCTGACTCCGCTGGTCACGGTCATCAGCTTTCTCGGAGGCATGCTGACCTTCCCCCTGGAGCGGGAGGACTGAAAGGGAAAAATTTTGTCTGAAAATCTTAAAGAATTCACCCTGGAAGAATTGGCGCAGTACCACGGCGCCGGCGGCCAACCGGCCTATATCGCTTACCGGGGCCGGGTTTACGACGTCAGCGACAGCGCCTTGTGGCCCGGGGGGGAGCACATGACCGGCCATTTCGCCGGGGCCGAGCTCACCAACGAGCTCCCTGACGCCCCCCACGGCGAAGAGGTCTTCACCCGCTATCCCCAGGTGGGGGTGCTGCGGGCGGCGCCGGAAGCCCCGGCAACCAAAGTCTGCGGGCCGCCGCGGCCCGAATTGCTGCTGCGCCTGCTGCGGCGTTTCCCCCTGCTCAAGCGCCATCCCCACCCCATGCTGGTGCACTTCCCCCTGGTCTTCTTCATCTCTACGCCGGTCTTTGCCCTGCTCCACCTGCTCACCGGGATCGGCTCCTTCGAAACCACCGCCTTCCACTGCCTGGGAGGCGGGGTGCTGTTCGCCCCGGCGGCCCTGGTTACGGGGCTGATGACCTGGTGGTTCAATTACGAACTGTGTCCCCTGCGGCCGATCATCATCAAGTTGATCCTGACCCTGATCATCCTGGTCCTGGGGACCGGCGCCTTCGTCTGGCGTTTCTCGGACCCGGCAATCCTGGCGCAACTCTCGTCTTGGACCGGCAAGGTTTATCTGGGCCTGCTCTGCGCCCTGGCGCCCCTGGTCAGCCTCATCGGCTGGTATGGCGCAGGGCTCACTTTTCCATTGCGGGAGGAGTAGAGGGGCGGTCTCTTGAAAAGTGAACTAAAATTCTTAGATTTATATTTTAGGCGGTTGAGTCGGCCATGACGCCGCCTGTCCCGGAGGGCTATTTATGACAGTAAAGGAAAAGTTGGACTCCTTAACAAAGATCGCCGCCTGGATGCGCCATCAGATCCTCACCATGACCACCCAGGCCGGCTCCGGCCACCCCACCTCCTCCCTGTCGGCGGTGGAACTGATGGCCGGCCTGTTCTTCGGCGACATCTTCCGTTACGACCTGGCCAATCCGCAGCATCCCAACAATGACCGGCTGGTCTTCTCCAAGGGCCACGCCTCGCCGCTGTTTTACAGTCTCTGGGCCGCCGCGGGCGGCTTTGACGCGGCTGAACTCATGACCTACCGCCATTTCGGCAGCCGTCTGGAAGGCCACCCCACCGTGACCTTCCCCTTCACCGAGGCGGCCACCGGCTCTTTGGGGCAGGGCCTGGCCATCGGGGTGGGCCAGGCCCTGAACGCCAAGTATCTGGATAAACTCACCTATATGACCTACGTGCTCCTCGGCGACAGCGAAATGGCCGAAGGCTCCCAGTGGGAAGCCCTGCAACTGGCGGCCCACTACCGGCTGGACAACCTGGTGGGGATTCTAGACGTCAACCGCCTGGGGCAGCGGGGCGAAACCATGTACGGCTGGGACCTGATGGCCTATGAAGAGCGGGTCAGGGCCTTCGGCTGGGAAACCATCCTGATCAACGACGGCCACTCCTTTCCCGAGGTCCTGGCGGCTTATCAGCGGGCCGCCCTGGTCCCGGACCAGCCGGTGATGCTCATCGCCAAGACCATCAAGGGCAAGGGGGTGTCTTTTCTAGAGAACCAAAAAGGCTGGCACGGCAAGGCCCTGGATCAGGAGCAACTGGCCCGGGCCCTGGCCGAGCTGGGACCGGTGGATCAGGCGGCGCGGGGCCGCCTGCTGCCGCCGGAGGACCTGAGGCCGGCGGAAATTGCGGCGCAGCCGGCCGTGGCCCCGGCCTATCCGCCGGGACAGCCGGTGGCCACCCGCAGGGCCTACGGCAACGCCTTGAAGCGCCTCTATCCGGCCTACCCCCGGATGGTGGCGCTGGACGGGGAAGTGAGCAATTCCACCTATGCCGAAATCCTGCAAAAGGCTGAGCCGGACCGGTTCTTTGAAATGTACATCGCCGAACAGAATATGGTGGGGGCCGCCTTGGGGTTGCAATGCCGGGGCCAGCTCCCCTTCGCTTCCACCTTCGCCGCCTTCTTCAGCCGGGCCTACGATCAGATTCGCATGAGTCAGTACTCCGACCCGAATCTCAAATTCTGCGGCTCCCACGCCGGGGTCTCCATCGGCGAAGACGGCCCTTCCCAAATGGGCCTGGAGGACCTGGCCATGTTCCGGGCCGTCCTGGGCAGCGTGGTGCTCTATCCTTGCGACGCGGTTTCCACCGAGCGTCTGGTGGAGGCCATGGCGCAGCACCGGGGCATTTCCTATCTCCGCACCACCCGCATGGCCACCCCGATCCTCTACGGCCCGGAGGAAAAATTTACCATCGGCGGCTGCAAGGTGCTGCGCCGGAGTCCCCAGGACGTGGTCACCGTGGTCGGGGCCGGAGTCACGGTATTCGAGGCCCTCAAGGCCCAGGAGGAGCTGCAAAAAGCCGGGGTGGCCATCCGGGTCATTGACCTTTACAGTGTCAAGCCGGTGGACGAAGCGACCTTGAAAGAAGCGGCGGCGGCCACCCGGGCCGTCCTCACGGTGGAGGACCACTTCCCCGAGGGCGGCCTGGGGGACGCGGTGCGCACCGCCCTGGCGGCCTTGCCCACCCCGGTGTACTCCCTGGCGGTGGAGAAAAAGCCCAAAAGCGGCAAGCCCCGAGAACTTTTGGACTATGAGGGCATCTCGACGGCCGGCATAATTGCGAAGGTGAAAGAAGTTTTGGGCGAAAGATGAAAGATGAACCACAGAGGCACAGAGGACACAGAGATTTACAGAGGAAACTTATTACTAAAAATTCTCTGTGCCCCTCTGTGTCCTCCGTGTCTCCGTGGTGAAAGATTTCGGAGGCATTCATGCGCGTCGGTCTGGCCGCGGATCACGGCGGTTTTGAACTGAAAGAGCAGTTGTCGGAACAACTCCGGGAAGCGGGCTACGAGGTAGTGGACTTCGGCGCCCGGGAATACCACGGCCAGGACGATTATCCCGATTTTGTCGTTCCCCTGGCCCGGGCCGTGGCCGGGGGCGAAGTGGACCGGGGCATCGCCATCTGCGGCAGCGGGGTGGGGGCCTCGGTGGCCGCCAACAAAATCCGCGGGGTCCGGGCCGCCCTGATCACCGACCCCTATTCCGCCCACCAGGGGGTGGAAGACGACGACATGAACGTCATGTGCCTGGGGGGGCGGGTCACCTGTTACGCCCTGGCCTGGGAACTCGTCCAGTCTTTCCTGAAGTCCCGCTTCAAGGGCCTGCCGCGCTATCAGCGCCGCCTGGACAAGGTGGCGGCCCTGGAAGGCGAGTCGTAGGGGCGGCCGGCGAGGCGCGCCTGCCAGAAAATGCCGGCCGGGCAGGAGTTATGGAGGGATGACAAACAATCCGTTAATCAAACTGGCCGGCTGCGGCCAAAGCGTTTGGCTGGATTATATCCGCCGGCAGATGATAGATTCCGGGGAATTGCAGGCCCTGATTGACCAGGACGGTTTGCGGGGGGTGACCTCCAATCCGGCCATTTTTCAGCAGGCCATCGCCGGCAGCGCCGACTATGACGAGTCCATCCGCAAGTTGGCCCAGGCCGGTAAAAGCGCCCAGGAGATTTACGAGGGCCTGACCCTGGAAGACATCCGGCGGGCCGCCGACGTCTTCCGGCCGCTATTCGACCGGCTCCAGGGGGCCGACGGCTTCGTCAGTCTGGAGGTCAACCCGCACCTGGCCCGCGACACCCAGGGCACCATCGCCGAGGCCCGGCGGCTCTGGTCCAAACTGGACCGGCCCAACGTCTTCATCAAGGTGCCGGCCACCCGGGCGGGCCTGCCGGCCATCCGGCGGCTCATTAGCGAAGGGATCAACGTCAACGTCACCCTGCTCTTCGGCCTGCCCCGCTACCGGGAAGTGGCGGAGGCCTATCTCTCCGGTTTGGAAGAGCGCGCCGCCCGGGGCCTGCCCCTGACCGTGGCGTCGGTGGCCAGCTTTTTCCTTTCCCGCATTGATGTGTTGCTGGACCCCAGGTTGGCCCAACTGGCCCAAAAAGGGGGGCCTCCGGCCCGGAGGGCCGCCGCCCTTGAGGGGGAGGCGGCCATCGCCAGCGCCAAGGTGGCCTACACCATCTATCAACAGATCTGCGGCAGCGAGCGCTTCCGGGCCCTGGCGGCCCGGGGGGCCGGGAGCCAGCGGCTGCTGTGGGCCAGCACCAGCGCCAAGAACCCGGCCTACTCCGACGTCAAATACGTGGAGCCCCTCATCGGCCCCGAAACCGTGAACACCATGCCCCTGGAGACCCTGAGGGCCTATCGGGACCACGGCCGGCCGGCTTCCCGCCTGACCGAGGGCCGGGAGAAAGCCGCCGCGGTTATCCAAGGTCTGCCGGAGTTGGGGATTGACCTCAATCAGGCGACTCAGCAGTTGGAAGACGAAGGGGTGGAAAAATTTATCAAGCCTTACGACAGCCTGCTGCGCACTCTGGAAGACCAGCGCCGGGAGGTCGTTGGGCAGTAATAGCAAAAGCAAGCGGGTTGGCATTATTGGAGACAGCCTTATGGCCAAATCGGAATGTGACATCGGCGTCGTCGGCCTGGGGACCATGGGCCGCAACCTGGCCTTGAACCTGGCGGACCACGGCTTTGCCGTGGCCGTGTATAACCGCACGGTGGAGAAGACTCGGGAATTTATGGACCAGGAAGCGGGCGGGCGGCCCATCCGGCCCGGCTTTGAGTTGCAGGAATTCGTCGGACTCCTGCAAAATCCCCGGGCCGTGCTGCTGATGGTGCCGGCCGGGGGGGCGGTGGACGCGGTCATCAAGGAATTGCTGCCCTTCCTGGGGCCGGGCGACTTGCTCATTGACGGCGGCAACTCCCATTTCACCGACACCAACCGGCGGGGCCGGATTCTGGCCGGCAAAAAGCTGTGGTTCATGGGGTTGGGCGTCTCCGGCGGCGAGGCCGGGGCGCGCTACGGCCCCAGCCTGATGCCCGGCGGCCCCCGGCCGGCTTACGACCGGGTGGGGCCAATGCTGGAGGCCGCCGCGGCCCAGGTCAACGGCGAACCCTGCGTGGCCTACCTGGGACCGGGCTCCGCCGGCCACTACGTCAAGATGGTCCATAACGGCATCGAATACGGCCTCATCCAGCTCATCGCCGAAACCTACGACTTGCTGAAGAGGGGTCTGGGGATGGAGCCGGACGAACTCCATAAGGTCTATGCCGCCTGGAACGACGGCGAACTGAGCTCCTACCTGCTGGAGATCACCGCCCGCATCTTCCTGAAAAAGGACGAGAAGACGGGCCGGCCGCTCATTGACCTGATCCGGGACGAAGCCAAACAAAAAGGCACCGGCATGTGGACCTCCTGGGAGGCCATGGACCTGAAGGTGGCCACTCCCAGCATCGACGTCGCCGTGGTGATGCGGGGGCTGTCGGACTACCAGGCCGAACGGCAGGCTGCGGCCCAAGTCCTCAAGGGGCCGGAATTAGCCTTCGGCGGAGACCGCAGCCGCTTTCTGGGGAAGCTGAAGAACGCCCTGTACGCCGGCCTGATCGCGGCCTACGCCCAGGGGCTGGCCCTGCTCAAACAGGCCTCCGCCACCTATTCCTACGGCCTGGACCTGGAAACCGTGGCCCGCATCTGGCGGGGCGGCTGCATCATTCGGGCCGCCCTGCTGGAAGAAATCCGGGGGGCCTTCCGGAGCCGGCCCGACCTGGACAACCTGCTGCTGGACCCCAAGTTGGGAGGTGAGTTTCTGTCCCGGCAGCAAGACCTGCGGGACGTGGTGGGGGTGGCCGCCGATTTGGGCCTGCCGGTCCCGGCCTTGATGATGACCCTGGCCTATTTCGACGCCTACCGCAGCGCCCGGCTGCCGGCCAACCTGATCCAGGCCCAGCGGGATTACTTCGGG
>CAZOCQ010000145.1:0-7981 GCA_964578335.1 uncultured Desulfobacca sp.
TCGCCGGCATCACCGACGCCACCGGCCGGGTCCTGGGCCTCATGCCCCACCCCGAGGCTCACGTCACCTCCTTCCAACACCCCGCCTGGACCCGGGACAAAGAAACCTGGCGCCGCCGGGGGCAGCCCTACCCCGAACAGGAAGGCGCCGGCCTGGCCATCTTCCGCAATGCCGTGGAGTATCTGCGGGAATCCGTGGATTAGGTTTCTCGCAGAGGCGCAAAGACGCAAAGAAAGCCGCCAATAAAAAGGGGCGAGTAAAACTCGCCGCTTATTTATTTTATCTTTGCACCCGTTGCGTCTTGGCGAGAGATTATCCTTCCATCCGCTTCAACCGATGAACCGCTCCCTTAGCCGCCAAAGGACTCTCCACTTGCTTCGTTGTATCTCCTCATCATCGAAATCCTGGCGGCGCCAGAGGATCAGGTTGCGTTCCCCCGGAAAAATCGGCCAGGGTCGAAAAGGCTGCAAACCGTATTGGCGGGCCTTGATCCAGCTCCGGACGTAACCCCGCCCCCGCAGCTGCTGCCGTTCGCAGCCGTGGAGATCCTCTTGCAGGACCAGCTTCGGGCGCATGGAAGCGATGACCTCCTCCCAGCGGCAATCCGGCTCCACCCTCTGGCAGACCACCGCCGCACAATGAAGATCTCCCAGTTCCTCCACCCAGGTGTTGGGAAAGACTTTCAGGGCCTCCCCAAACCTTTGAGGCTCGCCCTGGTAATATTCCGCCAGCAACTCTGCCATACCTTCCCGGTCCAAAAAAATATCGGAGGAGGACAGCGCGATTTCGGAAACGCGGTCGATTCCCACATAAAAGGCGAGATTCAAGGCGGTCATCAGACGGAGGTGATTATCAATACGGTTAAGCCAGCAGCCGCAACCCAGGCTGACGATGGAGATGTGCCCATGCCGGCGGAGAAAGGCGACAGCAGATGATTCTGCATCAGGAGATGGGGACAATGCGGCTGACATCGGGATCATAAGTCCCTCCGTTGCTTGCGCTACCCCTATCTAGGTAATTATTAAGTAAATTTAATGTAATTTACTACACTGTTTTTTGTCAACTTGAACATAATTTTTACCAGGGTTAAGGTCAATAAGTTTCTCGTCAAGGCGCCAAGACGCAAAGAAAGCCGCTAAAAATAAAAGGAGGGGTCAGCCAGGCTCACTCCTCCTTTTATTACTTGTTCTTTGCGCCCTTGGCGTCTCGGCGAGAAATTATTTTTCCAGCAGCCTCGGCAGCAAGTCCGCGGCCTGGTCCAGGAGCAGGCCGGCATCCTGGGCCGCGGCCTCGGTATAGGCGCGGTTATGATTTCCGGTGCGGCGGGAGTCGTAAAGGATGTAAGGCACCGGCTCCGAAGAATGCGTCTTCAAGGAGATGGGGGTGAAGTGATCGCAGAGCAGCAGGACCCGGTGGTCCCCCGGTTGCTTTAAGCCGGCCAGCAGCGGTCCCACCACCTGGGCGTCGAAGTCCTCGATGGCCTGGAGCTTCAGTTGCAGTTCGCCGCTGTGCCCCGCTTCGTCCGGGGCCTCCACGTGGATGAAGACCAGGTCTTTTTCTTTCAGGGCCTTAAGCGCCGCCTCCACCTTGCCGGCGTAGTTGGTGTCCAAAAACCCGGTGGCCCCGGGCACCAGGATAGGTTCCAGGCCGGCGTATTTGCCGATGCCCCGGATCAGGTCCACCGCCGAAATCACCGCGCCGGAGAGGCCGAAGCGCTCCTGCAGGGTGGGGAGCTGGGGCGGCCGCCCCTGGCCCCAGAGCCAGATGGAGGTGGCCGGTTTCTTCCCCGCCGCCAGCCGGCGCCTGTTGACCTCATAGTCCTTGAGCACCGGCCAGGAGGCCCGCACCAGGTCCCACAGGGGCGCGGCGGCCCCGTTCATCAGGTGGCCCACCTCCCGGCCGCTCCAGTCATGGGGCGGATAGGTGCGCCAGGCGGCCTCGCCCTGGACCCAGACCAGCAGGTGACGATAGCTGACCCCGGGGTAGAAACGGCGCCCTTCCTGACCCAGAGCCGAATCCAGCACCTGGATGAGCTCCCGGGCCTCCTCGCTGCTGATGTGGCCGGCGGAGTAATCCTCCATGAAAATCCCGCCCGCTTCGTGGCGCAGGGTCACCAGGTTGCAGCGGAAGGCCACCTCTTCCGGCGCCAGGGCCACCCCCAGGGCCGCGGCCTCCAGGGGCGCCCGCCCGGTGTGGTAACGGGCCGGGTCATAGCCCACGATGGCCAGGTTGGCGATGTCGCTGCCGGGCTCCATGCCGACGGGGATGGTGCGGGCCAGGCCCAATTCACCCCGCCGGGCCAAATCATCCATATTCGGGGTGGCCGCGGCCTCCAGAGGGGTCCGGCCCCCCAACTCGGCCACCGGGTAATCCCCCATGCCGTCGCCCACCAGGATCACGTATTTCATGCCGAATTCTCGATTCCCCGATTAATTAAAAGAATGCAAGTCATTATTGTCCTTGCCCAAAGTTTGCTGCAAATATTTATCATATTTATAGCGGTTTTCGGTGAATTTGCGCTTCAACAAAATGGTGTCGATATTCCAAGTCTTGGATTTGGAAGGTCCGAAAAAGATGCGGCCGTCCTTGGAAAAGCGGTATTCCCACAATTCCCCGTTATGGTGCAGCACCGGTTGGGAATACTTCACCACGCTCCGGGAGGGCAGCGCCTCGCCGTTCATCAGGGCTTCCAAGCTGCTCTGATTGAGATTGGCCAGGGCGTCCGGCAGCGACGGAAAGATGTCATGGGAGTGCTGCAGGTCAATGATATTCTGCAAGGCCCGGCGGGAGAACTGGAGGTTTTTATACACCAGGTTGAGCCAGAGAAATTCCTTGGGCCTTCTGGTCCGCTCTTTAGCGGGCACCGGATAATTCAGCTCTTCCACTTCCCGCATCACTTCCAATTCCTTCAGCTCGGTGGCGATCTTCTCCCGGTCCTGCTCGATGTTCCGCATGATCTCCAAGGCTTCTTTCCTGGCCTCTTCGGCAAGCCTCAGCTCTTCCTGGAGTTCTTCGTTGCGACTAGACTCATATTGAATGGCCATCTCCAGTCCGGAGATGGTGTTTTTGGCCGCATTCAACACGCTCTGGGCCTGTTCGTAGCGCCGGTCCAGGAGTTGCAGACGTAAATAGGTGGACTTGATGTTGGATTCCAGGACCTGGATGCGCATTTCCCGGGCTTCCAGTTCGGTTTCATACTGTTTTTCCCGAATCTCCTGAAAATGGTTCTGAAACTTGGCGGAGATGGCGCAGATGCCGGCAAAACCCACCAGGACCATAATATAGCTGAGCAGGGTAAAGGCCAAAACCGATTCGGAGGGGCTGCCCATATTGTGGTAAGCCTGGCCCAGAGTCTCCAGCAGCGAATAAGGCTCCTTGGGCACCAGGTAAAGCTTACCCAGGATCTCGCCTGTCCCGGCGGGAACACCGGCCCCAGAGGATGCCGGAGTGGCGGCCGCCGGTCCGGACAGGGATGCCAGGGCGGGAGGATTTTTATATAGATTAATATTAGTGGTCTGTTTCAGGTCAATTTTCTGGGATGGCCGGAATTGCGAGGAATACTTGATGTTACCGTCTGGGTCAGTGATTACCAGTCCATAGGGGCTAAGCTCATTATTGATCAGGCGTTGCAGCAAATCAGGCCGTTTTTCGTTCTCCAAGTAAGCAATGGCGTAAGGCAGGACGGAACGGACCGTAAAGAGTTCCAGCCGGTTAAACCGGGCCAGGTTATCCCGCCAATATAAATCTTTCTGCCAGGATCCGATAATTAAAATGGCCGCGAAGAAAGTGAGCCAGACCCCGAGCCAGATTAAATTCGGACGGAGAACGTGATACTTCATGGGGCTTATTCGGCCTGAGCCCCCCGATGCTCCAGGACGTGCTTGATTTCCGTCAGCGTCTCGTTAATGCGGAAGAAGACGATGAGGATTTCACAATAGACTCGGACGACCAGGGGGCCAAAGATAATTAACAACACCCCTTTCAGGGGCATTTTAGGGCCATAGTATTGCTCTCCCAGGGCGATCATGCCGATCCCGCCGACGACGCAGGCGATGACCCCCACCCAGAAGAGGATCTGAATGATTATGGGAGTTACCATTTTGCGGAAGGCCCAAAAGTCGCTCATAACCTCTCCTTCGGCGGTAAGATCACCTGCCGGCCGCTTAATAATGTAAATCATACCATAATTTTGCTTTCGGCGGGATTTCAGGACCGGAAAAAAATTGCTCCTTCAGCCTGTCGCCGCGCCGCCCAGACCGAAGACGATGCCGACCAACCAATGTCAAATTCCAGCTATGACGTTAAAAGCGCTTCCCGCTCGTTAAATCCGGGCGGCGTGGAGGTGAGGGTCCTCAATGCGGTAGTAAATGGCCGGGGGCGAAACCACCGGCAGCCGGTCGATCTCCCTCAGGGCCTGGCGCACGTCGGCCTCCCGGGCCTCATGGGTGATCATGACGATGGGCACGGTGCCCGCCTCCCCCTGGACCCGCCCCTTCTGGATCACCGCGGCGATACTGATGCCGTATTTGCCCAGAATGCCGGAGACCTGGGACAACACGCCGGGGCGGTCCAGGGCGGCGAAACGGAAATAATAATTGGTCACCAGGTCGTTCAGCGGCTTGATGAGGCGGGTGGATTCCAGGGCGTTGTAGCTCCCCAGGGCCGGCACCCGGCCGGCGCCGCCGCGCAGAAGGTTGCGGGCCAGGTCAAGGATGTCGCTCACCACCGCGCTGGCGGTGGGCATCATCCCGGCCCCCGGGCCGTAGAGCAGAATGGGCCCGGCCGCGTCGCCGGTGAGATAGACCGCGTTCATGGCCCCATCCACCCGGGAGAGCATGTGGTCCTTGGGCACCAGGGTGGGGTGCACCCGAGCCTCCACCCGGTGGCCGTCGTCCCGGGTGATGGCCAGCAGCTTCAAGCGGTAGCCGAACTCCCGGGCGAATTGCAGGTCCAGGGGATCGAGATTGCTGATACCCTCCACTGCAATGCCTTCCAGGTCCAGACGGGCTCCGTAGGCCAGGCTCATGAGGATGGCCAGCTTGTGGGCCGTGTCGATGCCTTCCACGTCCAGGGTGGGATCGGCCTCGGCGTAGCCCGCCGCCTGGGCCTCGGCCAGGGCCTGGGCGTAGGAGAGGCCCTGTTGGGACATCTGGCTGAGGATATAGTTGCAGGTGCCGTTCAAAATGCCGAAGAGCTCCTGGATGGCGTTGGCGGCCAGTCCCTGGCGCAGGGCCAGGATGACGGGGATGCCGCCGCAAACCGAGGCTTCAAAGGCGATCTCCACCCCCTGGGCCGCGGCCGCGGCCAAGAGGTCGTTGCCGTGGTGGGCCAGCAGGGCCTTGTTGGCCGTGACCACGTGTTTGCCCCGCTCGATGGCGGCCAGGGTGTATTCCCGGGCCGCCTCCACCCCCCCGATGAGCTCCACGACGATGTCGATTTCGGGGTCGTCCAGGATGTCCTGGGCCTTGGTGGTGAGCAGTTCCGGGGGCAGGGCCACCGGCCGGGACCGCGTGAGGTCCTGGTCGGCCACCTTGGCCAGCACCAGATCGGTCCCCAAACGCCGGGCCAGCCGCGGCCGCTGCTCGGTGAGCAGGCGCACCACGCCGCTGCCTACGGTGCCGAAGCCTAGGACCCCTATTTTAATGGATTTCATCCATTCTCCAGTGAATATTATTATTCTGGAAAACAGGTCAAGCCTAAATCTCTTGCTAATCTAATCACTTTGTATAGCTCAGCAAGTGTATGTTCGACCTGTTGCTTAACCCAAGCTTGGTTAATCTCCACTGCCACTTCCACCACAACTTGCCCGTTTACTGGTCTCGAAAACTTCAGGCTAGAAAATGGTCCTTCTGGTTGAAGGGAGAAAACGCGACCATGTGCAATTGCATCGCGAAGCCCAACAACACCTGAGTCAACTTGGTCTAAAAAACGTCGATTCCGAAGTTCGGCATTGAATTTTTTAATTAGCTGACCAAGCGTGTCATAGCTAGTTAAGGCAGTTTCTGGGATGCAATCACCGACAGATAGCGAATGCATGTCAAATGATTGATTATGCAGATTAGAATCATTTTTTTGGATTTCATAAAGGAAAAGTCGAAGAGCAAATTCTAATGCATGAATGTTTCTAATTACTTTGCCAATAGCTTCGTATGCTTCATCCGAGGTAAACATTAATATGCCCAATTATTGCACGGGGAATCACTCCGAAAAACCCCGTCACCTGTAGCGATGCTAGCCATAGGCTCTCCAGCCTGGGTACTACATCACAAAGTCTGGGGACATATCCCGAAAGTGAAAAACTAGCCAGCTTTACGATGTCTGGGCCGCTTTGTTGGACTGACCGATTTCTGCGCCACTTCTATTAAGTGGCGAAGGGCTTGGTTGACCAATTCCTCGGAGGTAAATACCTTCGCCACATCGGGGCTGAGTAAAACCAGATTGGTCCCGGCCCGGTAAGCTTCTAAATATTTTCCCCGAACCCCTGGACCCAGGTCTTCACGCCGGTATTCGGGACGCAATTCAGAGGAATCAATCTTCATCAATAGTAGTTCGCCATCAAACGAGGAATTTTCGTAGGGGCGAACCTTGTGTTCGCCTCAACCGCCGGGCGAACATAAAGTTCGCCCCTACATTACCCCTCTGGTTCCCAAGTGCGACTTGGGAACCAGCCATTCATGTTCCAAAGGAACACCCAAAACCATGAAAATGTGGAACCGCGCCCCCGGCGTTTTTGTAGCCGCAGGCTTCAGCCTGCGCTGTGGGCTTACGGCAACCGGATATCGCAGGCTAAAGCCTGCGGCTACATTTTCAGAGCAGCTCCTCATGGGCCGGTGGCCCACCCGCAAAGCATAAAAAGTTTGGTGGGGCGGGCCTCCGTGCCCGCCAAACCTAAGATGCAGGCTGGAAGCCTGCGCTACCGGAACGAACTTTTCGAAGCAGAGAAAAAGATGAATTTTCATTTCGGCGGCGCCGGCAGCCCCAATTCCTCCGGGCTTTTCTTCAAGACCTGGCGGAAGCCCCGGATGGCCTGGTTGGTGCGGTGCACGTTCTCCACCAGGGCGAAGCGCACGTACTCGTCGCCGAACTCCCCGAAACCCAGACCCGGCGAGACCGCCACCTTGGCCTCCCGGATCATCATCATGGCGAACTCCACCGACCCCAGGTAGCGGAATTTTTTGGGGATGCGAGCCCAGACGAACATGGTGCCCTTGGGCGGCTCCACCCGCCAGCCGACGTTGTGCAGGCCCCGGCAGAGGGTGTCCCGGCGTTTCTTATAGACCGCCACCGTCTCCTCCACGCAGTCGTAAGGACCGTTTAAGGCGATGATGGAGGCGATCTGGATGGGCTGAAAGACTCCGTAGTCCAGGTAGCTCTTGATGCGGGTCAGGGCGTGCACCAGGCGCTGGTTGCCCACCACGAAGCCCATGCGCCAGCCCGGCATGTTGTAGCTCTTGGAGAGGGAAAAGAGCTCCACCCCCACCTCCTTGGCCCCGGGCGCCTGGAGGAAGGACGGCGCCTGATAGCCGTCGAAGACCAGGTCGGCGTAGGCGAAGTCGTGGATGATATAGACCCCGTACTTGTTGGCGTAGTCCACGATCTTCTTAAAAAATTCGAGATCCACGCAGCGGGTGGTGGGATTATGGGGAAACGAGATGATCAGCATCTTGGGCCGCGGCCGGATCAGCTCGGTGATGTTGTACAAATCCTCGAAAAAGTCCCGGTCATGGGTCAGGGGAATGGACACCAGTTGCCCGCCGGAGATGACCACCGAGGCCGAATGGATGGGATAGGTGGGATTGGGCACCAGCACCACGTCCCCGGATTCCACCGTGGCCAGGACCAGGTGCGAGAGGCCCTCCTTGGCGCCGATGGTGGCGATGGCCTCGGTCTCCGGGTCAATGTCCACGTCGAAGCGGCGCTTGTACCAGTCGGAGATGGCCACCCTGAGCTTGGTGATCCCCCGGGAGGCGGAATAGCGGTG
>CAZOCQ010000146.1:0-7963 GCA_964578335.1 uncultured Desulfobacca sp.
CGCTGGGCCACGGATTCCCCCAGCCCCAGGATGCCGCCGGCGCAGACGCTGAGGCCCGCTTCCTTAGCCGCCTCGATGGTGGCCACCCGGTCGGCGTAGGTGTGGGTGGTGCAAATCTTGGGGAAATGGGAGGCCGCGGCCTCCAGGTTGTGGTGAAACCGGAAGAGCCCGGCGGCCTTCAGGTCCCTTAAAAATTCCTGCTCCACAATGCCCAGGGAGGCGCAGACCTGAAGGCCGGGGAGGGCCGCCCGGATGGCGGCCACCGCCGCAAGAATCGCCCCTTTATCCTTGGTGGCGATAATCCCCCGGCCGGAGGTGACGATGGAAAAGCGGGCCGCGCCGGCGGCCGCCGCGGCCTGGGCCGCCTCCAGCAGCCTTTCCTTGGCCAACAGGGGATAATGAGGCACGCCGCTCTTTGCCTTCGCCGACTGGGAGCAGAAGGCGCAGTCCTCGGAGCAGGCCCCGCTCTTGGCGTTGATAATGACGCAGAAGCTCACCCGCTTGCCGAACCGCCGCTCCCGGACCCGGCTGGCCTCCCCCAACACCGGCCACAACCCCGGCCAATCCAACCGAAAAATCTCTTGCCAATCGAAATAGTTCATCAGGTCGATCCCAGATAACAATCACCCACTGGGGATTAATTGTCAACCGCCAAATTTAAATCGGTTGACAAACAAGGTATGAAAATCGTGTCACAAATATTATGAAAATAATGCTACTTATAGTCTGTAGACTTATAGTAACCAATTATTGATAATCCGTAATAATTATGGAACTTCTTAAGATTATTGGAAAAAATATCAGATATTACCGTCAAAAGACGGGACTTTCTCAAGAACGACTGGCAGAAATATGCGGACTTCATAGAACGTATGTTGGTGCGGTTGAAAGGGGTGAGAGAAATATTTCAGCTTTAAATATCGAAAAGATAGCTATTGCTTTGAAAATCGAATCATATAGGCTGCTTAAAGAGAACTGTAATGATTCCAAATAATAATTATTTAAATAGAGGGAATGATTTTTGGGCAATAGTGAAATATGCTTCAGAATTACTTGGTTATTCAAATAGGTCTAAAAAATTAGCACGCATGAAAAAATATAATGATGATGATTTAATCCCCATTGAAACCAAATTTAATATATCTCATAACCAAATAAAGGATGTATTGAAATATATGAATTATAGAAACTCGATTATAGAAGATTATATTGCTCCATTATTAATGAACAGGGAGCAAGCTCAGAAACTTTTTGAGGAGCTATATTCAGTACATAGACCCAAATGTGCACTACCTTACAATAAACAAAAAGGAAAAAAGAAACATTTAAACTATCTTACTTGTATAGTTAATATTTTGACAGAGGTCAATCTTAAAGGAAAATCTTTTAGCGACTGTCCAAGAGGATTGTGTCTAATAACTGACAAAAATAATAAACCAATTATTACTTTATCGCGATGGATGGACGGTGCTTATCCTTCCATTCATAATCCAATAGCTATTTGGGAAACTAAAGAATATTATGGAACAACAACTTTTGGTAGTAGGGTTGCAGATGGGGTCTATGAAACACAATTAGATGGATACGAAATATTCGAAGCTGAAAAAATTCTGGGTAGGAGGATTGAACATTATTTAATTGTAGATGATGAGTTTACCTGGTGGGTAAAAGGAAAATCATATCTTTGTAGACTGATAGATATGATGCACATGAAGTTGGTCGATGAAGTGATTTTTGGAAGAGAAGTTATGACTAGATGGCCTGAAATTGTTAATAAGTGGCCTTGAGTAATAGCTACCAAGTTAGCAGAAGCCTATCAGCTACATCCTCTCCCAGCATTCTCTTTCCATTTACCTGAAACCTTTTAAGCATGGAACTTCCACCCTCCAAATATATTTCCCTTTCAAAAATACCACTAGGAATATTTAGGTTCACAACTTTTTTACCAGATTTTTTCTTTCCATCAATCGATAAGGCTACCTTTGCTCCTACTTCTTTACAGCGTTTGATTTCTTGAATTAATCTTTTAAACTCGAAACTTTGCGCTCCATATAATATAGATTGAGATTCGATATATGGCGGGTCACAGTATATAAGATCGCCATCTTTCGCCAATGACATTGTTTCAATAAAAGATTGATTGAAAAAGGTCGTCCCTTTAACCCGTTCTCTCCATTCTCTTACCCTCAACGCAAAGGTTTTTGGAGCAATAGGTTTATGAGGTCCTATAGGCGTACTCATTTTACCTTCTTTGGTAAAGCGTACTACTCCCCCGTAGCAGGTTCGGCTTAAAATCAACAAATCAAGTCCATTCGGTGAAGAATTATATCTCTCCCGGATCTCTTCATAAACTCTATTCTTGTCAAAATAATAATCAGTTATAATGGAAGTATAATAATTAATCAGTCTTTGAGGATCATTTTTTAATAGTTCCCAAATTTCAATGAGAGGTCTTAATGTATCCCCCGCAATGCCTATTCTAGGGGACAACGTAGCTAACACAGCACCGGTGCCAACAAAAGGCTCCAAATATCG
Source organism: uncultured Desulfobacca sp. (assembly GCA_964578335.1). GTDB lineage: Bacteria > Desulfobacterota > Desulfobaccia > Desulfobaccales > 0-14-0-80-60-11 > JAPLJC01. The sequence continues at coordinate 2,536 of CAZOCQ010000146.1, forward strand.
ATTAAATTTAATATCAAAATAAGACACAATAATATGAGCATATTTATATTTACTTCCAACCCACTTTAGAAGTTGTCCTTTGGGTCTCGTATCAAAAAACGACAGTTGGTTCAAAACTAAAGGCATATTGATAAACATAGCATTTCTCTTAACAATTTGCAAATATTCTTAAATTGAGCGATATAATATGGTTACGGAATTTTCGGGAAAAACTTTAGAGAATTTTTATTAAAAATTGCAGTAGGAACTTAAATTACCGCCGCGGGATATAAACCTCCCTCGCCTTAATCCCATCCGACGGGCCGATGAGGCCCTCTTTTTCCATGGTTTCGATCATGCGGGCGGCCCGGTTGTAGCCCACCCGTAATCTGCGCTGCAACATGGAGATGGAGGCGTTCCTGGTTTCGGCCACCAGCTCCACGGCGTCGGCGTATTTCTCGTCTTTGTCGCCGTTTTCGGCGATTTCCTCCTCGTGTTCCTTGAGTTCGGTGATCCCCGCCTCATACTGCGGCTCGGCCTGGGCCGACAGGAACTCTGCCACCCGGCTGACCTCCTGCTCCGAGACGAAGGGGCCGTGGAGGCGCTTCAGGCGGGAGGTGCCCGGCGGCATGAAGAGCAGGTCGCCCATGCCCAGGAGGCGCTCGGCCCCCATGGCGTCCAGGATGACCCGGGAGTCGGCCCGGGCCGAGACCTGGTAGGAGACCCGGGTGGGAAAGTTGGCCTTGATGAGCCCGGTGATGACGTCCACCGAGGGCCGCTGGGTGGCCACCATCAGGTGGATGCCCGCGGCCCGGGCCTTCTGGGCCAGGCGGATGAGGTATTCTTCGGTGTCCCGGGAGGAGACCAGCATCAGGTCGGCCAGTTCGTCAATGACGATCACCAGATAGGGCAGCGACCGGGGCAGGATGCCTTCCTCCACTCGGGGGTCGGGCTTTTTAGCCCTGGCCTTCTGGTTGTAGCCTTCGATGTTGCGGGCCGCCAGGTCGGAGAGCAGGGCGTAGCGCCGCTCCATTTCGCCCACGGCCCAGTGCAGCGCAATGGTGGCCTCCTTGGGGTTGAAGACCACCGGGTGCAGCAGGTGTGGGATGCCTTCATAGAGGGAGAGTTCGATGCGCTTGGGGTCAACCAGCAGCAGGCGCACCTCCTCGGGGGTGGCCTTGTACAGGATGCTCAGGATCATGGCGTTGAGGCCGACGCTTTTGCCCGAACCGGTGGCTCCGGCGATGAGCAGGTGGGGCATCTTGGCCAGGTCGGTGACCACCGGGCTGCCCATGATGTCTTTGCCCAGGGCCAGGGTGAGCCGGGAGGACGATTTTTGATAGGTCGCATCGGACAAAAGTTCCCGCAGGGCCACCACCTGGCGCTTAGGGTTGGGGACCTCAATGCCGAGGACGCCCTTGCCCGGCACCGGGGCCACGATGCGGATGGACAGGGCCTTCAGGGCCAGGGCCAGGTCGTCGGCCAGGCCGGTGATCTTGCTGATCTTGACCCCCAGGGCCGGCTCGTATTCGAAGCGGCTCACCACCGGGCCGGTCATGATGGCGGTGACCCGGCCGTCCACCCCGAAGTGGCGCAGGGTGTCCTCCAGTTTCTGGGCCTGGGCCACCATGGCCCCTTCCTGGACCTGGTGATTGAACGGCGGCGAGGGGTCCAGCAGGTCCAGGGGCGGCAGGGTGAATTTTCCCGGCGTGGGGGTGGGCTTGGGCCGGGCCGCAGCGGCCTCCAGGGTGGTCTGCACCACCGGCGGCGGCGGCTCGTCCAGGGCGTTGCCGTTGAGGTTGATGACCGGGCCTTCGGGTTTAGGCTTACGGGGCCGGGCCGGGCGGGGCTCCGGCTCTTCCAGCCATTCCCCCCGGCGCCATAAACGCTGCCAGAAACGGCCCGCTCCCTCACCCAGCCAGGAGAGCAGCCCAACATAAGAGAGGCGGGTGGCCCCCATGAAGCTGAGGAGCAGCACCAAGGCCAGGGTCAGGGCGGCGCCGGCGGGGTTGAGGCCGGCGCGTAGGACGGAGGCCAGGAATCTGCCCAGGTGGCCGCCGGTGTAGATCAGATCGCTGCCCCAGGGAATGGCGGGCCGGAGCAGGGCCAGCAACCCGGCGGAGGCCAGGAGGACGCCCAGGGCCGCGGCCGCCTGGGGCCAGGTCAGGTCGTCCAGACCCCGGCGGTGCGACTGCCAGGCCAGACCCAGGGCGGCCAGAGGCAGCCAAAAGGCCGCCAAGCCGAAGGTCCAGAGGGCGTAGGCCGCGGCCAGGGCCCCGGCCTTGCCCGCGGCGTTCTTCACCGCGGCGGCGTTGCCGATGGCCAGCAGCCCCTGGGGGTCTTGCAGGGTGTGGCTGCCGAAGGCCAGGAAGAGAAACCCGGCCAGCCCCAGCAGCAGCAGGGCGGTCATCTCCTGCCCCAGGCGGCGCGGCCAGGTGGGGGCCGGCGGCGAAGGCTCCGGCGCCGCCGCGCTGGCGGTTTTGGGCTTGGCCTTCTTGGGACTGCTCTTCTTGGGGGCGCTGTTTTTGGCCATCTCTGTGGTCCTCTGTGACCTCTGTGCCTCTGTGGTTAAAATCTTTTACCACAGAGACACGGAGAACACAGAGAAAAAATTAATCCTGCTCCAAGGCGCCGGGCGTCTGCGGCGGGGCCCCGGCCGCGGTGGCGGCCAGCCGCCGCCGGGAGGTGATGCCCTCCAGACTGGGCAGGATGTAAGCCAGGGCTCCCTCGGAGATGCTGAGCTGCTCAAAGACTTCGATGCCGGCCTGCTGCACCGCCTCCTGCCAGAAGGCGTCCCGGGCCGCGTCCTGGGACTCGTAGGCCAGTTCGAAATAGACCCGCTTGATCTGGGCGGTGGCCAAGAGCTTGATACAGACGAAGCAGGGCTGCAGGGTGACGTAGAGGGTGGCCCCCTTAATGGCCACGCCGTAGCGGGCCGCCTGGGCGATGGCGTTGGCCTCGGCATGGGAGGCCCGGCAGTAGTTGTATTTGTCCACGTCGGCGATCTTCAAGGCCCGGCGGTGGCAGTAGGGGGCGCCGTCGGGCATGAGGTCGTCGAGGCAGTGGGGCGCGCCCGGCATGGAGCCGTTGTAGCCGGTGGCCAGGATCTGCTTGTCCTTCACCAGTACCGCCCCGGTGGGCCGGGAGTTGCAGGTGGATCGGGTGCTCACCAGCTTGGCGATGAGCATGAAATATTCATTCCAGGAGGGTCGCATGGTTATTTAAATCCAGTTCTTTATAAATTTTCATAGTTATATTCATTTATTATTTGCACAGGCGGGACGCCTGTGCCACCTTTTAAATCAGGTGGCATGGTTTATTTTTTCTTTGCTGCCAAACTTTTAATAAAATCAAAAAACATAAAAATTAGCTGGGTTTTGGTGGCACAGGCGTCCCGCCTGTGCCCTCTTATTAATCATTTTTAATATAAAGCCAGGGATAATCCTCCCAACTCCGGGCCAATTCCTTCCTTACCGGGTTGTCCATAATATACTGCCATTTCTCTAAAAATTCCACTTCATCCCTGACAATGCGGTCGTAGCGCTCATCCTGCCAGACAGAACCCTTGTTGTTCCTCTGTTTAATAATTTGATGGCCGCTGAAGCTCTTGACGCTGTGAATGATCTCCGCCAGATCAAAAAAGCCATCGGTTTCAGGGATAGTCAGAGGTTGCACCAGAACATGCACATGGTCAGGCATAACAACCGCGGCGTATATAGTCCATTTGCGGCGATCCCAATATTGCAGCGCCTGCAACGCAATGGTGCGTTCTTCCGGGGAAAGGACTTCGCCCTGTTTGCAGCGCCAGGTAAGGAAATAGACGCTGCCGGGGCGCTGCCAGTGGGGCAGCGTCCTTCTGGTGATTTTAAAAGAGTGCACAGGCGGGACGCCTGTGCCACCTTTTTTCTTCTTCACCCCTGTCAATGTTAAAATGACCCCTGTTTCTTCTTCTGGTGGATCATTTCTTTAAAAATTCCAAAACCGCCTTCTTGGTCGCCTCCGGCTCCTCCTCCAGGGGGATATGCCCGCATTGGGGGATAACGACCAGTTCGGAGTTGGGGATATCCCGCTTGAAATTCTCGCCCACTTTCAGGGGCACCACCTCATCTTCCCTGCCCCAGACAATCAGCACGGGCACGGTGATGGTCTTATATTGGGCGATGAGGGCCTCCATTTCTTTATGGTTGGGCACCAGTTGGGCGGCGGTCCGGCTCACCGCCTCCGGGGCCCCGGGCAGGCTGCCGTAGTAGGCGTAGGTGTTGATCTGCTCTTCGGTGATTTTGGCGTTGTCATAGTAGCATTTGCGCAACACCAGGGTGGCGGCCAGGCGGGGCGACAGCAACTTGCCCACGGCGGCGCCGAGGCCGGGGATTTGGGCCAGCCGGATGTAACAGGGCAGCTTCTGGGGGTAGCCGGCGCTGTCAATGAGCACCAGCTTGCTGATCCGGGGCGGCGCCTCCTCCCGCAACTTAAAATAGGTCATCAGGGCCACCGCGCCGCCCATGGAATTCCCCATGATTGCCAGATGGCGCAGGTTGTGTTGCCGGATGAAGTCGGCCACGATTTCGGCCTGGTCGGCCACGGCGTAGCGGCCGTCGGCGGGCTTGTCGGAGAGGCCGAAGCCCTTGAGTTCCAGGGTGAAGACCCGGCGCCCTTCGGCCAGGGCCGGAATCAGGAAACGCCAGGTGTAGGCGCAAGCCCCGAAGCCATGCAGCAGCAGGACGGGCGGCCCCTGCCGGCCCGCCTCGTAGTAATTGATTTTAATCCCCTGATAATCGAAAGTCTTCGGTTCGCCCCAGTCCAGGCTCAGGCCCGCCGGCGGCGACTCCGGCTTCACCCCGGCGCAGGCCGCCGCCAGGAGGAAGATGAGACCAGCGCAGGCGATTTTTTTGGGTGACATCAAGTCCTTAACCTAAGGTATCTTGCCTGACATGCTAACAGACTTGGCGGCGGAAATCAATGTGAGAACAGGCGGATGAGGGCGGCCATTGACAACGCCGGTATTAATATATAAATTTACGTAATGATTTGACCATCACCTGCGGGTGGGTTGACTAACCCTCTTACCCCCAATCCTTCTTTCCTCGCGCCGCACCCTGCCCGCTTTCCGGAGTCAATAGATGAAAAAGGCCGTGGCTTTCAGCCTGCTGGGGCTCCTGCTCCTGTTTGGGGCAGGGCTGGCCGCAGGTTCACAGGTGTTTGCGCCTTGGGAACGGTATCTGGCGGAGCAGCCGGGTGACCCGCCCCCGGCGCCGGGTGAGATGAGTTGGAACTCTTACAAGAAGACCAAGCTGGCCCTGGGGTCCTTTGACCTGGTGAACGGCTTGACCAAGCACGATTTGGAGACCATAGGGGCCGACCGCAGCCTGGGCTTCGGCTTTCTCCTGGTCTGCCTCTGGCTGGCCCTGGGAATGCGCCTTAGTCTCCGGCCGCGCAAGGGATACCGGCG
>CAZOCQ010000147.1:0-7936 GCA_964578335.1 uncultured Desulfobacca sp.
TTCCCTCCCCCTTGAGGGGGGAGGGTTAGGGAGGGGGTGGCAAAAATGCGTATTTTCCACCGCTTATCCCACCCTACCCTTAATTTCCTCCCGCCAGGGAAGGGGAAAAATAACTTTTTACGACTTCATCAACTTCGAACTTTGAACCTTGAACTTTGAACTGACATGAACGGCCACAACCACGACCACCACCGGGATCGCTTCCAGAGCAGCCGGGCCCGCTTGAGCCTGGCCTTCTGGACCCAGGCGGCCTTTTTCGTGGTGGAACTGGTGGGCGGCCTCCTCACCAACAGCCTGGCCCTGCTGGCCGACGCCGGCCACATGTTGAGCGACGTGGCCGCCCTGGGCCTGAGCCTGCTGGCCCTGCGCTGGACCCTGAAAAGCCCCACGGCCCAAAGGACCTTCGGCTACCACCGCCTGGAAATCCTGGTGGCCCTGGTCAACGGCCTGGCTCTCTGGGCCATGGCCGGCTATATCTTTTATGAGGCCATGGGCCGCTTTTTTAAGCCTCCGGCCATCAGCGGCGCGCCTTTGTTGGTCATTGCCAGCCTGGGGCTGCTGGTGAATCTCCTGGGGATGTACGTGCTCCTGCCCACCCGGGAACACAACCTCAACTTGCGGTCGGCGTTTTTGCACCTCCTGGGGGATTCGTTGGGTTCGGTGGCCGCCATGGCCGCCGGTGCGGCCATCTGGTGGCAGGGCTGGTACTGGTTTGACCCGGTGGCCGCCATGGCGGTGGGTGCGTTGATCGTCATCAGCAGTTGGCAACTGGTCTGGGAGGCCGCCAATATTCTGATGGAAGCCACTCCCAAGCACATCAACCTGGACGAGGTGCAAAAACGCCTGCTGGCCCACCCGGAGGTGAAGCAGGTCCATGATCTGCACGTCTGGACCATCGCCTCGGGAATCTTTGCCGCCAGCGTCCACGTGGTCATCAACGGCGGGCCCTTGGACCGGGACTGCCTCACTTGGGAGCTGGAGGAGATCCTGCGGCGGCGTTTCGGCCTGGAGCACAACACCATCCAGTTGGAAGGCCCGGGGTTCCACGACCCGCAGGTCTGTCCCTTAACCCGGCTGCACGAATTGACCGGCTGAGCCTGTCGCCGAATACGGTTTTCGGTTTTCGATTTTACTTGAATTTGCAACCTGAGGAGGACTCATGGCACCGAATCGCTGGGAACTGAAGCCGGAGAGTCTGCGCGCCTTTTGCGACCCCGACGGACTGGGTTTCGAAACCACCCTGGACCTCACCCCCCTGAAGGAACGGGTGGTGGCCCAGGACCGGGCGGTGCACGCCCTGGAGTTCGGCCTGGGAGTCAAGGACCTGGAATACAACATCTTCGTGGCCGGGCCTTTCCGGGCCGGGAAGACCGAGGCCATCATGTCTTACCTGACGGAACTGGCGGCCAAAGAGCCTTCTCCCCCGGATTACATTTACGTCCATAATTTCCAGGACCCGGAGCAGCCCCAGAGTCTCAGCCTGCCCAAGGGCAAGGGGCGGGAACTCAAAGCCGACATGGAGGAACTCCTCTCCACCCTGAGGGTGCAGATTCCCGAGGTCTTCGAGAGCGAGGACTACTCCAATCGCCGGGAATCCTTGATGCACACCTTCACCCAGGAGCGCAACGCCATTCTCCAGGAACTGGACGCCAAGGCCGGCGAGGAGGGCTTCATCCTCAACATCTCCCCCACCGGGCTGATGATCTTCCCGGGCAAAGAGGGCAAGCCCCTGAGTGAAGACGAACTCAAGGGCCTGAGCGACGAGGAGCGGGAACAGTTGCGCCAGAAGTCCACCCAGCTCCACACGGTGATGAACGAGGCCATCCGCAAGATCCGCAAAATGGAGAAGGATTACCAGGAGAAGGAAAAGAAGCTGGACCAGGACGTGGCCCTCTACGTGGTGGGCCATCATATGGAAGAGCTGCGGGAGAAATTTAAGGAGCTGAACCAGGTCATCGCTTATCTCAACGACGTGCAACAGGACATCCTGAAAAACATCGACGACCTGAAGAAACGGCCCGGGACCCAGGGTCCTTTTCCCTTCCCCATGCCGGAGCCCAGCTTCACCCAGTACCAGGTGAACGTCTTCGTGGACCACAGCCAAACCATGGGGGCTCCGGTGGTCTTCGAAAACAATCCCACTTACCCCAACCTCTTCGGGGCGGTGGAGCGCCGGGCCCAGTTCGGCGCCCTGGTGACGGATTTCACCCTGATCCGCTCCGGCTCCCTGCACCGGGCCAACGGCGGCTACCTGGTGCTGGAGGCCCTGACCCTGCTGCGCTGGTTCTTTTCCTACGAGGCCCTGAAACGCTGCCTCAAAAACAAGGAAGTGAAGATCGAGGACCCGGCGGAGATGTTCGGGCTCATCACCACCCGGACCTTGCAGCCTCAGCCCATTCCCCTGAACATCAAGATCATCCTCATCGGCGACCCGTACATCTATCAGATTCTCTATACCTATGACGAAGACTTTCACAAGTTCTTCAAGATCAAGGCCCATTTCGACTCCCGGATGCGCAAGACCGACGAGCACGTCCGGAAGTTCGCCGAACTGGTGGCGGGCTATTGCCACGAACAGAAACTCCTGCCCCTGCACAAGACCGGGATGGCGCGCCTCATCGAACACGCCCAGGAACTGGCCGGGCACCAGGCCAAACTCACCCTGCAGCTCATGGAAGTCATGGACACCTTGAAAGAGGCCAACTACTGGGCCCGGACCAACACCCACGAGGTCATTTTCGGCACCGACGTGGAAAAGGCCATCCAGGAGCAGATTTACCGGGCCGACCTGCCGGAAGAGAAGATGCAGGAGTTCATTGACGAAGGCATGCTCTTCATCGAAACCGAGGGTCAGGTGGTGGGCCAGCTGAACGGCCTGTCGGTTTACGCCCTGGGGGACCACGCCTTCGGCCGCCCCAGCCGCATCACCGCCACCGTCTCCCTGGGCAAGGAAGGGGTGGTGACCATTGACCGGGAGGCCCAGTTGGCCGGCAACATCCACAACAAAGGGGTGCTTATCTTATCCGGCTTCCTGAAGAGCCGTTTCGCCCAGGACAAGCCCCTCACCCTGAGCGCCAGCCTCTGCTTCGAACAGAGCTACGGCATGGTGGAGGGCGATTCCGCTTCCCTGGCGGAGCTGGTGACCCTGCTCTCCGCGGTGGCGGAGATTCCCCTGGCCCAGAATATCGCCATGACCGGTTCGGTGAGCCAGCGGGGCGAGGCCCAGCCCATCGGCGGGGTCAACTGGAAGATCGAGGGCTTTTATAAGGTCTGCCAGGCCCGGGGACTGGACGGCACCCAGGGGGTCATCATCCCCAAGGCCAACGTCCAGGACCTGATGCTGAAAAAGGAAGTGGTGGACGCAGTCAAAGCGGGCCAATTCCACGTCTGGGCCGTCGGCCACGTGGACGAGGCCCTGGAGCTGCTCACCGGCCTGCCGGCGGGCCGGCGCCAGGCCGACGGCGCCTGGGAGCCCGATTCGGTCAACGGCAAAGTGGACGACAAGCTGCGCCAGATGATGGAACTGGCCCGGGAACTGATGAAGGGCGCCGAAGAAGAGGGCAGGAAAGCCGAGGCCGCAGCCCCCTCCTGTCCGTCCTGCGGGAAATAAAACGGTAGCGCAGGCTTCCAGCCTGTGCCTTGCTGCCGCCAGGCTACCTCAAAATATCTGCCGGGCAAACGTAGGAGCGGTTCGCGAACCGCCCCTGCTTTCCCGAATTTCCAGGTCTGAGAGGCGCCCCATGAAGAAAACCGCCTGCTCGCTGTTAACCTTATGGTGCTTGGCGGCCCTGGCCGCCCTGGCCTGGGCCTCCGGCGCCGGCCCCGGCATCTCCGCCGACGAGGCTTTGAAAATGCTGCAGGAGGGCAACGCCCGCTACCTGGAGGGCAAAGCCCGGCACCCCCGTCAGGACGCGGTGCGCCGGGCCTTGACCCACGGCCAGGGGGAGCACCCCTTCGCCGCGGTGCTGGCCTGCGCCGACTCCCGGGCGCCGGTGGGGATCATTTTTGACCAGGGGATCGGCGACCTCTTTACGGTGCGGGTGGCCGGCAACGTCGCGGCCGGCGAGGCTTTGGGCTCCTTGGAATACGCCGTGGACCAACTGCGGACTCCGCTGGTGGTGGTATTGGGCCACAGCCAGTGCGGCGCGGTGGCCGCGGTGCTCGAAAAAGCCAAGCTGCCGGCCAACCTCGCTGCCCTGGTGGAGCCCATTAAGCCGGCGGCGGCCAAGGCCCTGGAGGACCACCCCGGGGCCGCCAAAGAAGTCGTCATCGAGGCCGCGGTCAAGGGCAACGTCTTCCAGGCCATGGAGGATACCCTGCAACAGAGCCAGTTGATTAAAGGGGCGGTGAAGGCCGGCAAGACCAGGCTGGTGGGCGCTCTCTATGAGTTGGACACCGGCAAGGTGCAGTGGCTGGGGCCGCTGCCGGGCCAGGAGAAGCTTTTGGGCGGCAAAGAGGCCCCCAAAAAGGGGAAAAAAGGCAAGAAGCCGGTGGAATAAGCCGGGGGGCAGTTCATCAACTTTGCTAGGAGGGACCCGACGTGCGGTTATCCCGGCTGGCGTTTCCATTATTGACGGTTCTGGCGGTCATGATCCTGACGACGTCCACCCCAACACTCCAGGCCGCTTCGGCCGCCACCCAGACCTTCACCGAAAAAGATTCGGGGCGGACGGCGACCTTAAAGGTGGGAGAGCGGCTGCGCCTGAATCTGCGCAATCCCGGCAGCGGCGGCTATGCCGTTTTGGAGCCGGTTTATGACCGCCAGGTCCTGACTTTGCTCTCCCGCCAGGATATCCCCCCGGAGAAACGACCGCAGCCGCTGATGGGCGACTTCGGGCGCATCGAGTTCATCTGGGAGGCCCGGCAGCCAGGGAGCACCGAGCTGTCGGTCCCCATCGCCCGGCCCTGGGAGAAGGACAAGCCCCCGGAGTTTTTCGTCAAACTCCAGGTGGTGGTTGCGAAGTAGCCGGGGCGCGGGCCGCAGTGCTCGGCGGCGGGCGCGCAGGTCACCCTGCACTGCACGGGGGGATATAAAGAACAGCCGAGGGCGGCTGTTCCACATTTCTTCTTTGCGCCCTTTGCGCCTTGGCGAGAAATATTTTTGAATTTTCTGGCGGAGGCCAGTTTGATGGCGGCCAAAAACTAAGGGGTAACGGCTGTTGGGAGCCGTTACCCCTTTCTGCTTTTGGGCTGAGACCTTGCTAGGGCGCTATGGTCGAATCCAGCAGCAACAGCAAGGGGATGGCCGGGTTATAGGAGCCGCCGGCCAGGAGGCGAGCGACCCTTATCCGGCTGACGCCGTTGTAGGTGGTGAAGGCGCCGCCGATCATCAGCCGGCGCATATAACTGTTCCAATCCAGGGTATAAACCGCGCCGTTGGCCCCGGCGCCGGGATCGAAGCTGGTGTCCAGGACACCATCAGCATTGATGCGGGCGATATTGTTCCTGCCCACCCCATTATAGGTGGTGAAGGACCCGCCGATAAAGTACTTGGCGTTGGGCCGTTGCTGTTGCAGCTCATAAATGGGTCCGTTGGGGCCGGTGGGGTTGAAGGTGGGGTCCAGTATGCCGTCGGGGCTGAACCGGGCGATATAGTTGTGGGTGGGGTTGGTGACGCCATCGATCACCTGGGTAAAATCACCCGCCAAAAGGATCTGCCCGGTGGCTTCGATGAAGGCTCCGGTTCTGGCATTGCCGTTAAAGACGACGACGTTGGGCACCGGGCTGGGACCGGTGGCGAAGGTGGTGTCCAGGGCGCCGTTGTTGAGCAGCCGGGCGCCGAAGCCGCAGGGGGAGCCGTTATAAACCGCCTTCCCGGCCATGGGGATGGGACCGGTGGGGTCGTCGGCGCCGGCGCCGTTGACCACAATGTTGCTCAGACCCGGCATGGAGGCGGGGTTAAAGTTGAAGGTGGTGTCCAGGGAGCCATCGCCGTTCAGGCGGGCGATGCTGCTGCGGGGGAGGCCGTTGACCGAGGCGAAATCCCCGCCGATCATGATCTTCCCGGTATTCCAGTCAACGTCGGCAAAGCCCAGATCGGGCGTGGAGCCGTCCGCTTTAGCGATGATGGGCTTAAAGGCGCGATCCAGGGAGCCGTCGGCATTGAACCGGGCCAGGCCGGTGCGGGGGTTATAGCCGTACACGGTGTCGAAGGTGCCGGCCACCAGGATTTTGCCGTCGGGCTGGGTGCGGATGCTTTTGACCACCCCATTCATCTGGGCCCGAAAAGAGAGGTCCACGCTGCCGTCAAAGTAAGCCCGCCCCTGTCTGGAGCCATATTTGCCGCCATAGCCGGAGAAGTCGCCGCCGAGGTAGAGTCCCTGGTAGCTGTCCTGGACAGTGTAAACCGTGGCGGTGCCGGTGTGGGCCAGGGTGGTGGAGCCGGAAAGCGGGGCGCCGTCCGCCGCCAGGGCGGCGCCGCAGGGACGGGGCTGGCCGTTGATGTTTTGGAAGGCGCCGAAGATCATCCAGGTGCCGGTGCTCCAATTTTTTAAGATGTTCCAGACGCGGTCATCGGCGCCGACGCCTCCAGGGTTCCAGGTGGCGTCCACCGAGCCGTTATAGTTCAGGCGGACATAATACCCGCAGGGGGTGCCGTTAAAGGAGGTGAAGTAACCCGCCAGCACCGGCTTATTGCCGGTATCCACCACCACCTTCTGGACAAAGCGGTTGGCGCCGGCGCCGACCTGATTAAAATCGGGGTCCAGGCCCCCGGCGGGGAGCAGGCGGGCCACGCCGTTCATGCTCGTGCCGTAAACCGTATTGAAGTCGCCGACGATGACCATCTTATTGTCGCCCTGGAGCCAATAACTGAGAATGGGGCCGTCAATAATCTCGTCGCCGATGGTCTGCATGACGCTGCCGCTGGCGTTCACCAGCACCATGTAATTGGTGTGGGTGGGGTCCGACCAACGCGGAAAGACCCCGAAGATGCGGAGGTAGTTGGGATAGGTGGAGTCACCGCTGGGATAAGCCTGCACCATGCGCACCAGGGCCCCGGGGGCGGAGCGCATGGTAAAAGTGGGATCCACGTTGCCGTTGGCGTCCAGGCGCAGCAGGTAGAAGGTGGTGCCTGGATAGCCGTTGACCGCCAGGGAAGTGCCCCCCACCACGATCTTGCCGTCCGACTGCACCCCGATGCCGCTCATGCCCGGGCAGGGGCCGAAGGTATGGGTGAAGCTGGAATCCACCGTGCCGTCGGCGTTCAACCGGGCCAGGCCATAATAGGCGCCGGAGTTGGAGGGAACCTCGAAGGGACCGGCGATGAGCATCTGGCTGTTGGGGTCGCCGGGACTGAGCAGGTAGCAACTGTTCACCCAGCCGGAAATGAGCGGGGAAGTGAAGCTGGTATCCGTGGTGACGTCGGCGTTCAAGCGGGCCAGGCCCCGGGTGGGGTGGCCGCCCACCTCGGTGAAGGAGCCGGTGATCATGGACTTGCCGCTGAAGTCATTGTAGAGGATTTGACTGAAGACAATGGGAACATGGTTGGCCCCGACGCCGGGGTCGAAGCTCGGGTCCAGGGCGCCGTCCCCGGCCAGGGCGGGGCTCAGAAAGGCCGCGGTCAGGAGGCAGACCCACAGGGCAATCGCCAAACTGCGCCGCAACGGTCTTAACCAACCAATTTCTAGCCAACAGCTATGTTTCATGGCCTCTCCTACAATTCCGGCCGGAGGCCGGCGGTTGGGTGAACGGCCAACGATCTCAGCCCGAGAGCCTGAGACCACCTGAGACCATTTTAAGATTCTTTAATCCAATACCTCCTGCCTAACTTGAATATGAGGAAAGGCCTGCCGCCTCAGGAGTGTCCGGCAGCGATTTTGCAAGAGCGCTGGAAATTAAAAAGAAACAATTGCGACCGCACCATTTTATCCGCGGTCAGTACAGACTTAGGTCGAAAACAGAAAAACCCCCTCTCCCCTGCGAGGGGAGAGGGTTG
>CAZOCQ010000148.1:0-7906 GCA_964578335.1 uncultured Desulfobacca sp.
TGATCATCCTGGTGGACGACGAAGACCGGGAAAACGAGGGCGACCTCACCATGGCCGCGGAACGGGTGACCCCCGAGGCCATCAACTTTATGGCCCGTTTCGGCCGGGGCCTCATCTGTCTGGCTCTGGAGCCGGCCCTGGTGGAGCGCCTGCAACTGCCCCAGATGGTGCGGGACAACCAGTCAGGCTTCAAGACGGCCTTCACCGTGTCCATCGAGGCCCGGCGGGGCGTGACCACCGGCATTTCGGCGGCGGACCGGGCCACCACCATCCTCACCGCGGTGGCGGACCACACCCGGCCGGACGATTTGGTGAGCCCCGGCCACGTCTTCCCCATCCGGGCCCGCAAGGGCGGGGTGCTGGTGCGCACCGGCCAGACCGAAGGCTCCACCGACCTCACCCGCCTGGCGGGCTTGAAGGGCGCCGCGGTCATCTGCGAGGTCATGAAGGACGACGGCACCATGGCCCGGATGCCGGACCTGGAGCAGTTTGCCGCGGAGCATAATATCAAAATCGCCACCATTGCCGATTTGGTGGCTTACCGCCTGAAACACGAATCTTTCGTGCACCGCCGGGCCACCGTGAAGCTCCCCACCTATTTCGGGGAATTCACCGCCATCGCTTACGACAACGACGTGGACGACAACCAGCACGTGGCCCTGGTGAAGGGGGAGATCGACCCCGCCGAGCCGGTGCTGGTGCGGGTCCATTCCGAATGCGTCACCGGCGACGTCTTCCACTCCCTGCGCTGCGACTGCGGCGACCAATTGGAAGCCGCCATGCAGTTGGTGGAGTGCGAAGGCAAAGGGGTCATCCTCTACATGCACCAGGAGGGCCGGGGCATCGGCCTGATCAACAAGCTGCGGGCTTATGAATTGCAGGACCAGGGGGCCGACACGGTGGAAGCCAACGAAGCCCTGGGTTTCAAGGCGGACCTGCGGGATTACGGCATCGGGGCCCAAATCCTCCGGGACCTGGGGGTGCGCCAGATGCGTCTGATGACCAACAATCCCAAAAAAATCATCGGCCTGGAGGGCTACGGGCTCAAGATGGTGGAGCGGGTGTCCCTGGAAATACCCCCCAACCGGGTGAATCGCAATTACCTCAAGACCAAGTGCCAGAAAATGGGGCATTTGTTGAAGCTGGTGGAGAGTTAAAGGAGGGGAAAGAGGGAAAAGGTTAAAAGGGGAAAAGGTAGGGGCTTCAGTTTTCAACCTTTTCCCCCTTTCCCCTTTTTCCCTTTTACCCCCAGATCAAACTTACGAAGACTTCAAGGGGTGATTAATGCGCACAGTCGAAGGCAAACTCAGTGGAGCAGGTTTAAAATTCGCCCTGATCGTCAGCCGCTTCAATTCCTTTATCACCGAGCGCCTGCTGGACGGCGCCCTGGACTGCCTGCGGCGCCAGGGGGCGGCCGACGGGGACCTGACGGTGGCGCGGGTCCCCGGCGCCTGGGAGGTGCCGCTGGTGGCCAAGCGCCTGGCCGAAAGCCGGGCCTACGACGCGGTAATCTGCCTGGGTGCGGTGATCCGCGGCTCCACGCCGCATTTCGATTACGTGGCCGCCGAAGTGAGCAAAGGCATCGCCATGGTGAGCCTGGAGACCGGGGTTCCCATCTCCTTCGGCATCCTCACCACCGACACCATCGAACAGGCGGTGGAGCGGGCCGGCAGCAAGGCGGGCAACAAGGGCTTCGCCGCCGCAGCCGCGGCCATCGAGATGGTCAATCTCCTGAAAGAACTGGGAGCCTGATTTTTTGGCGGCTTATTCCCGCAGCCAGTGCCGGGAATGGGCGCTGCAATTCCTTTATCAGGCCGATTTTGTCGGGGGCCGCAGCCCGGAGGAACCGGGGCGGTTCTGGAAACACTTCGGGCCCTTGTTTATTCTTCGCGCCAGAAGGGCCCGCGCCGCCATGATCCCCTTCAAAAACCTCGGACTCAGAGTCGGCCCGGTGCGTCGCATTATCCAGGTAAGCCTAAAACAGGGCGCACCTCCCGCCTATCTCCGGAAATTGTCGGTCGGGGTGGCCGCCCATCTGGAAGAACTGGACGCCCTCATTGCCCGCTATTCCGAGCACTGGCGCCTGGAGCGCATGACCGTGGTGGACCGCAATCTCCTGCGCCTGGCCGCCTATGAACTCCTCTATCAAGCCAAAATCCCTCCCAAGGTGGTCATCAACGAGGCCGTGGAGCTGGCCAAGCGGTTCGGCAGCGATGATTCGGGGGCCTTTGTCAACGGCATCCTGGACCAGATTCGCGCCGTCCGTATGAGCCCTTGAGCAGGGTCCAGGGGCCAAATTAGCCTGGGCGGGACCGACCAACCATCCGCCAGTAATATTTCCGCATTCCGGCCCGCTTTATTTTACTATTAAAATCAGTATCTTCTTCAATGGTCAGCCATCAAATCAAAAATTAACTTCGCAGTAATCTACCATTAATATCCTCCTGCTAATCAAGAGCACATCTTGGCTCTAAAGGAGGAATATATGCGGCATGGTCGAATGAAAACCTGGGTAAGCGCGCTGGCTGTCCTCACCCTGATCCTATGGTCGAGCCTGGCCTCGGCCGCAATGCCCAAGAACGTCATCCTCATGATCAGCGACGGGCAGGGCTATAACAGCATCAAGGCCACGAATTATTGGACCGGCGCCACCCCGGTTTATGAAAATTTTCCCTACAGGTACGGCTGCAGCACTTTTTCCGCCGGCAAGATAGGCCCTCCACCCGTCCCCGCCATCGGCTATGACCCCTTCCAGGCCTGGGCAGACTTCAATTACGTCATTACCCCCAGCAGTGCTACGGATTCCGCCTCCGCCGCCTCCGCCCTGGCCACCGGCGTGAAGATTTACGATAACCAGCTCAACCTCAGCACCACCGGCGCCCAGCTGAAGACCATCACCGAGATTGCCGGAGAATTAGGCAAATCCTCCGGAGTGGTCTCCACGGTGCAATGGAGCCATGCCACCCCCGCCGGCATGTTCGCCCACAATGTCAGCCGCAACAACTACTCCGCCATCGCCAATGAAATGCTGGGTGGCGCCAGCCCCCTGAACGTCATTATGGGGGCCGGGAATCCTGGGTTTGACGACAACGGCCAACCCGCGGTCTTGAGCACCAAATACGTGGGAGGAGACACGACCTGGGCCCAGCTGACCGGCGGCACGCATCCCCAGGGCTGGACCCTCATCCAGACCAAGACGGAATTCGAGAACCTGGCCAACGATCCCAATCCCGCCGTAAACAAAGTGGTGGGCACCTTGCAGGCTGCCACCACCGCCCAGCAGTCCCGGACTTTGGCCGTTAAAGGGGCCGACCCCCTCAACCCTTCGGGCCTGGCTTTCAACGCCAACGTGCCCTCCCTGGCCACCATGAGCCAGGGGGCGCTCAATGTTCTAAATAAGAACCCCAAGGGCTTCTTCCTCATGGTGGAAGGCGGCGCGGTGGACTGGGCCAACCATGCCAATCAACTGGGCCAAATGATCGAAGAGCAGATGGATTTTAATAACGCGGTGCAGGTCGTGGTGGAATGGGTCAACGCCCACAGCAACTGGAACGACACCCTGCTCATCGTCACCGCCGACCATGAGACCGGACACCTGTGGGGGCCGACTGCGGGAACCTTTAATGAAGTGGTGAATAATGGCATAGGCGTGCTTCCCGGAGCCAGCTTCAATTCCGGCGATCACAGCAACTCCCTGATCCCGGTCTTTGCCAAAGGGGCCGGCGCCGGCCTGTTGGCCGGCTATGCCGACCAGACCGATCCGGTGCGGGGCCGTTATGTGGACAACACCGAGATCTTCCTGGTCATGAACGGCAAAGCCGCTTACATCTCCCAGGAAATCTTGCTCCTGCTCATGAACTAACTTGGGCGACGGGAGGCCTGGGCCTGTCTGGTTCTGCTCTAACCCCATTTTTGCGAATGTTGCCAATAACAACAATTAGGTTAATTTAAAGGAGGAAGGTGAAAATGCGGAAGGTAATGGTAGTAACGGCAATGGTGCTGGCGATGCTCTGTGTCGTCCCGAGCTTATGCTCGGCGGCCGGCACGTGGTCCACCGCCAACGTGAACTCCGTCGGGGTGGGCGGTACTTTCACTTACATCCAGTTAACCGATACGTCCGCCACCCCGCCCTACGCGGCCGGAACTTATTTCTCCGCCGACACCACCGGCGCCCGCAGCAAGGAGATGCTGGCCACCGCCTTGACGTCCATCAGCCTGAGCAAGACCGTCCTGGTCTGGCTGGACGACACGGCCCCCTACAGCAATATGTCCTGCATGTACCTTAACCAATAGTCTTCCCCCAAGGCTCGGACGTCCCACCGGCTGCCCTCCCTGGACGTCCGAGCCATCCCTCCCCTTTGGGCCTCGAGGTTTCCTTCCCCAAGCCGGCCCCTTGCATCCCCCCAAAAAAGACTTATTGATTTATCCAGGGATTTTTGCCATTCTTTATTAAAGGCTGCACCGCTCCGACCAGCTCAGAACTAGGAGGGAGATCGTAATGTCCAGAAAAATCTTGGCATGGGCCATGTTGGTGATTTTTGCCGTTTCCCTGGCGGGTTGCGTATCTGAAAGCGGTTACTATGATCCGGCCCGTTCCACCGGCGCCGGCGCCCTGGGTGGGGCGGCCACCGGCGCGGCCATCGGCGCCATCATCGGCGCCGCCACCGGCGCGCCGGCCACCGGCGCCTGGGTCGGGGCCGCGGCCGGCGGTCTCCTGGGCGGCGTGGGCGGTTATCTGTATGCCCGGCACCGCAACAGCGAGATCCGCTCCCAACAGGCTGCAGCCCAGGCCTATAATTACCAGCCGGCCCAAGGCAACGTGGTGGCCATTGATTCGGCCAGCGCCGATCCTTCGGTGGTGCGGCCGGGGCAACAGGTCAACCTGGGGATGCAATACACTATCCTGACTCCGTCCAACACCCCGATTTCCGTGAATCTGGTCAGGGAAGTGCGCTTTCAGGGCCAGCTTTTGGGGCAGCCCTATCAGACTACGGTGACCAACGCCAACGGCACCTTCAGCGATTCGGTGGCCTATTCCCTGCCCAGCAACGCCAGCCCGGGTAATTACACCGTCACCAGCCGGCTCTCCAGCAGCTACGGCAGCTCCCAGCGGGACGCCTATTTCACCGTGCAGTAAAGCAGTCCTGAGTGCTGAGTGCTGAGTTCTGAGTGCTGAGTTCTGAGTTGAGTTCAAAATCTTTCTACTCAGAACTCAGAACTTTAATCTTTATGAGGGCCGAGTGGCAAAAATCGAAAGATTTGAAGAGTTGATTGCCTGGCAGAAAGCCCGGGAGTTGACGAAGGAGATTTATCAAATTTGCCGCCTGGAGTCTTTTAAAAAAGATCTTGGCTTAAAGACCCAGATGCAGCGGGCGGCCGTTTCCATCATGGCTAATCTGGCGGAAGGGTTTGAAAGAGGCAGGTTGACGGAATTTCACCAATTCATTTCCATTGCCAAATCTTCTTGTGCTGAATTACGCTCTCATCTATATGTAGCTTTGGATGCCGGATATTTGGAAAGCCACCGGTTTGGTCTGATTATGTCCAAGGCCAGGGAGGTCTCCCTGATTTTGGGGGGATTGAGGGTTTCTGTAGCCAAACAGCCTGAAAGAAAAAATAGGACTGAACTCCCAATTAAAAAAGAGAAGTAACTCAACGCTAAACACTCAGTACTCAGCACTCAGTACTCTTCACGCGAACCGGCTCTCTTTTTTCGTGATTGACGATATCTCATCTTTCTGGTAAATATTACTTTTACTATTTACTCTCCTTGCCCTGGGCCAAAGGCGCCAGGGCCACAAGGCCATAAGGAGGAAGAATGCGCCGCTATGAGTCCGTCTGGGTGGTGAACGGAGACCTCCCGGACGAGGAAATCCAAGCCACCATCGACAAATTCACCCGCATCATCTCCAGCCAGGGGGGCACCCTGGTGGGAGTGGAGGACTGGGGCCGCAAGAAGCTGGCTTACAAGATCCAACACACCACCAAGGGCTATTACGTCGTGGTGGACTACGCCGGGACCCCGGCCACCGTCAAGGAACTGGAGCGGAATTACCGCATCGACGACCGCATCATCCGCTTCCTCACCAGCAAAAAATCCGACAAAGTCAACCTGGAGGCCCTGCAGGCGGAAATCGACGCCAAGGCCAAGGCGGCTGCGGCCCGCGCCCCGGAAGAGGAGCCCGAGGCCCCGGCGCCGGAGGAAGCCGCGGCGCCGGCCGCGGCTGCTCCGGTGGAAGAAGCCGCCCCCAAGGGTGAGGAGGGATAAGCCATGCCGGTAATGCCTCGCCGCAAGCGCAAACAATTCTATGTCCGGCGCAAGGTCTGCCGTTTCTGCGTGGACGCCAACTTGCCCATAGACTACAAAGACGTCAACACCCTGAGGCAGTTCGTCACGGAGCGGGGGAAGATCATCCCCCGGCGGATTTCCGGGAATTGCGCCCGCCACCAACGGCGGGTCACCCGGGCCATCAAGCAGGCCCGGCTGCTGTCCCTGATTCCGTATGTGCCCTTAGCGCCGCCCACTTGATAGCCGGAGTGCATGTTGCCGCCAGGACGCCGTCTTGCCATCTGGATGGCCCATCTTGCTTTCCTGCAGCTCCTCTTAATCGGGGCGCAACTTAATCCTGCGGCTTATCTGCTGGCGGGAGTGGTGGCGCCGCTGCCGGTGTTGTTGGCCGGCGGGCTGTTGGGAGTGCGGGCTGCCCTGCTCTTGGCCTTGACCGGCGTTCTGGTCATCCTGGCCCCCAAACCGGGGCTGGAGACCCTCTGGCAAAATCTGGGAGTCCTGAGCCTGCTGCTCATGGCCGTCCTACTGTGCCTGCTGGAGCAAGGGGGCCGGTCCGTTCCCGGGGCCATGGTGGCCACGGTGCTGATCCTGAACGGCCTGGGTCTCCTCCTGCTGCTGGGGCAAGCCTTATATCAAGGGATCGGCCTGCCGGTCCTCCTGGACCAAAAGAGTGGCGAAATCATGGCCTCGGTCCATCAGGTGTTGGGCGAGAGCGGGGTCGGCCCCCTGATCCCGGGGGTCCCCCAGGCTCAGGCCGAAGCCCTGTTGAAGCAGCTCTTGCCGGGTCTGGTGGTGACCAACTCCGCCTTGGTGGCCTGGTTAAACGTCGTGCTGGCCCGGCAAATCGTTTTTGCGAGCACCGGTCAGCAACCCGAGCCGCCCCTTTATCATTGGGCCGTGCCGGAATGGCTCATCTTCGGGGCTTTGGCCGCCGGCTTCCTGCTGTTAATCCCGGTGGCGCCGGTGCGCTTCCTCAGCCTCAACCTGCTGCTGGTCCTGGGCTTTCTTTACTTCAGCCAGGGCGCCGCGGTGGTGGCCGCCTGGTTCATCCGATTGGGGCTGCCCCGGATACTGCGGGTTATCGGCTATGCCTTGATGTTTTTGAACCCCCTGTTTTTTTTGATTATCGCCCTCGGGGTGCTGGATCTGTGGTTCGATTTTCGCCGTCTGCACCAGCAACCCGGGGACGCCGGAGGAGGAATCGAGAGTTGAAAGTCATTTTGACCAAAGATATCGCCGCCCTGGGAACTCTGGGCGCCGTGGTGGAGGTGGCCAAAGGCTACGCCCGGAATTACCTGATTCCCCAGGGTCTGGCCCTGGAAGCCACTCAGGGCGCCTTGGCTCAGGTGGAACAGATGAAGGCCAAACATGCCCTGGTCCGGGCCAAGGAGCAGGAGGCCGCCCGGGCCAAAGTCGCCGTCCTGGAAGGGGTCAGAGTCACCATCGCCCAGCGGGTGGGGGAAGGCGAGCGCCTCTACGGCTCAGTTACTGCGGCCATGATCGCCGAGGCCCTGGAAGCCCAGGGGCACGACATCGACCGCAAGCAACTGGTCCTGGACGAGCCCATCAAACAACTGGGCGCCTACGAAATCGCCGTCCGCCTGGCCCCGGAAGTCA
>CAZOCQ010000149.1:0-7122 GCA_964578335.1 uncultured Desulfobacca sp.
AGCAGGGCAACCACGTCGTGCCGGCCGCGCCGGGCGGCGAGAAATAGGGGACGATCGAAAGTCGAAATGGCGCTAGTGTCCTGAGTTCTAAATTCGTTCTCGGCGTGTGAGATTTTGTCTTCTGTGATCGTTATCTATATAAGAAACGACACAGGAGCGATCCCATGAACAAAATGGTCCGTCCGAGACGCGAGTTGAACCTCACCCCTTGGCAACGCGACGAATTGGAGCGGCTCACCGGCAGCGCCATAAGTTTTTTTCACCTGGTGGAACCCGATCAACAAACCCTGTCGCTGCAAACCTGGTCCACCAACACCTTGCAAAACATGTGCACTGCCGAGGGTCGGGGCCGGCATTATGACCTGGCCGCGGCCGGCGTATGGGTGGATTGCGTGCGCCAGCGACGGCCGGTGATTCACAACAACTACGAGGCCCTCCCCAATCGCCGGGGCTTGCCGCCGGGCCATGCCCCGGTGGTGCGGGAACTGGTGGTGCCGATCTTCCGGGAGGGCCTGATCGTGGCCGTCATCGGGGTGGGTAACAAACCCGCCGATTACGATAAGGGGGACGTGGAGCTGGTTTCTGTCCTGGGCGATCTCTGGTGGGACATCGCCCAGCACAAACGGGCCGAAGAGGCCCTGGCCCGTCACGCGGCCCTGGTGCAGGATCTCTATAACAACGCCCCGTGCGGCTACCACTCCCTGGACCGGGAAGGCCGCTTCGTGCAGATCAACGACACCGAACTGGCCTGGCTGGGCTATCCCCGGGAGCAGGTGCTGGGCGGCATGAAGTTCTCCGATCTGCTGACCCCCGCCAGCCTGGAAGTCTTCCGGGAACACTTCCCCGGCTTCATGGAAAGGGGCTGGGTGAAGGATCTCGAATTTGACCTGGTTCGGCAAGACGGCGCCATCCTGCCGGTGCTGCTGAATGCCACGGCCATTAAAGATGAGGCCGGCCATTTTCTGATGAGCCGGAGCACCATGGTTGAACTCACCGACCGCAAACGAGCGGAAGCGGCTCTGGAGGCCGAGCGCCGACGCTTATTCGCGGTGCTGGAGCGCATCCCGGCCTACGTGGCCCTGATTTCTCCCGACTGCAAAATTCCCTTTGCCAACCGGGAGTTTATCCGGCGCTTCGGCGACCCGGAAGACCGGCTCTGCCATGAATTTTTATTCGGCCTGGAGGCTCCCTATGAAGGTTGCAAGGCCCTGGAGGTCTTTAAGTCCGGGACCCCGGCGGTTTGGGAATGGACCGGCCCCGACGGCGCCACCTACCAGATCTATGACCACCCCTTCATTGACGCCGACGGCTCCCCGTTGGTGTTGGAACTGGGGATGGACATCTCCCACCTCAAGTCCATCGAAACCGGCATCCGCCGGCAAAGCGCCATCCTGGACGGGATCAACCGGATCTTCCGGGAAGCCCTGACCTGCGAGACCGAAGCGGAACTGGGCCAAACTTGTCTGACGGTGGCCGAGGAGTTGACCGGCGCCCAGTTCGGCTTAATCTACGAACTGAACCCTGGCGGCCTGCTGGATGCCCTGGTCATCAGCGACCCCGGCTGGGCCGCTTGCCGCATGGGGTCCTCCGGCGACCGGGCGTTGCCTGACCATGTCCAGGTGCGGGGCTTATATCGCCGCATCATCCAGGACGGCGCCTCTCTGCTAACCAATGATCCTGCGAACCACCCCGATCGCCTCGGAGTCCCTGACGGGCATCCCCCCCTGACCGCCTTCCTGGGGGTGCCGCTGTGGCACGGCGACCAAGTCATGGGCCTCCTCTGCCTGGGCAATAAAGCCGGCGGCTTTCTGCCGGCGGACCAGGAAGCCGCCGAAACCCTGGCAGTCGCCATGGTCGAGGCCTTGAGACGCTTCCGGGCTGAAAAGCAGGCGGTCAACCTGAGCCGGCTCTACCGGGTGCTGAGCCGGGTCAACGAAGTCATCGTCAGGGCCCAGGACCAGGATACCCTCCTGGCGCAGACCTGCCAAATCGCCGTGCAGGAAGGGGGGTTTCTCATGGCTTGGATCGGACTCGCCGATCCCGCCGGCCGGTCGGTCAAGGCCGTGGCCCAATCCGGCTTTGAAGCAGGTTACCTGGAAGGTCTGTTGATTTCCTTGGAGGATGTCCCCGAGAGCCGGGGCCCCACCGGCGTGGCGGTGCAGGAGGGCAGAATTGATTTCTGCAACGATTTCACCACCGATCCCCGCATGGCCCCCTGGCGGGAAAAGGCCCTGGCCCGGGGCTATCGTTCTTCCGCCGCTTTTCCCTTGCGGGTCGAATCAACGGTGGTGGGGGCTCTCACCCTTTATGCCGAAGCCCCGGATTTTTTTAACAAAGATGAGCTCGACTTGCTGGAGTCCCTGGCCGCGGACCTGTCTTTCGCCTTGGAATCCTTGCACCGGGACGCCCGGCGCCGGCAGGCCGAAGAGGAGATTCGCCGGCTCAATGAGGAACTGGAAGACCGGGTGCGGGAGCGCACCGCCGAACTGGAGTTCGCCAACCGGGAGATGGAGTCCTTCTCCTACTCCGTGTCCCATGATCTCAAGGCCCCCCTGCGGGCCATCCAAGGCTTCTCCCGGATGCTCCAGGGAGACTATGCCGACCGGCTGGATCAAGAAGGGCTCAGGCTGCTTCAGGTTATTATCAATAATACCCAAATCATGGCCAAGCTCATTGATGACCTGTTGGCCCTGTCCCGGTTGGGGCGGCATCAGCTCAGAAAGTCCCACATTGACCTGGGCGCCATGGCCCGGCAGGTCTTTGAACAATTGCTGGCGCAAGAGTCTCGCCGAACCTTGAGGCTGACCATCCAAGACCTGCCTCCGGCTTGGGGGGATCAGGCCCTGCTGCACCAGGTAATCACCAACCTGCTGGACAACGCCGTGAAGTACACCAGGGCCCGCCGGACTGCGCTCATAGAACTGGGCGGGTACAGCAAAGGCCGGGAGGAGATTTATTACCTCAAGGACAACGGCATTGGGTTTGACGAGCGCTATGCGCACAAACTATTCGGTGTCTTCCAGCGGCTGCACGCCGGCTCGGAATACGAAGGCACCGGCGTCGGCCTGGCCATTGTGCAGCGTATCGTGCAGCGCCACGGCGGCCGGGTCTGGGCCGAAGGCCAAACCGACGCCGGCGCGAGCTTTTTCTTTACCCTGCCCAGGGTGGAAGTGGACTGCGAGGAGCAGGAGGCGACTCCCTAAATGACCGCGGATAAACCCGCCAAGGTGAATCTCTATAAAGAGGTGGAGGAGGAGGGCCTGTCCCTGGACAGCCGCTTCAAATTCCACTGCCGGCCCGGGCTGGCCTGTTTCAACCGCTGCTGCCGGACCCCCACCGTCCTCCTGAGCCCTTACGATATTCTGCGGTTGCGACAAAGCCTGGGCCTTACTTCCGGGGAATTCCTGGCGCGCTACACCCGCCGGGAAATTGACCCCAGGTCGAACCTGCCCCTGATCTTCCTGGATGCCTTCCGCGCCCCGGAGGGCGGCTGCCCCTTCGCAGGCCCCGAGGGTTGCCGGGTTTATGACCATCGGCCGGCGGCCTGCCGCCTCTTTCCCATCACCATGGGCAGCCAACTCACCGAGCAGGGAATAATAGACTATTATTTCTGCCGCAGATTGGATTATTGCCAGGGCTTCGACGGCGAGGCGGAGTGGACGGTGGCGGAATGGCAGGCCGATCAGGGCTTTCCCGAATTTGCCCGGGCCCGGCAGGAATGGCTGGAAATCCTGTTGGAGCAGGGACTGCAGGGGCCGGCTGAGGTCAGCCCCAGGGTGCAGGCCCTCATCCCCGTCGTGGCCTATGATCTGGATGAATTCCGCCGCTTGCTGGGCCTGCCCGGCGGCGTGCCCGGCTGCGAATTGGAGCCGGGACAATTTGAGGAACTCCAGACTGATGATCTGCTCCTCCTTAAGTTTGCTTACCGCTGTCTGCGCGCCCTCTTGTCTCCCGCCGCCCCGCCGGAGGCGGGGGACCTATGAATTTGGTTGTAATCATTAACTTTCAAGCCTGGCCGGGGCCCGGAACTTACGGGAAATTCCTTGACCTTTCCGGAAGTTATGACATAAATAAGGCAGCTGCGCCCCTTACACTGCCATGACTGCCGATAACGCTCCTGTCTCCGGAAATCAGCTCGCGCCCCTGCCTTTGGTGCTGGCCGGCTGTCTCCCCTTCTGGGCCGGGACGCTGCTGGCCCAGGCCTCCGGCTATCCCTTGCGGCTGGGGGTGCTGCTGGCCGGCAGCGTGGCGGTGGCGGCCCTCGTCCTGGCGGCCTTGGCGGCCCGGGAGGCCCTGGCCCCCGAAGCCGGTCGTTACCCGGCCTGGCGGTTGGGTCCCTTGCCGGGCTCACGGGCGAGTTGGACGGATGCGGACGGCCGGCCCACCACCACGATGGCTTATGTTTTTCTGGGGATTGCGGCCCTAATGTTCCTGGCTTTGCAGTTCCTGTGGGGCACCGGCGACCTGACCCTGCCCCTGGGGGCGCTGGGGGTCCTGGGGGGCTTTTTTTGCTTTGCCCCGCCCCTGGCCTGGCGCCGCCGGGGTCTGGGAGAGGCGGTGGGGGGATTGTGCTTCGGACTCCTGCCGGTGGCGGCCGGCTTTTATCTGCAAAGCGGTTATTGGGTGGCGGAAGGGTTATTCTATGGCCTGCCCCTCACCTTTACCGGGTTCAACCTCCTGCTGATTTTAAACTTCCCGGACCCCGCGGCGGAGGCGCCGCCGCGCCTGAGCCTGGCGGCCCGCCTGGGGCCGGCGCCCGCGGCCCTGCTCTACACCGTGGCCAACGTCCTGACCATCCTGGGACTGGCGGGCTTGCTGTTTTTTCCGGCCTCGCCCCTGCCTGGCCGGAACGCCCTCTGGCCTTTGCTGCTGCTGGCGGTGGTCAACCAGGAACTGGTCAAGCGTCGGGCCTACCGGGAACAGAGGCGGCTGCGCCGGCTGGGAATCCTGACCCTGGCCCTGCACCTGGGTCTGGGCGCGGTCTTTATCCTGATGCTCTGGCAGCGAGGGTAATGAGGCAGGTTTCAGGTTTTAGGTTTTAGGTTTTAGGTGTAATGACACGATTAGTTAGCATACAGAGTAGAATGCAGCCGCAGGCTTTAGCCTGCGCTGACCCAGGCAGAAAGCCTACCTCACCAAATTAATAACGTGTGCTAACCTTGGCGGTCATTTCTTTTAGATTTTAGGAAAAGCGATTTAAGAGAGAAACAATGGTTTGGGGGCAGCGGGGATTGAGGGGCGCAAGTCCGGGACGCAAGCTGGTGGCCGTCTGCCTCATCTTCGCCCTGCTGCCGGGCTGCCAGGTGAGCCCGGCCCAGCTTTACATCCCCCTGGCCTACGCCGTCGTCGGCATGTGCGTGGCCCTGATCATGTCGCCCACGGCCGCGGCCGCGGTGGCCGGCCTGGTGGTGGGGGGCCTCCTGGGCGCCGCGCTCTATAACAATTCCCTCAAACGCCAGATCCAGGAGCGCCCGCGGGGGGCGCCGCCGGGGCAGTAAAACCGTTTTCAGTTTTCGGTTTTCGGTAAAAGAGAAAGAACCTTGAATCGGGTAATCCCTGATGCTCAAAGACTTCAAAGCCTATTTTGAGCAAATTAAGCATCTCGATGCCGATGACGCCACCGAGCACACCCTGCGTCCGGCCCTGGACCGACTGCTCAACGCCCTGGTTGATGGGAAAAAAATCAAGGTCATCCACGAACCCAAGCGCGACCCCGCCGGCAAGGGCGCCCCGGATTTCAAATTCAAGACCAATGACGAACGCATCCTGGGCTACCTGGAAAACAAGAAGATCGGGGAAAGCCTGGACCAGGTGCTCAAATCCGAGCAAATCGCCAAGTACAAACAATTATCCGGCAACTTGATCCTGACCAATTACCTGGAATGGCTCTGGCTGAAGGACGGCGTCATCGCCAGGCGGGAGACCCTGTGCTATCTCAGCGACGCAAGCAATCCCAAGGCGCGGCTTGACCCTGATAAAGCGAAATGGGTCGGGGCCTTAATTGCCGCCTTTTTATCCACCCCGCCCCAGGGCCTCGGCCGGGCCAAGGATTTGGCCCTGGCCCTGGCCTTCCGCTGCCATGAATTGCGCGAATTTCTGGCGGCGGAATTGCTCCGTCAGGAGCAGGAGCATCAGCAGGGCAAACTCTTCGGCCTGTTTGGGGTTTTCAAGCGGGACGTCTTTCACGAGCTGGACATCGCCGGCTTTGCCAACGCCTTCGCCCAGATGCTGGGCTACGGCCTCTTCCTGGCGCGCCTCAACCGCGGCGACGGCGCGCCCGTCAGCCTTAATAACGCCAAGCAATATATCCCCACCAATTTCGAATTAATCAAGGAGTTGGTGGATTTTCTGGATGAATTGGACCAGGAGGAATACCGGGAAATCAAGTGGCTGGTCGAAGAAATCCTCAGCATCATGAACAACCTTGATCTGGCGGCCCTGCACGAGGATTTGGCCTTCAGCCCGCGCCAGGGGCGCCTCTTCCCGCAGTCCGAGGAAGAACGGCTGTTGTTCGCTAAAGACCCCTACGTCTATTTCTACGAAGGATTTTTAAAGGCTTACGACAAGGACATGCGCAAAAGCCGCGGCGTTTATTACACTCCGCCGCCGGTGGTCAATTTTATCGTGCGCGGCGTCAATGATCTCTTGAAAAGCGTTTTCGGCATCAAGGCCGGCCTGGCCGACCGCAAGCGGGTCACGGTGCTGGACTTCGCCACCGGCACCGGCACTTTTCTGTTGGAGGTGATCCAGCAAATTCTGGAGGAGACCTCGGAGGGCGTGCGGGACCAGTTAATTTCCGAACACGCCTTGAAAAACCTGTACGGCTTCGAATACCTGATCGCCCCTTACACCATCGCCCATCTGAAACTGTCCCAGTTTCTCCACGACCGCGGCTACGTCATGCAGCCCAGGGAGCGCCTGCAAATCTACCTGACCAACACCCTGGAGCCCATCGAACCGCAAAAAAACTGGCTGCTGCCGGCCCTGTCCAAAGAGGTGGAACTGGCCCAGGGGGTCAAGAACCAACCCATCCTGGTCATCACCGGCAATCCGCCCTATTCCGGCCATTCGCTTAACAAGGGCCAATGGTGGAATGCATGACCTGATCGAGAATGCCGAACA
>CAZOCQ010000149.1:7132-7859 GCA_964578335.1 uncultured Desulfobacca sp.
TGGATTACGGGATTGATCGAGACTTACAAACAGGTGGACGGCCGCCCCTTGGGAGAAAAGAATCCCAAGTGGCTGCAAGACGATTACGTCAAGTTCCTCCGCTTCGCCCAATGGAAGATGGAGCAGGTGGAGCAAGGCGTGGTGGGGGTCATCACCAACCACTCCTTCCTGGACAACCCCACCTTCCGCGGCATGCGGCAGAGCCTGTTGCGGACCTTCAACCGGATTTACGTGCTGGACCTGCACGGCAACGCCAAGAAGAAAGAAAGGACTCCGGACGGCGGCAAGGATGAAAACGTCTTCGATATCGAGCAAGGGGTGTGCATTTCCCTTTTCGTGCGCCGGCCCGACTTGGAACGGCGAATCTATCACGCCGATCTTTGGGGCAAACGCCAGGGAAAATACCGGGCCTGTCTGGATCTGGACCTGGATAGCGTCGCCTGGGTGGAAGTCCAGCCCCAAAGCCCGTTTTATCTGTTTATTCCGCAGGATGAGTCTTTGCGCGCCGAATATGAGCAGGGGTGGAAAATTACGGATATTTTTCAAATTAATTCTGTAGGAATTGCAACAGGATCCGATAGCACATTTGTGGGAATAAGTGAAAAAGACTTGAAAAAAAATATTCTTGCAAAAAACATTAGCTTCAATAATTTGTTATGTAAGAGATTTGCCTATCGTCAATTTGATTACCTCTTCTTATATTTCGATCCTAAGTTATTAGAGCTTG
>CAZOCQ010000150.1:0-7814 GCA_964578335.1 uncultured Desulfobacca sp.
GGAACCAGATGCTTTAAACCTAATCCTTCGGCAGCAAGATCTGCTCTCCCGTCTGCAACCCTGCCAATATTTCCACCTGGTCGCCGATTTGCCGGCCCAATTTTACCTGGCGGCGCTGGGGCCGGCCGTCGGTGAGCACCTCCACCATGGTGAGCTGGCCCACCTGGCGCACCGCTTCCTTGGGAATCAGGAGGCCCAGGGTGCTTTCCAGGGGCAGGCTCAGGCGGGCGAACATCCCCGGCATCAATTTGGGGTCCCGGATCAGGCCGGTGCGCACCTTGAAGGTGCGGCTGGCGCTCTGGCTGATGGGAAAGATTTCCGTGAGGGCCAGCTCCCCCTGCCAGTTCACCGCGGGCACGCTGACCCTGGCCAGCTCTCCCAGCCTGACGTTATCCCGGTAGCTGTCGTTGACCTCGCCCTCCACCTGGAGTAATTCGGGGTTATAGAGCGACACCAGGGGCTGGCCCGGCTGGGCCAGGTCGCCCACCGCCACCTTGCGGGCCGCCACCACCGCGGCCTCCGGGGCCCGGACCACGGTGTAGCCCTTCATGGCGCCGGCTTCCTGCACCTGGGCCTGGGCCGCGGCCACGGCCGCCTGGGCGCTCTTGAAGCGTTCCTGCACCGCCTCGAATTCCTGGGAGCTGGCCGCCCCTTCCTTGAGCAAAAACTGAAATCGCTTATAATTGGCCGCGGCCTGACTCAACTGCGCCTGGGTCTGGGCTGCGCCGGCCCTGGCCTGGTTCAGCCGGGCCTGGTATTCTTCGCCGGACAGGGTCACCAGCGGGTCGCCCGGTTTTACCCGATCCCCGGCCTCCACCCAGATCTTCGCCACCCGGCCGGGCACCTGGGCCGAGACCCGGGCCAGGCTCTTGGAGATGACCTCCCCCAGGACCTCCAGTTCCCGGGGAATTTGGGTCTCCTTGATGACCAGCACCCGGCCGGCCGGGGCCGCGGCCTTTTCCGCCACCCGCCCCGGCCCGATCTTGCCGAAGTGCAGCAGCCCCGCCAGCCAGGCCATGAAGAGCAGGGCCGCCACCACCAGGGCGCTCAGGCCGATGATTTTCTTTTTAGAAATTTGTTGTTCCTGCATTGGGTAACCATCGCACCGCAACATAGGCCATTTTGAAGGTATTATGTAGAACAGCCGCCCCCGGCTGTTCCGAGCAGGCGAGGGCGCCTGCTCCACATTTTTTAAGCCAGTCCAGGGCGAACGCCAGGTTCGCCCCTACGGTTGGGCATCAGTTGCCGGGCCGGAGATGGTTCCCAGGGAGAGCTCCAGGCCCGCCTGGGCCAGGTGGGTGTCGAACAAGGCCCCCACCTGGCTCAGTTCGGCGTTTTTCCAGGCGTCTTCCGCCGTGAGCAGGTCCAATAAAATGGTCAGGCCGGTCTCGTAGCGCAAGCGGATGAGGCGCAGACCCTCCCGGGCCTGGGCCAGGCTGGCCTGGGCCACCTGCAAGCGCGCGTGCGCGGTTTGCAGATTTAGGATGGCCTCAGTCACCTGGTGGCGAACCCGGTCTTCCAGTTCCTGTTTCAAATCCCGGGCCTGGGCCTCCTGGGCCCGGCTCTCCCTTACCTTCGCCAGGTCGGTCAGGCCATTGAACAGATTAAAGTTCATCACGGCCAGCACCGTGTAGCTGTCGGCGTTGCTGCCGAAGAGGCGGCGCTGGTCAATGTCGTATTCCGCCATCAGGTGGAGCCGGGGCAGGTAATTGAGGTGAGCCTTGCTGACCTCCTCCTGGGCCGAACGGGCCGCCAGGGCCAGCCTTTTCAGGTCCGGCCGCCGCTCCTGGGCGACCTTTTGCAGGTCCGCCAGTTGCTTGGGCGGCGGCGCCGGCTCCTGGGGCGGCGGGGCCAGTTCCCGGGAGCCGGCCTCCGGCAGGCCCAGCGCCGTGCCCAGGGCGCTCCGGGCGATCTTGACCTGGCTGGCCGCGGTCAGCTCCTCCTGGGTGAGTTTGGCCAGGTGCACCTGGGCCGAGAGGACGTCGGCCCGCACCACTGAGCCCGCCTGGTAGCGGGTTTCGGCAATCTTCAGATGTTCCGCCGCGGTCTTATGGGCCTGTTGGACTACGCTCAGGTTTTTCTGGGCCAATTGCAGGCCGTAATAGGTCCTGGTCACCTGGAAGAGCAACTGCTGGCGGGCCCCCAAGACGACGGCATTGGCCATTTCCCGGCTCAATCGGGCCTGTTTATAACCCAGAAAGGCCTCCCCGGCCTGAAAGAGGGGCTGGGTCATGGTCAGGCCGGTGCGGAAGTCCCCGAAGCCCTTGGGAAAATTAAGGTTGTTAAGCTGAAAATCCTGCTGGGTGAAGACCCGCTGGTTCAGCTTGTTCATGAAGACCTGGGTGGGGTTGTTGGAATAGTTGTAAGTCTCACCGAAGTTGAGCTTGGGGAGGAAGCGGGCCCTGGCCTTGGCCACCTCGGCTTCGGCGGTCTCCACGGTGAGGCCGGCGGCCTTGAGGCCGGGGTTGTGCTGCAAGGCCAGCAGTTGGGCCTCCCCCAGGGTCAGCAGGGGGGGCTGGCCCTCGGCCCGGAGCGGCCCCCCAAATCCCAGGCCAATAACTGCTATCAGGAGCGCGGCGCGCCACACCATGTGGATTCCTTGCCGATGGTCTTGGGGCTATTATAATGATGCCCCGGGGTAGAGACAACCGCCCGGCGGGATGAATCGAAATAAAGTGCAAAAACCATAAAGAGTTGAAATTGGTGCGCAGTGCGCACCCTACATCTACTGGAAGCCTGCGCTACCGCGGAATATGGAGCACCCGCCCGGCCTTCTCCCGGTGCCGGGGGAAGTCGGGGTTGAACCAGAAGAGATTGCGGCCGCGGGTGTCGTTGACGTCGTCCAGGGGCAGCCATTGCCCTTTGCGGAGATGGGCGGCCCGGTAACCGTAATTTTTCAGGAAGTCCTGGATGGCGCTTTTGGAGGCGCCGGCGGCCCGGAGGTTTTTTTCCTCCATCTCCACCAGCAGCAGGGGGCGGGAGTCGGCCAGGAGGCCCGCCGCGCCCCACAGGGCCGCCAGTTCGGCCCCTTCCACGTCCAGCTTAAGGAAATCGGGCGGGCGCAAGCCTTCATTTTGAAGAAAGTTGTCCAGGGCCACGGTGGCGCAGGCTTCACCCTCTGAGGCCCCGGCGGCCGCGGCGAACAGGCTGGCGCTGCTGTCGGCGATGCCTTCGGCGCGGTAAAGCGTGGCCTGGCCGTCGGTCCCGGCCACCGCCAGGGGATAAATCCTGATGGCATGGTCAGGATTCAGGGCGGCGTTTTCCCGGAGACGGGCCAGGGCCGCGGCCCCGGGTTCGAAGGCCAGCACCTCCCCGGCCGGGCCCACCGCGGCGGCGGCCACCAGGGAGAAATAGCCCACGTTGGCCCCCACGTCCCAGAAGACTTCGCCGGGGTCCAGCAGCCGGGCCACCAGGGCGGCTTCGTAGCGTTCGTGGTAGTGCCCGAAGAAATAGACCTTGCGCTGTTCGGGGTCTTCCAGGTCCAGGGTCATGCGGAAGCCCTGGTCCAGGGTCGCGGTGACCAGGCGATCCTCAGGCAGCAGGCGGGGATGGAGCTTTTCATAGAAATGGGCCTTGCCGTCCCGCAGGGGGAATTTGCTCAGATACCAGCGTAACAGGGAGCGGCCCAGGGATTTGAGCAAATTATCCGGCATGTCGGTGTTTCCTGCGCACCAGAAATGTGGAGCAGGCGCCCTCGCCTGCATAGAAACAGCCGAGGGCGGCTGTTCCACATTCTATTATTCCTAAATAAGATCGGGGGGGCGTGACCAATAGTCTAATTTTTCCGCAGCCATCACTTCAAACAGCGGTGCTCCAGGCAGGGGAGTTCCCGGCGGAGGCGCTGCTGCCGCTCGAAGTCCAGGCGGGCATAGATCACCCCTTCGCCGTCCTGGGCCTGGGCCAGGACCAGTCCCCAGGGATCGACCACCAGGGAGCGGCCATAGGTGCGGCGGCCCGGAGAGTGTTGTCCCCATTGGGCCGGGGCCACCACGAAGGCCAGGTTTTCGATGGCCCGGGCCCGGAGCAGCACCTGCCAGTGGTCCGGGCCGGTGCGGGCCGTGAAGGCCGCGGGCAGGAAAATGAGGTTGGCCCCCTGACTTACCATGGCCCGGAAGAGTTCCGGGAAGCGCAGGTCATAGCACACCGCCAGGCCGGCGATGACCGGGGTGCCCGGCAGCGAGGCGGTAACCACGGCGCGGCCGGGCTGGGTATAGGCCGACTCCCGGTGAGGCGGGGCGCCGGGCAATTCCACATCGAAGAGGTGCAGCTTCCGGTAGTGCGCCAGGATCTCTCCCCGGGGACCCAATAGGACGCTGGCGTTATAGGGCCGCGCCCCTGCTTCGGCCTGCTCCGGGAAGGAGCCCAGGAGCAAAAAAATCTCCAGCTGCCGGGCCAGTTCCCGCAAGCCCGTCACCAGGGGGCCGTCCAGGGGTTCGGCGGCCGCGGCCACCGCCTCCTCCGGGCCATAGCAGGCGAAATGTTCCGGCAGGGCCACCAATTCTGCTTCCCGGCGGGCCGCTTCGGTCACCCGGACCCGGAGGCGGGCCAGGTTCGCCTCCCGGTCCGGGGTGGAATTGAGTTGGATGGCGGCCGCCCACATACTTCCTCCTACCCCAGCAGCCGCAGATAACGCACCGGGCTGAAGGACAGCGCTTCCATCAGGTCCACCAGTTGCCGGGCCAGGGCGTCGGCCTTGGGGTCCCGGGGGGCCTTGGCGGCCACCTCCGGAAAATGTTCCTTCAGCAGCTCGAACATGAAATTCTGGGCCTCAGTCAGGTCCAGGGTTATGGGCATGTCGCTCACCAGGTTTAAAAACTGGCGCAGCCGCGCGGCGTTTTCCGCCTGGAACTCCGCGGCCAGATCAGTCAGGTGCCGCTCCAGGATGCGTCCCAAAATCCGGGCTCCTTCTCCCGATTCCAGCTTCAGACCCAGAAAAGCCGCCTGCTGAACCAGTTCCAGAATATCATCGGAAGTGGCCAACAGCGTCGGTTCCGGCTCCAACTTGCGCAGGAACTCCACCAGGCGGCGGTTCATAGTAATCTCCCCCAAGGCCCGGTACAGCCGGGGCAGGGGCAGGCCCTCGGCGGCCATGGCTTTCAGCAGTGACTGGGCATCCTCAAAATTATGGGAGATAAGGCTCAGGGCCTCCTCCTGGGTGTCGTGCATCAGGTCCTCGAAGAGCTGCAGCTTCTCTTCCCGGAAGATATCGTGAAAGCTGTAGTAACTCTCCCCCAAACGCCGCACCATCAAGGGGATCAGGTCCTCGGGGGCGCCTTCCAGGACCTGAAAGAACTCGTTTTTCCAGGCCTGGTACTCCGCCGGGGTGGGATTAATCTTAACCTGGGTGCGGTAGAGATAGCTGCCCAGATAGGCGGTGAAAAAGGCGAGTTCACGGGTCGCCAGAGTGATCCCCGAAGTAAGTTGCAACCGGCCGGCGGCAAAGAGCAAAGACCCCTGGGCGCGGTCTTCCAGGTCCAGGGGCTCGGCCCGGTAGTGATAGATGCGGGCGGGACATTGCCGGTGGCGGTCCTTGAGCCAGGAGATCACCCACTGATTGGCCACCTTGGGGTAGTCCACCACCAACGGTTTGATGCGCCGGAAATAGATGGTGCGCCCGTTGCCCTCCTCGGGCAGGTTGCTCACGGCCCGTTCCAGCACCCGCAGAAAAGGCTGCTCCAGGTTGTCGGAGGTGAATTCCTGGCCCAACTGCAGGGCCCGGGCGGCATACTTGATCACCTGCTGGGATTCCAGCCCCGAAATATCAGCGAAAAACCAGCCGCAACTGGCGTACATCAGGAGGGTATGACGCTGCATCTCCAGCAGCATCAGGGCCGGTTCCCAAGCGCTTTCCTTGAGGCCCGGAATTCCCTGGCGGGAAAAGAAGTCCCTCAGAACGTCGGGCCGGCGGTCCAGGAGGACCTGGATATAGGCGTGGCGGGCCTCCCAGGGGTCGCGTAAGTATTTGGCTCCCTCGTTCTCGAAAATGACGGCCAGACGCTCGTTCAATAAGTCGAAGGCTTCCCGCAGGGGGGTGCGCCAGCGCTGGTTCCAGCCGGGCTGGCCGCCGGTGGAGCAGCCGCAGTTTTCCTGCCAGCGGCCCACCCCGTGGGCGCAGCTCCAGGAACTGCCCTCTCCTTCCGGCCCCAGGTAAAGCTCGGCCTCGAGCTTCGGCGGCGCCAATTCCAGAAAAGCGGCGTAATTAGTGAGTTTGAAACCCTTCTGGGGCAACACCTGGGAGAGGGCGTGGGCCAGGGCCAGGTCGCCGAATTTCTTGTGATGGCCGTAATTTTCGCCGTCCGTGGCCACGTGCAACAGTTGGGGCCGGGAGCGGACGGCCGAGAAGCCCTCCACCAAACGCCCGGCGAAACGGTAGCTGTCGCTGAGCAGGTCGCCGAAGCTTAACTCCGCGGCCACGTTGCCGTTATAGAAAAAGACGTCTATATGCCGCCGTTTGCGGCCCTCACCCGGTCCGGGCGGCAGGAAGCAGCGGTAGGGCTGGGTGCTGTCCAGGCTGTGGCCCGCCACCGGGGTCCAGTCGCCGCCGCTCAAGGGGCGCACCCGCTTGGCCTGGTAAGGGGAGAGGATGACGAACTTCATCCCGTGATCCAGGAGGGCCGCCAGGGTGGGATAATTCACCGCGGTCTCCGGCAGCCACATGGCCGCCGCCGACCGTTGAAAACGGTGTTCGAAGTCCTTGAGGCCCCAGATGATCTGGGTTTCCCGGTCCCGGGCGTTACACAGGGGCAGGATGGCATGGCTGAAGGCCTGGGCGATGGCGTTGCCGTGCCCCAGGGCCTTCAGGCTGCGGCGGTCCGCCTCCAGAATTTTTTCATAGGTTCCCGGAGACTTCTCTTGCAGCCAACTGATCAGGGTAGGCCCGAAATTGAAGCTGAGATGCTCGTAGTTGTTGATGATGTCCAGAATGCGCTGTTGTCCGTCAAAAATCCGGGCCGCGGCGTTGGGGCGGTAGCATTCGGCATTGATGCGGGCGTTCCAGTCGTGATAGGGCGCGGCGCTGGTCTCCAATTCGATCTGCTCGATCCAGGGGTTCTCCCGGGGCGGCTGATAAAAATGGCCGTGGATCACCACGTATCCCAACGGCCCGGTCTTGGCCGGCAAATGATCCATATTCTTGTTCCTCGTATCCCATAATAATCCGTGCCCTTTATATCTGTCAATGCTGGCCTGACCGGTTGGTTGTCCCGGCTACAGGTTGTCGGATCGTTATGATAAGATTATAATTAGTTAAAAAGCCGCCATCGAAAATCCATGAATCGCAGAAAGCTGCTTCATAAACTTGCCCATGGCGATTTGCGCAATGTGGCGTTTTCGGATATGGTCAGCTTAATAAATGGCTTTGGCTTCTTCCTCAGTCGTATCAAGGGAAGCCACCATATTTTCATTCATCCCGACATACCGGAATTGATGAATCTTCAGGAAGTGGCAGGGGAGGCCAAGCCCTACCAAATTCGACAATTTCTTCGCCTCATAGAAAAGTATAATATTTCTCTGGAGGAAGAATAATGAGCGATTATCACATTAATATTTTCTTTAGCGAAGAAGATTCCGGCTATATCGCTGATATTCCTGATTTGGAGTCCTGCTCGGCCTTTGGGAATACACCGGAAGAGGCGTTGGCGGAGGTGGAGCAGGCTAAGCAAGCCTGGCTCGAAGCCGCCCGCCATTCCGGCAAACCCATTCCGCCACCCCGCTACCGCCCTATCATTTATCAAGTAGCCCGCTAATCTTTCGCTGAACGCCAGGGCAATCGCATGTAAAAAATCATGAGGTAAGAACTTTGAGCAGATAGGCAT
>CAZOCQ010000151.1:0-7781 GCA_964578335.1 uncultured Desulfobacca sp.
CGCCAAAAAGCTCACCGGGGCCGACAACCGGGTGATGGCCGGCGGCGTGGCCCTCAACTGCGTGGCCAACGGCAAGCGAGTGCGCCGGGGCGCCGTCAAGGACCTCTGGATCCAGCCCGCCGCCGGGGACGCCGGCGGGGCCCTGGGCGCCGCCCTGGCCGCCTGGCACATCGTCCAGGGGCAGGAGCGCCGGCTCCCCAACCCGGCCATGGACTGGATGCAGGGGGCCTACCTGGGGCCGGAGTTCGGCGCCGACGACATCGTGCGGCTGGCCCGGCGGCACCGGGCCCCCTATAAGCGCTTTTCAGACTACGACGACCTGATCCGGGAAGTGGCCCAAATCATGGCGCAGGGCAACGTGGTGGGCTGGTTCCAGGGCCGCATGGAGTTCGGGCCCCGGGCGCTGGGCAACCGCTCCATCCTGGGCGACCCCCGGCACCCGGAGATGCAGAAGCGCCTAAACCTCAAGATCAAATATCGGGAAGGCTTCCGGCCGTTTGCGCCGTCGGTCTTGATGGAGGAGTGCAACACCTATTTCGAGTTGGCCACGCCCTCGCCTTACATGCTGCTGGTGGCCCCGGTGCGGGAGGAGAAGTGCAACCCGCTGCCGCCGGGCTACGAAAATATGGAGATGTTCGAGCGGCTCTATCACCTGCGTTCCGAAGTGCCCGCCATCACCCACGTGGACTATTCGGCCCGCATCCAGACGGTGCATAAGGAGACCAACGAAAAATACTGGCGGCTGATCAGGGCCTTCCAGGAGCAGACCGGCTGCGGCCTCATCGTCAACACCAGCTTCAACGTCCGGGGCGAACCCATCGTCTGCACCCCGGAGGACGCCTACCAGTGCTTCATGCGCACCGAAATGGACTACCTGGTGCTGGGGGATTTTCTGTTCGACAAAAGAGAGCAGCCCAGCTGGGAGGACAAGAAAGACTGGATGAAGGAGTACGAACTGGATTAAAAGCTCAAATGGCGGGATGCGCTTCGCTTTCCCGCCCTACGATTCTTCTGTGAAGTCAGATAAAAAGGCTTGAAAAGCCTTGAGGTCTCCCTCCACCTGCGGCCAATTCCCCAGCAGCCTAGCCTTCAGTTCCCGCAGGCGGCCGGGGGCCAGTTCGTAGTCGTAGGCATGGCGGAAGACGTGCCGAAATCCCCGTAACTCGTTGAGCAGAGAATGACTTTCGGCCGATAAGACCGCCGGTCTGATGCCCGGAATCTCCAGGGCCATTCTCTTCAATAGTTCCCGGTGGTAGCGGCTGGAGTCTTCCACCCGGTTCTCAAAGGTCCTGGCAATTTCCTGGAACAGGTCTTCCAGAGCGCCGTACAAGTTGTGAAGCTGATATCCCAGGTGGCTGGTTTTTTCCTTGTTCTGGGGATCGGTGACGCGAATATCCGCCAGCAAACGGTTGATAACCTTCAACTGATTCGCCAGATAACCCAGGAGCACCGCAAGGTTTTCTTGTTTCATAGGATTCTGATCCCGCTCTCCCGGATAGAGTCGGCGAAACGGCTGGTCTCCAGTTCAATCAGGTCCACCTGGCGTTCCAGCAAGTCCTCCAGCTGGACCAGCAGCCTGAAATAGTTTTCCTGCAACCCTTCCACGGCAATATCCACGTCGGAGAACGGATAAAAATCCCCTGGGCGCAGTACCGATCCCGTCACATAGACCGCCCCCACTCGCTTGCCCTGGAAAAATTGCGGCAGTTTTTCCCGGATTTGGCAGAGTATAAAACGGCGCTGCTCTTCCCGGCGGCGCGCCTCGGCCTCCAGGGCCGCTTCCCAGCGGGAGGTGTCGAAAGATTTGGAACGCCGTTCTGTCATAAGCAGCGATTGCCGCCATTAGTGGGTTGATTGGACCATGCTATCAATAACTGCCTAAAATAGCAAGTAATTTCATTATATGGCGCCGAATCAAAAAGAGGTTGGCGGTCGCTGCGGTCATAAATTGCCGCCTAAGGCGATTTTTTGGGATTTTGCACAATAGGCCGTTATAAAAAAATTTCATTTGGACATATAATAATTTCCACTGTGGGCAATCAAATGAAGGAGAGACCTATGCGCGAATATGTCATCCACCCCATGGTGGTGGGGATCAACGAAACCGACCAGGGCATCATGACCTATCTGAAGGGCTACGGCAAACGCATCTACCTGCCCATTTACGTCTTTTATCTGGAAGGGGGGCCGGAGAAGATCCTGGTGGACACCGGCCTGGAGCAGTTCATGGTGCCGCCGGGAGTCGAAGAGCAGTGCGGCTTCCAGGTCCTGGAATTCGAGGAGGCCCTGGATACCCACGGCCTCAAGCCGGAGGACATTGATATCATCATCCACACCCATCTGCACAACGACCACTGCGAGAACGACTACAAATGCACTAATGCCAAGGTTTACGTGCAGAAGAGGGAATACGAATTTTTCCTGAATCCCCACCCCATTGATCACCGCTATTTTCCGGACCTGCTGGACGAAGTGGAGGTGGTCCAGGTGGACGGGGACGCCGAGATCGTGGACGGCATTCAGGTGCTGCTCACCCCGGGCCACACCGTGGGCGGCCAGTCGGTGGTGGTCAACACCCGCAAGGGCAAGGCGGTGATCACCGGGTTTTGCTGCAATGAACAGAATTTCCCCCTCAAAGGCCCGGTGGTGCCCTGTGGGGTACATATCAATGTCATTGACGCCTACGAGAGCGCCCAACGGGTGTGGGAGCTGGCGGACATCCTCCTCCCCCTCCACGACCTGGCGGTGGGACGGCAGGGAAGCATCCCGGCCTGAAGGAAAACTTATAATCGCTTAAGGGAGGCAGTCTATGTCGCCACTGACTTTGCTTTTGGCTATATTCCTGCTCACAGCCGGGGTGACCCCGGCCTGGTCACAAACGTACCCGCCGCCGGGACCGCCCGGGGTCGCTTTGCCGTCGCCGGCGCCCCCCGGAGCGGCCCCGGCCTGGACCCCGGTGCCCACCTCCCCCAAGGTGCTTTATGCCCCCAATATTCCTGGAGACGTTTTCCGGGTGCAGAAAAAGTATTATTATTATTCCGGGGGCTACTGGTATCGCGGCAAACATCTGCATGGTCCCTGGCGCCCCGTAAACAAGCTGCCCAAGGCCCTTTACCGGGTGCAGCCCGCCTATTTCAAAACTCCGCCCCCCTGGTGATTATTTTGGCGCGGCTGCCGGAGATTTTGGGTATAATGCATAAATGGCCGGCGGCCTATTAATTCAGGAGGGCATACCCGTGACTCTGTCAATCAGAAAACTCTTGGTGGTTGCCGCCGTGGGCCTCTCCCTGGCCTGGGCCGGGACGGCGGCGGCCGCGGACCTCGATATCAATCCGATGCCGCCCACCTTCGCACCCTTTTGGCAAGCGGTGCCCAACTCCCCCGGGGTCGAATTCGCCGCCAATCTGCCCACCGATGTCTTCCGCTACCAGGATAACTACTATTTTTATTGGAAAAAAAAGCTGTACCAGAGCAATAAACCCAGCGGCCCCTGGAAATCCGTAGCCCAGGAACCGGACTGGTTTAAAGGCATCGACAAGGGCTATTTCAAGATGCTGGAGGATAAACCCCCGGCCCCGCCCTTTGGGGGGGCCAGGCCGTTGCCGCCCCAACCCAAGCCCCCGGCGGCCGGGAAGCCCGGAGCGGCCCCGCCTAAGGCGCCCCCGCCCGCCGCCTCCCCACCAGCGATGCGACCCCCACCGCCGAGCGCGACCATCAGACGGCCACCCGTGGCCCCACCGGGACCAACCACGCCGGCGGCGCCCCCCCCGGTCGCCCGGCCCCTGAGCCCACCTCCTGCACCGACGGCGCCCCAGGCCACGGTCCCCAAACCGGCTCCGCCGGCGGCCGCCCTGTCGGCCCCGACCGCTCCGCCGGCTCCATCCCCGGCCCCCAAGAAGGCGCCGGCCGCCGACCCCAAACTCCCCAAGGCGATGTGAGGTGCAGGGGTTAGGGGTTGGAGGTTAGGGGCAGGTAGTTGAAAAACAGTTTTTTTCCCTGTTTAAAAGCGGGTTTTAATCCCCCCTTTTCTAAAGGGGGGTCAGGGGGGGATTATATAAGCGCCTGATAATCCCCCAAAATCCCCCTTTAAGAAAGGGGGACTTAAGGCAGTCCGTTCTTCGGAGTGGGTCACGAATTACTTTTTGGGAGTTTTTCAACAGCCTGTTTTTTTTAGGGGTTAAGCTGGATTGCATTGGAGAACATATTTTGAGTTCAAAATGATTGTTCAATGCAACAAAGTGCCTTATTCCAAGGCTCTCTAATATAATCCCTAATCCATAGGCCCTGACCCCTAATCCCTGCCCCCTAAATCTCCAACCGCGCCGCCAGAGGGATGCGCCGGCCCATGCCGAAGGCCTTGGAGGTCACCTTTAGACCCGGGGCCGCCTGGCGGCGCTTGTATTCGTTGCGGTCAATGGCCCGGATCACCCAGCCCACCGTTTCCGGCTCAAACCCCTGGGCCACGATCTCCCGGTAGGATAAGCGGTCCTCCAGGTAATGATTCATGATCCGGTCCAGGATGTCGTACGGCGGCAGGGTGTCCTGGTCCTTCTGGTCGGGGCGCAGCTCCGCCGAAGGAGCCCGGCGGATGATCTCCGCCGGGATCAGCTCCCCCTCCCGGTTAAGGTGCCGGGCCAGTTCATAGACCATGGTCTTGGGCACGTCCGCCAACACGCTGAGGCCGCCGCTCATGTCGCCGTAGAGGGTGCAGTAGCCCACCGCCAGTTCGCTCTTGTTGCCGGTGGAGAGCACCATGTGCCCGAATTTGTTGGAGATGGCCATGAGGATATTGCCCCGGATGCGGGCCTGGATATTCTCCAGGGTCACGTCAATTTCCTCCAGTTGCAGCGGCCCTTGCAGAGATTCCCGGTAACTCTGGTAAATGGGGCTGATGGAGATGAGTTTGGTTGCCACCCCCAGGTTGCCCGCCAGCTTTTGTGAGTCCACGATGCTGGCCCGGGAGGTGTAAGGCGAGGGCATCAGCACCCCCAGGACGTTTTCCGGCCCCAGGGCCTCGGCCGCCAGGGCGCAGGTGACCGCCGAATCCACCCCGCCGGAGAGCCCCACCACGGCTCGGCTAAAGCCGCACTTGCGCAGGTAATCCCGCAGGCCCAGCACCAGGGCCTGGTGGATGGCGGCCACCGGCGCCGGGGGCACATAGCGCCCCGGAACCCCGGGTTGCGGCAGCTCCACGGTGACTACCGCCTCCTCAAAAAACGGCAGCACCGCCACGGCTTCTCCGGCCGCGTCCAGGGCCATGCTGCCGCCGTCAAAGATGAGCTCGTCGTTCCCCCCCACCTGGTTGACATAGACGAAAGGCAGACCGTAGCGCCGGGCGTGGGTTTGGATAAGCCGGTGCCGGAGGCACTGCTTGCCCACCTGGAACGGCGACCCGGAGATGTTCACCAGCAGGGTGGCGCCCTGCTCCGCCAAGACCTTGATGGGGTCCAGGGGATAAAGCCGCCGGAACCACACCTCCGGCTCGTACCAGGCGTCCTCGCAGATGGAGATGCCCAGGGATTCCGAGCCCCAACCGCAGGTCAGGACCTCCGCGGCCGGGTCGAAGTGCCGGGTCTCATCGAAGACGTCATAGGTCGGCAGCAGGGTCTTGTTCTGTTGAAACAACACCCGGCCCTGGCCGATGAGGACCGCGGCGTCGCTCAGGCCCTTGCCGGTGTCCCGGCCGGTGGGCAACGGCGCCCCCACCAGCAGCGCGGCGCCGGGGCCGCGGCTCGTAACCTCCGCCAACCGGCCCAGGGCCCGCTGCACCTGCTCGATGAGGGAGGGTTTCTCCAACAGGTCCCGGGGCGGATAGCCCACCAGGAAAAGCTCCGAAAAGACGATGAGCTCGGTGCCGCCGCCGTACTGCTCCAGGG
This sequence comes from uncultured Desulfobacca sp., assembly GCA_964578335.1. Lineage (GTDB taxonomy): Bacteria > Desulfobacterota > Desulfobaccia > Desulfobaccales > 0-14-0-80-60-11 > JAPLJC01. The sequence goes on from CAZOCQ010000151.1 coordinate 5,877, forward strand.
TGCCGATGACCTTGTCCAGGTTGCCGCTGACGTCCCCCACGGTGGGGTTGAGCTGGGCCAGGGTGACTTTCATGGCTCCGTCCGCCGCCTTTCCGGATGGTATGAGACTGCTACGGCCAATATATGGCGGGGCGCGCCTCGGGTCAATCGGATTCTGACGGCCCCAATTTTAACTTTGCTGCCTATCTGGTAAGAAAATTTTTTCCTGCGCAATTTATGATAGTATGTCAATTATGAAAATCGTTCTCGCAACTCCTCCGGCGGATGGTTCTAAAACTGGTGGTCTCGGCATGCCTCCGCCTCTCGGGCTGTTTTATGTCTCCACCGCCGCCCAAAAATCCCTCGGAGAAAAAATCATCATCGTGGACGGCTACTCGGAAGGTCTATACGCCGAGGAGGCCGCGGCTCGGATACTGTCGCACCAACCCGATATCTTTGGTTTGTCGATTATGAGCACCAACATCAACCGGGCCCTCAAGCTTCTGAAAATGGTAAAGCAAGCCCAGCCCACCGTGACCACCGTCCTGGGCGGCCAGCATGCCACCCTGTTTGACCGGCTTTTGCTCCGGGAAGTTCCTGAAGCGGATCTGGTGCTGCGGGGGGAGGGGGAAGAATCTTTCCCCCAACTCTGCCAAACTCTGCAAAAGGGCCGGACTCTGAACGGACAGCCTGGACTATCTTATCGAAAGCAGGGGAAAATTATCCAGGGACAGCCCCAGGTTATTAAGGATTTGGACTCCCTTTCTTTTCCGGACCGCACTATTCCCGATTACCAGGGATATTACGCCCAATGGGGCCATTGGCAAACGGGCCCCGGCGTTAAGATGACCAGCGTGCTGTCTTCCCGGGGCTGCCCGGGTCAATGCACCTTTTGCACCCGCATACCCGCAGAACTGTCCAGGTGGCGGCCCAGGAGCCCCGAAAACGTGCTCCAGGAATTGCAGCAGCTGTCTCGAGATGGTTACAAGATGGCCGTGTTTACCGATGAGAACCTGACCGTCAGCGCCTCCCGCATGGACCACCTCTCCCGCCTGATTATCCAGGCTGACCTGCGGATGCGCTTTGCCTTCGAAGGGTTCGTCGAGCATCTGCCCGATTCGACCCTGGGGCTCATGCGGCAGGCAGGCTTCGACCTGTTCTTCCTGGGAGTGGAAACCGGCTCCGATCCCCAGCGGCGGCGCTACCGCAAACCCGGTTCGGCTCAGGCCGTGGCCCAGGGGATACGGCGGGCCAAAAAGCATCATTTTTTAGTTTACGCCTGGTTCATGATCGGAGGGCCGGGAGAAACCCCGGCCGACCTGAAGAATACCAAGGACTTTCTGAAAGAAACCCAGCCCCACCTCATCAATATCGGCAATATTAGAGTTCACCCGGGCTCGCAATTATGGAATGAATTGGTGGGCCCAGGAGAACCGGCCACCCTGAAGGAGGCTGATAGCCGCGCCATCTTTGACTTTCCCGGCCAGGCCGACAAAATCACCCTGGCCAAACAGGCCCAGGAAATTTATCGGTGTTATTTAAGACACCTTATCCTGCGCCGAGGCGCCCTGATTAACTTCCTGCGGCTCATCAGGCACAACCCCACGGTTCGGCTATTTCTTAAGCATTCCCTCAAAAAATTTTCCCTGGTATTACAACTCCTGAAAACCAGGTATGGTTGATAATCAGGCTTGCCTGGTTTGAGCCTGGCGGCGATTTGGAGTAATCCCCCACGGGAAAGGCTCCTGCTTGCACGCCTGAAGCATTCGTGCTAAACCTTCTTTGCATTTTGCCGGCAAGGAAAATCCGTGAAAAGAACCCTGCTCTTCTTGCTCACCTGCCTGAAATGGCTGGTGTTGGCCGCGGTGGGTCTGGAGGTCTTCTGCTTCCTGCTCATCACCGCCAGCAATTACCTGATCTACGGCC
>CAZOCQ010000152.1:0-7756 GCA_964578335.1 uncultured Desulfobacca sp.
AAAGCTATCAGGCCTCCGGCGGCTTCTCCTCTGCGGCGGCCGGCTCCTCCGGGGCGGCCGGGGCAGGGACGGCGCAGGAGGTGCGAATCCGTTCCCGGATGGCGGCGATGGCCTGGTAGTTCAGGTCTTTCGCATCTTTGAGCGCCTTGACTTTTTGCACCGCTTCGTTGACCTCCGGAGCCATCAGGGGGTTGGCCTCCCCCTGCTCCAGGGCCGCAAAAGTCTTTGCTCCCAGGCGGCCCAGGGCGCACCTGATTTTCTGTTGCTGCCAGCAGGCCAGGGTGTAGCGGCCCAGGATTTTGGCGCGCCGGCCCAGGTTGACCGTAAAGGTCCAGAGGGCGCAGCAGGTTTTTTTAGCGGCCGAAGCCGCCAGATTTTTATAATCCGCACTCATAAGGTCCTCCGAGATCTATCCCAAAATTCAAGGGCAAAGCTGACGGGGACTTCAGACGGCCCGGCTGCGGCTGCGCCACTCGTCCCCGGCAATGGTCAACTCTGTTTATTATAGAACCGGGCCGCGGCTTCTGCAATCTTTGGCGCGGGAAAGGCAGGGGCGAACCCAAGCAGACGGGGCGGTTCGAGAACCGCCCCTACCGGGGAAAAAGCTGATTGCTGACCGCTAATCGCTATTCTTCCAAGCTTTTCTGCAAGGTCTTGAGAATGGCGGGCAGGTGGCTCCCCGGCCAGAAGAGGCGCCGGCAGCGGGGGCACTCCCAGAACTGCTCCTGGTAATGGAAGACGTGTTCCGGCGCCCGGCCCTGGGCCTGCTCCCGGGGGATGGGGCTGAGGGGCTGGTTGCAGCGGCTGCAACGGCTCAACGGTTTGAATTGGTTGGGAGAAATCTTGAGGAAGCCCAAAACTTCCTGAAGCTGGGTCTCGGGGGCGTCGCCGCGGATGAAGAGCAGGTCCGGCCGCCCCCGCTTTTTCAAGGATTCCTGCCGGGTGAGGATATAGGTCTCCGGGGCCGGCGGCGGCAGCGCGGCGCCCAGTCGCCGGATCTCGGCGTCGAAGCCGCAGAAGCGCAGCCATTTGGCCAGGCCGCCCAGGGGCAGATCCACCAGGAATTTCATGGGAAGTAGCCAGTAGTCAGTAGCCAGTAGTCAGTAGTCAGTAGTCAGTAGTCAGTAGCCAGTGGTCAGTGGTCGGTAAAATCGAAAAGGTTTTCGGTTGATAGCATGAGGCCCAGGGGTAAATATTATTTTTCTTTCACCGAAAACCAAAAACCATCCGAGGCTCTTGAAAAATATTAATTTGTCATCCTGAGCGAAGCGAAGGATCTAGATTCTTCGGTCGCTTCGCTCCTTCAGAATGACAATTATGCAAGAGGCTCCATCCTTAAGGCAGTTGGACCGGCGGTACCCCAGGCGGCGGCGTCAGGGTCCAGACGGCCTCAGGAAGAGGCGGATTGAGGCGCAATTCGGTGTAGGACAGCCGCAATTCCAGCTTGGGGACTTCGCTTTTGAGAGTGGTTTTGCCGGGGAAATCCGGGGCCGGTTGGCCGAAATCGGCCCATTCCACGCTGAACCGGGGTTGGGGGGCGCCGCCGTAATATTCTTCTTTCATCGGGTAGAGGCCCTGGGCCGCCACCCAGAGGCGCTCCTGGAGGGCCTCACCCCGGCGCCATTCCAGGTAATATTGACCGGCGGCGGCCTGGTATTCAAACTTGCTGGGTGGGCCGCTGCTCAAGGGCAGGGCGCCAGTCAGCAGGCGCACCGCCTGTTCCAGGGTGATGCTGGGGGGGATGAAAGCCAACAGGTTGCGGGGGCTGGCCGGGCCTTGAAAGAACTTGTTTTCCTGGGGGGACAGAATTTGCACCTGCCGGCCGTTGGTGGCAAAGCTCAAGGCGCGGCGGCCCAGCAGGTCCAGGATATCCACCCGCAGGCTGGCGGGCCGCCGGGCCTTGAGCAGGACCGTGCCGGAATAGTTGCGTTGGGGGGAGAGGGAGGTGATGCGGCCGCGAGCCTGCAAGCCTTCATTGGTCCGGGCGCGGTTCTGCAGCCGGGCCAGGAGTTCATCGGCGGAAGAGACCGCCGCGGCAGGAGGGGAGGGGGGCACGGTGCGGCAGCCGGTCAGGACGAGGCCGGTCAGCAGGGCCGCGAGCGCCAGCCAAAGCAGCTTTGCCGCCTTCATATTGACTCCAATAGCAAAAACCTGAAACCTAAAACCTAAAACCTAAAACCTGAAACCTAAAACCTGTATTACAGGCTCCGTTCCCGCAGCATTAATTCCAGTTCGTTAATCTTCTTACGCAGTTCCGGGGGGTTGGAGTTTTCCAGTCCCTGGGCCCGGCGGTAGAGGCGCAGGGCCTCCTGATAACGTTTCTGGCGGTAATAGACGTCGCCCAGATGCTCCGCCACGGTGCCGTCCTGGGGCAGGAGGCGGTGGGCCCGTTCCAATTCCAGGGCCGCTTTGTCGAACTGCCCCTTTTTGAAATAGACCCAGCCCAGGCTGTCGATGATGTGGGCGCTTTGGGGTTTGCGTTGGAGCGCCGCCTTGATCAGGCGTTCGGCCTCATCCAGGTTGACGCCCTGTTCGGCATAGGAATAGCCGAGAAAATTCAGGGCGTCGGGGTTATTGGGGTCCACTTCCAGGACTTTCTTGATATAAGCGATGCTCTCTTTCCGGTCGCGCTTCTTTTCGTAGATCACGGCCAGGCGGAAGTAAATCTCTCCGGGACGATCCACCTGTTTCACGCCTTTCTCGAGGAGGTGGATGGCCCGGTCCCAAAGATACTCTTCTTCGTAAAAGTAGGAGCCGGTGAGGTAAATCTCCTCCCGGTGCGGCGCCAATTTTTGGATATCCTCCAGGACCTGGCGGGCCCGGTCTTTTTCCCCCTGCTGATACAGCAGGTAGGCCATGCGGAGTCGGGCCGGGATGAACTGGGGCGACTCGCGGCCCACCAGTTGGTATTCCCGGCTGGCCGCCTTGAGGTCGCCGGTCTCTTCCAGACCCAGGGCGATATAATAACGGGCCCGGTCCTGATAACGCGGGATGGCCAACAACGGCCGAAATTCTTTAATGGCGTCTTGGGGGAGTTTTTGTTCCAGGAAGATTACGCCGATATTAAAACTGGCGGAGGGGTCGCTTTTCTCCAGGGTCTTGACCCGGGCAAAGGCCCGCAGGGCTTCCCGGTAACGGTTCTGCACCAGGAGGACCCGGCCGATGGTGATCCAGGCGCGGGTGTTGTTGGGTTGCTGGCGCAAGATGCGGCGATACATGGTGAGGGCCCGGCCCAACTGTCTCTCCTGCTCATAGGTGGCTCCCAGGTCGAACATGGCCGGCACAAAGTTGGGGTCCAGAGTCAGAGTCTTATAAAGCTCCTTTTTCCCCTCCGCCACCTTCCCGGTGGCCAGGTAAAAGCGGCCCAGGTAATAATGGGCCACCACCGATTGCGGCTCCAGGCGCAGGATATATTGGATGGTGGGGATGGCCTTGTCAAAGCGGCCCTGCTGGGCGTACAGGGTGGCCAGAAACAGGCGGGCTTCCCGGTTTCCCTGGTCCAGGGCCAGGATATGTTCATACTCCTGGATGGCCTCGGGCAACTGGTTGAGGCCCACGTGCAGGCCGGCCAGCAAAAAATAGGCCTCCTGCTGTTTGGGGTCCAGCTTGATGGATTTCTCCACGTGAGCCAGGGCCTTTTTGACGTCCCCCTGGCGCTGGTACAGGGAGGCCAGTTCCAGGGCCATGCGGGCCGAATCCGGGTCTTGCCGGAGAGCCTCCTCATACTCTTCAATGGCGCCGGGGAGGCTGTCGGCCAGGAGCATTTGCTGGGCCATGAGGTAATGATAATAGGCCAGGCCCTTGGCCTGGTCCCGGGATTCGGCCTCAGCCCTTTCTCCCGGACGCATCAAGGTGGCGCAACCCGTCAGGCTCAGGGCCAGCGTCAGGATTAAACCGGCGGCCAGGACGGCTTTAAGGCTTCCGGTCCGGCCGCGGCGCCAAAGGCAGGAAAGCATGTTTTGCATAGGGCCTTTGAAAAAATGTATTGAAGCTGTCCAACCTGCCCCGGATCAGTCTCCCAGGGGGTGCCGGTAATCTTCCCAATCGGCGATTTCGGACTTGAGAAATTGGCGCAAGCGCTTGATCAGCCGATCTTCGATCTGGCGCACCCGTTCCCGGGAAATTTGGTGGCGGGCCCCGATCTCCTGCAAGGTTAGCGGCTTCTCCGCCAGCAGCCGCAAGTCCAGGATATCGAGTTCCTTGTCGTTCAATTCCCGGCGGAATTCGGACAATTTGCGGCGAAACAGATCCTTCAGTTCAGCCTGGGCCAGCACCTCCTCCACCTGGGGGTCGGTGGTGGGCAAGAAGTTCTTATGGTACTCATCGGAGCCTTCCTTGAGCGGGGCGTCCAGGGAGAGCTCCCAGCCGCCCAGGCGCTGATCCATCTCGATGACCTCTTCCTCCCGCACGTTGAGGGCGTCGGCCAGGAGCTTGGGACCGGGCTCAAAACCCAGGGCCCGGAGTTTCTCCTTCTCCCGCTTCAGGTTGTAGAAGAGCTTGCGCTGGGACTGGGTGGTGCCGATCTTCACCAGCTTCCAGTTGTCCATGATGAACTTGAGGATGTAGGCCTTGATCCAGAAGGAAGCGTAGTAGGAGAGCTTGATGCCCCGGTAAGGATCAAACTTCTTGATGGCGTGCATCAGGCCGATGTTGCCTTCCTGGATCAGGTCCAGGAGATTCTTCATCCAGTATTTTTGAAACTCCAGGGCGATCTTGATCACCAGCCGGAGATTGCTGGTGATCAGACGGGAGCCGGCCTCCTGGTCGCCGGTCTCGTGAAAACGGGTGCTCAGGGACTTCTCTTCTTCCGGGGTCAACAGGGCAAAGCGGTTGGCCTCCCGGATATAGCGCTGCACCAAGTCCAGGTCCGCAGGGACAGGCAGGGCCGCTTCCGGCTCTTCCTTCTCCTCCTGGACTTCCGGCTCGATCTCGGGTTCCAGGATTTCCGTCAGTTCCTCCGGATATTCTGAAACTTTGTGTTCGTATTGGTCGCTCACGCTGGCTTTCCGAATCGAGGCAAGGCCGCCCGTTACCAGGCGAGCCTTACGGGGATTCCACGCTCATGGAGATAATCTTTGATGCCGCCAATGGTATAAGTCCCGTAATGGATCATGGAGGCGATCAGGGCGGCGTCGGCCCGACCCCGGGTCAGGACGTCATAGAGATGCTCCGGGACGCCGGCCCCGCCGGAGGCGATGACCGGGATGGAAACGGCCTGGGAAATCATCCGGGTCAGTTCCAGTTCATAGCCGGCCTGGGTGCCGTCGGCGTCAATGGAATTGAGGCAAATCTCCCCGGCCCCCAGGCGTTCCGCTTCCCGGGCCCACCAGAGGGCGTCGATCCCCATGGGGGTGCGGCCGCCGTTGATCACCATTTCGTAGCCCGAGGGCAGGGCCTCGCTGGGTTCCACTTTTTTGACGTCCATCCCCAGGACGATGCACTGATTGCCGAAGGCCCGGGCTCCCTGGCTGATGATTTCGGGGTTTTTCACCGCGGCGGAGTTGACGCTCACCTTCTCGGCGCCGGCCAGGAGCACGGCCCGCATATCGTTCAGGTTGCGAATGCCGCCGCCCACCGAGAAGGGGATGAAGATCTCCCGGGCCACCCGGCGCACCACCTCGATCATGATATCCCGGCGGTCGCTGGACGCGGTGATGTCGTAAAACACCAACTCGTCGGCCCCGGCTTCATAATAGAGCCGGGCCATGGCCACCGGATCCCCGATATCCACGTTGTCCCGGAATTTGATGCCCTTGGTGGTGCGGCCGTCCCGCACGTCCAGGCAGGGGATGATCCTTTTACTCAGCATAAGAACCGTCCCAGGCCAGGAAGTTTTCCAGGATTTTCAGGCCGAAGCGGCCGCTCTTTTCCGGGTGGAACTGGGTGGCCACCAGATTGCGCCACCCCAGGGCGCTGGGAAAGCTGAGGCCGTGCTCCGTCACCCCCAGGACCATGGCCGGGTCCGCCGGGTCCGGATAATAACTGTGGACAAAATAATATTCGGCTTCTTCCGGCAATTGCTGAAAAACCGGGTGGGGCCGGCAGAAGCGGACCCGGTTCCAGCCCATGTGGGGAATCTTTAACCCCTCTTGTCGGGGCAAACTTCGGGTGCGCCCCGGCAGTAGTCCCAAACAGGGGGTGTCGTTTTCTTCGCTGTATTCCAGGATGATCTGGGCTCCGAGGCAGATGCCCAGGATGGGAACGCCCTTGGCGAAACTTTCCCGCAAGGCCCGGTCCAGGTCCAGTTCCCGCAGGATGGCCATGGCTTTGCCCGCGGCCCCCACCCCCGGGAACACCACCCGGGAAGCCGCGGCCACCTGCGCCGGGTCCTGGGTCACCTTGCCTTCCACCCCCAGGGCCTTGAAGGACCTGACCACACTGGTGAGATTGCCTGCCTGATAATCGATAATAACCAAGATCTGAATTACCTTCCCCCTTAAGGTAAGAATTTAACAAGCATATGGCCCTGAGTCAATATGATTATCGGAGACCGCGGCGATGAGCCGAACCCCCCGATGGGGACATCTCCCCCGACTGAATCATTTTAACTTCTGAGCCCTGTTTTACCTTGACTTTTTCCCTCCCCCCTCTCTAAAATAGCGAAAAAAAATGGGTTTTGGGGGAGCCTATGAAAGTATTGGGGGGAGTACGGTCAAGGAGAAAGGGCTTTCCGGCCCTGGTGGTAATGGTGTTGGCTGGCTGTTTGCTGTTATCGGGGCCGCCCCCGGCCCGGGCGGGGTCCAACACCGGGTCCGGGGATACCGTTACAGCGGTGGGAGCCACCATCGCCGGTCTCGTATTTGTGCCGCTGATCGCCTACGGCATCTACCGCAACCTGCCCTCCCAGCAGGGCAAGCCGGAGACCATTTTTCCCGGAGAATTCTACGTGGGCGCTTATATGGGGGCCTCTTTTGCCCCCAACCAGGATTTGAGATACGAGAGCGGCGCCGCCATTAACAACGGGGCCACCATCACCGGCGTAAATCCTTTTACGGCGTTCAGCAGTAAGTTTCAGACCGGGGTGGTGGGCGGTCTAAGATTCGGTTATTTTTTCAAGACCTGCCCTTACATCGGGCTGGAAGCCGACATGAATTTTTCTCCCAACCGGATCAAGTCCCAAATGGTGACGGTCAGCCCGGCCGTCCAGGGGCAAAACCAGGTGCAGTTGCCCAACAATGATTGGGTCAACTGGACCACCGCGGGGCATATTGTCGCCCGTTACGGATTTCTTAAAGATGGGGACGTGCCTTTCGGCCGGTTGCAGCCTTATGTCGGCGTTGGACCGGCCCTGGTGGTGATGTACGACCGGGTCGACTCGGCCAAGAATCTGGCCATAGATGTGATGGTGGGGCTACGTTACATGATGCTGAAAAACGTTTCCGCCTACGTGGAATACAAATACAATCACCAGTTTGATGCGGAAATGGAAGGGCATAATTTCTTCGTCAACGGCGCCCAGGGCATGGGTAAAGCCACTCTCAACTATGATCTGCACCGGATCGTGGCGGGCGTAGCCTATCATTTCTAAGCCTTACCGGAGGCGCACCTCGAGGCGGCCGCCACCCGGCCGCCTCTTTTACGCCTGAACAATTACGGTTCCCGAGGTTCCACCCCACGCTGGCCCTGGCAATCCCCCGGCCGGTGTGTTATCTTACCTGATAACGTCAACCCCCTGGACTGAGTCATGAAACTGGTCACCGCCGCTCAGATGCGGGAACTGGATCGCCGGGCCATCGAAGAGGTGGGCATACCCTCC
>CAZOCQ010000153.1:0-7718 GCA_964578335.1 uncultured Desulfobacca sp.
CCGCGGAGGAGGAGGAAGCGGCTGCCGCGCCGGCGGAGACGGGAGTCGGCCCGCCTACCGCCACCTGAGGTTGACGCCCAAAATAGCCTCACTTGACCATGGCCGTCCGGCCTGAGCCTGGCGCCGCCGTTCACGGGCTAGTCGGGTACCGGGTCATTTTGTGCAAATTAGTTTGACATAGGAAAGGAAAATATTTACTGTTTAAGTGAGTTTCAGCTGGGAGGCTTATATGGCCATACGAATTTTCGACACCCATATAAGGGACAGCCTAAATGAGCGCCTCAAGAAACTAGAAAATCAGTTTTCATCGGACATTGTATCCGTTTATGGCCCAATTATTCCGCCAATCGAAAAAATATTTCGAGATTTCATCGAAAAGCTCAGATCTGAATTCAGCGACAAGCAAATAGTCTCTATATTTCTGACGACCCCTGGCGGGGTAGCTGAAACTGTAGAGAAACTGGTTGACATTATCAGGTTTCATTATGACCAGGTTTATTTTGTCGTCCCCGATTATGCCATGTCCGCCGGGACAATATTTTGCATGTCGGGAAACAGAATCTATATGGATTATTCCTCCTCTTTGGGACCTATTGATCCGCAAGTATTTACAGGAAAGGATTATGCCCCGGCGTTAGGATATCTCGACCAAGTCGAAAAAATGATTAAGAAGTCAGAAGAAGGAAAATTAACCGATGCTGAATTGATCATGCTTCAACAGCTTGATCTGGCCCAACTGAGTTCTTATGAGCAGGCTAAGAATCTTACCATCACTTTACTGAAAAAGTGGCTGGTGCAATATAAATTCTCCAATTGGAATACTCACCGGACTAATCCTAAAAAACTTGGCTCTCCCGTGACTTTAAAGGAAAAAGAAAAACGTGCCGAAGAGATTGCCAGAATGCTTTCGGATAACAAATTATGGCATTCTCATGGGCGAAAAATCGGAATAAGTACTCTTAAGAATCGTCTGCGCTTACAAATTGATGATTATTCAAGTGAGGTTTCACTTCGCACCATGATCAGGGACTATCACGATTTTCTTGTAGAGTTTATCCAGCGATCAGAATACACGCTTTTTCTTCACAGCAAGAACTACTTTTAGGAGATACGGAGATGTCCGAAAGAAAAGACTTCAAAGATTTATTGGAAGTTAAAAGGAAAATGGAAGATCGACGGCCTGATCTAATCAGAATCAGGCGCCTTCTTGATGAAAAACGGGAAAAAGGCATAATCCCAAAGAAGATCTCCAAGGCGCCCACCCTCCAAGAGATCGAACGTTACGGCTATAAGAGATTCTTTTTAGGAGAAGGTTTTTGATGACAGACCATGCCTAGAAGCCCTTTTCTCTAGCGGCCTCCGTGCCGCTTTTTCATTCTCCTCTTCAAAATGACCGCTATCCGGACGCCATTTCGGTTGACAGCATCAGGGACTTGCCGATATAAAGAAAGCTTATCAGCACGCAAACCCAAAGGTTCCGGCATGACCATGGATCATCAAGCCCCGGAGAGCGGCGTCCCTGCCGAACCGGACAAGCCGAGAAGTTGGCTGGGCCGGCTCATGAGCCGCCTGGCCGGTTGGCTGGGAGGCCATGAATACCATTACGCCGGCTTTCTGCCCAGCCGCCCCGGTTTTTTACTGCGTTATACCCTGGACCCCTTTTTTTCCCGGGTGGAGGTCAACCCCAAGCACCTGGAGCGCCTCAACGACCTGGCCCAGAAAGGGGCGGTGGTCTATACCCTGAAATACCGCAGCCACCTGGACTTCCTCTTTTTCAACCGCCGCTACCAGAAGTTGGGGGTCAAAGCCCCCGAAGTCGCCTTCGATTTGAACCTGTGGATGTGGCAGCCCTTTTCCCACCTGGTGCAGATCGCCTCGGCCACCCTCAACTACTTCACCCGGCGCCGGGCCTGGCCCAATCCCTTCCGGGACGGCTATTTCCTCCGGACCCTCCAGGATCGGCGCGGTTCGCTCCTCTTCCTGGTGGACCAGGTGGGCTTCCGGCAGCGGTTCCTCAAACCCCGGGAAGACCCCATCCGCCATCTTCTGGAACTTCAGGAGCAACTCGATTTCCCCATCTTCCTGGTGCCCCAGTTGGTGATGTACGAGAAGGCGCCGCCCCGGGAATATAAGGGCCTGTTGCAGTTATTCTTCGGCGACGTGGAAAACCCCGGGAAGCTGCGCAAGCTGGGGCTCTGCTTCCTGAAGGCCAAGCGGGCCGTGGTGGAAGTGGCCGATCCCATTAATCTCCAGGAGGTCCTGGCCGCCGGAACCCAGGAGGGCCGTTTGCGGGAGGTGGCCCAGGAAGTCCGCCAGGAGCTGATCAGCCGCATTGACCTTAAGCGGCGGCTCATCACCGGGCCGGTGATCAAATCCCGGGAGGAGGTCATGGAGCTGACCCTCACCGATCCCGCCCTCACCCGCTCCATGGAACACCTGGCCGAAACCGAAAAGAAAAAGCTCTATAAGATCAAGAAGGACGCCCAGGACTATTTTTGGGAGATCTCGGCGGATTGGAATCACATGTGCATCACCATGATGCTCCGCCTGGTCACCTGGCTGTCCGACCATCTGTTTGACGGCATCGCCTTCGACTCCGAGGGCTTCGAGCGGGTGAGGGAAGCCGGGCAGCGCGGCAATCTCATCTTTGTGCCCTGCCATAAGAGCCACCTGGACTACCTCATCTTAAACAACTTGATTTATAAGCACCATATGCACCCGCCCCGGATCGCCGCGGGCAAGAACCTCTCGTTCTGGCCGTTGGGCCCCGTCTTCCGTGGTTCCGGGGCCTTTTTCATCCGCCGCCGCTTCCTCGGGGGCAAACTCTACGCCGAGGTGCTCTACACTTACATCAAGACCCTCCTCAAGAGTGGCTACAATCTCGAGTTTTTCATCGAAGGGGGCCGGAGCCGCACCGGCAAGCTGGTGCTGCCCAAACTGGGGCTGCTGCACATGATTCTCCGGGCCTACGACGAAAAGGCCGCCCCGGACCTGATGTTCGTCCCCACCTACATCGGCTACGACCAGGTGTTGGAAGAAAAGGCTTACCTCAAGGAACTGGAAGGACGGGACAAGGAGGCCGAATCCGTGGGCCAGTTGGTGAAGGCCCGCAAATTTCTCCGGAAGCGTTACGGTCGGGCTTACATCCAATTCAGCGAACCCATCTCCCTCAGCCGCTACCTGGCGCAATTGCCGGAGGGCCGCCCGGCCAGCAACCAACTGCGCAATCTCGCCCAGGACCTGGCCTATCGCGTTATTCAAGCCATTAATGACATCTCAGTGGTCACCCCCTTCGCCCTGGTCTGCGCCGCCTTGCTCACCTACCCCCGCAAGGGCGTTTACCGCCGGGAACTGCTGCAAATCATCCAGGTGCTTTACGATTACCTCCAAACCCGGCGCGTGCCCCGGGCCGATTCGCTGGAACACCTGACCCCGGCGGTGGAAGAGACCCTGACCCTGTGCGAGGCCCGCAAGCTCATCACCCTCATCGAAAAGGAAGAGGGGCTCAGCGACGAACTGGGGTTAGCCGGCTATAGCATCGACGAATCCAAGCGGCCCCTGCTGGAATACTACAAGAACAACATCATCCATTTCTTCCTGCCGGCCTCCCTGGTGGCCCTCTCCATCCTGGCCCGCCAGGGGTTTGAATTCAACCGGGAGCAGGTCCTGGTGGACTTCGATTTCCTGAAAGACTTTTTCAAGAATGAATTCATCTTCAACGAGGTCAAGACTGAGGCCCAGGTGGATGAGATGCTGGCTTATTTCAGTTCCCGGGGCGTGATCATCAACCTGGATCCCGAGGCGGCCTCCTACACCCTGTCGGCCTCCGGGCTCAAGGAACTGGCCTACTTCGCCAACCTCCTGTATAACTATTTCGAATCCTACTGGATCGTCTTCCGCTCCATCAATTACCTGCAGAAGAAACACCGCAGCGAAAAGGAATTTCTCAAGCGCTGCCAGTCCATCGGGAATAAACTCTACAAGCTGGGTGAAGTGGAGCGGGCCGAAGCCCTGTCGGAATCCACCTTCAAGAACGCCCTGAAACTCTTCGGGGAAAAAGGCATCGTCCTGAAAAAAATCCCGGAGGGCAAAGGCGCCACCACCTTCAGCCGCCCCACCGATGAAGACGCCAAGGAATTTTACGGCCGCCAACTGGCGAGATTTTTGCGGAGATAAAGGGTAGTTGGGGAGGGCATGGCGCCACTGGCCCCGACGAAATGATTCACCGCGGAGACACGGGGGACACAGAGTAAAAGGAGGGGGAAAAGGCGAAAAGGATAAAAGGGGAAAAGGAAAAAGATGGGCCTGACGTATGGTTTTATCCTTTTTCCCCTTTCCCCTTTTTCCCCCTCCATAAGTTCTCTGTGCCTCTGTGGTGAGGTTTTTTAGCAGGAACCACGCATGGATTTTTTCGCCAGAATCGCTGAAAACCGCATCCTGGAGGCCATCGAAGCCGGCCTCTTCGACAACCTCAAGGGCAAGGGCCAGCCCCTGAATATCGAGGACGACAGCTTCATCCCGCCGGAGTTGAAGATGGCCTACAAGATCTTGAAAAACGCCGACTGCCTGCCGCCGGAATTGGAGCTGCGCAAGGAGGTGGTGACCCTCCAGGACCTGGTGTCTTCCATGGAGGATGAGGCTGAGAAGCTGAAACAGATGCGCCGCCTCAATTTTTTGATGATGAAGCTCAATCTGAGCCGCCGGGTCTCGGCCCAACTCCTGGAGCACGAGATTTACACTCCCAAAATCCTGGAGAAATTGGAGACAAAGAAGAAATAGCTGTTAGCTTTTGGCCTTAATGACATTAAAGAGGGTTAGCATACGAATAAAACGGGGCCGTACCGTGAAAAACCTTGCCGCTTGGGTAGCATCAATAAAACGATTCTGAAACCTGAAACCTGAAACCTCAATGAAGCTCCGTTTGGATCACCCGCTATTACGCCGTCTGGCCCCGGCCCTGGCCCGGAGATTGGCGCAGGCCTACCTGCGCACCTGCCCCACGGAACTGGCGATCGCCCCGGAGGCTCAAGAGGTGATCTTTGCCGGCCGGCCGGTGCTCTACACCACCTGGCACTGCCACCTGCTTTTTCCCCTCTTTTACGCCCGCCATTATTCGGCCCAACTGCCGCCGGTGGTGTTGATGGCCAGCCCCAGCCGGGACGGGGAGTTCATCGCCGAAGTGGCCCGGGGGCTGGGATTCAGCGTCTGTCTGGGTTCCCGGCGCAAAGGCGGGGTGCAGGCCCTGAAACAGATGGGCGAATATCACGCTCAAGGGTACAGTTGCGGCCTGATTGCCGACGGCTCCCGGGGACCGGCTCAAGTTGCTCAGAACGGCCCCTTGTACCTGGCCCGGCTCACCGGCGCCCCCCTGGTGCCCATGGCGGTGGCCGCCAGCCGCAAAAAGATTTTCCGCACCTGGGACCGCTTTCAACTGCCCCTGCCCTGCAGCCGCCTGGTCCTGCTGGTGGCGGCGCCTTTGTGGGTGCCGGCGGCGGCCCGGGGCCCCGCCCTGGAGGCCCTGCGGCTGGAACTGGAAACCCGCCTCAACCGTCTTTTTCACCAGGCCCAGGCATATTTCCCCGCCTAAAAAATTTTCTCCAAATCCCCCTTTGGGTGCAATAATGGGTTGCCAAGTCCGGGTAAAATGTTAAATTTTATGAAAATCCACGATTGGAACGACGGAAAAATCATGCGGTTCGATGAACTAGAGGCGCAGACTCTGGACCAAATCGGCAGCCCGGAAGGGCAGGCCCGGGCCCGGACCCTGGTCCAGGACCATCAGGTCAGGCATGGCTACCGGTTGCCCGACCGGCTCCGGGGAGTGGTGCTGGATGAGCAGCCTTTCAAGGTGGAAGCGAAAATCCTGGACGCCCAACTGACCTACCAGTGCTCCTGCCCCCAGGCGGAGGGTGAAGAAATCTGCCCCCATGTCCTGGCCCTGCTGCGGGCCTGGGTGGAGGAACCCGGTAAATTCCTGAGCCATCAGGAGTTGAAGGAGCGCTTAAAGAAATATTCCAAGCGGGAACTGCTGGAGATCATCCTGGACCTGGCGGAGCGGGTGCCGGAAGTGCGGGAGGTCTTGAAGGAAGAGGATCAGGGACTCGACGATATCCTGGAATCCATTGACCGGGTGGTGGAAGAGGTTTCCAGCGACCCGCTCTCCGTGGCGGAGGCCGAAGGCAAACTGCGCCGGGCCCAGGCCCGGGCCGACCGCCTGGCCCAAAGCGGCCGCCTGGCGGAAGCCCGCTCCATCTATTTCTATCTCCTGGACAGCATCCTCAGCCTGGAGGAAAAATTCCAGAAGGCGGAACTCTTCGATAGTGATCTGAAACTGGAATTATTCGAGGAATACTGCCAGTTTATCCACGAAGACCGGCACCTGGAAAAGGAGCTGGTGCAGCAGGAGATCGAGCAGTTGGAAAGCCGGGCCCCCACCTTCCTGGGGGACCTGGACCTCAGCGAAATCAAGCGGGAACTGGCGCTATGAGATAAGCAGGAGCCCAAATCAGGGATCTTCGCCAAGAGCGGGTTTCGTACCCGCTCTTGTTTTTTTAGGCCCCGGCTGCCTTGGAGCCGCCGGCGGCTTTCCCCACCGGTTCGGCCGGAGAGGGCGCCGGCGGTAACAGGATGGTTTTTTGGTAGATGCGCAGCAGCGCCAGGAGGAAGGAGAGGATCAGCGGTCCCAGGATGAAGCCGATCATGCCGAAATAGGTGATGCCCCCCAGAATGGAAAAGAGGATGAAGATGCTGGGGGTGTCGCCGCTGCCCTTCACCAGGATGGGCTTCAGGACGTTGTCGATGACGCTCACCAGGACCCCGCCCCAGATAATCAGGCCCACCCCCTGCCAGATGTGGCCGCTGGCGATCAGGTAAATGGCCGCCGGGCCCCAGATGATGGAGCTGCCCACGATGGGGATGACCGCGGCCGGGATCATCACCGTGCCCCAGAAGGCCGGCTGCGGCAGCCCGAAGATCAGGAAGCCCACCCCCCCCAAGGCCCCCTGCACAAAGGCGACGATGACCGTGCCCCAGAGGGTGGCCTTGATGGTCACCTCCGCTTCGTGGAGAATCTGCTGGTTGTGGGCCGGATCCAGGGGGGACAACTTCAGCAGTTCGGCGATGAAGCCGTCCCCCTGCAGGAACATGAAGAAGGCGATAAACAGCACCAGCAGCAGGTCAAAGAAAAAATAGGTGAAGCCCTTGATGAGGCCGATGGCATTGGTGTAGATGAAGGCGCTGGCGCTGGTCACCACCGTGCGGATGATCTGGGCCAGATCAATCTCTCCCGGAGGCACCGGCAGATTCAGATGCTCCAGGTAGGCCTTGGCGGCGTCGAGCTTGGCGGCGATCCAGGGCCAGAGGTGGCCGTTCTGCATGGCCTTGGTCACCTGGCTGGAGAACTCCAGGGCCTGGGTGGCGATGATGCTCATCAGGCTGAACAGGGGAATCAGGATGACCAGGAGCAGGATGAGGCAGGTGAGGGCCGAGGCCAGGACCCGCCGCTGCCAGAGCAGGCGGCAGAGGGCGGCATACAGCGGCCGGGCGGTGAAAAAGAGCACCAGGGCCATGAAGATGTCCAGCAGATAGGGCTTGATGATCAGGTAAGAGTAGTAAAGCACCAGGAGGGTGAGGACCCCGAAAAACAGCCGGGCAAAGTTGGTGGGAAAAGAGGTCTTTTCCTCCGCCGGCGGGCAGGCGGGCTCGGGCGCCGCCGCGCC
>CAZOCQ010000154.1:0-7552 GCA_964578335.1 uncultured Desulfobacca sp.
TCTCTTTTGCTATCCTCCAAAATACGTTAGCGAATTTATGGATTGATGTACTAAGCCTTAGCTTTGCTAAGGCTTAGCCTTAGCGAGAACAGCAGCGGCAAGGTATAGGAAACCAAGGTCGCGGCATCTCGCCTAAGATTGAGACAACAGCCGGGAAGCCCTTCTTTTTTTCAATTATCCAACCATGGAGGAAGTCATGGAAAAGGCGTTGTCGCTGTTGGTTTGGCTGGCGGCGGTGCTGCTGAGCGCCGCCCCGGTCCTGGGCCAGGACGGGTTTTACGTCATCGCCGGCGGCGGAAAAGCTGGGACCCAGATCAACTCGGTTCCATACACCATCAGCTCGCCGGGGCTGTATTGCCTGGCTAAAAATCTCACTTACACCCCAACCACCGGTAACGCCATTAGCGTAACCGCCAGCGATGTCACCCTGGATCTGAACGGCTTTTGCCTAACCGGGCCGGGAAAGGCCTCCGGAGGAAATTATGGCATCACGATTAATGGCGGCGTAACCAATGTGGAGATCAGGAACGGCACCGTCAAGGCCTTCGGCAATAATGGCGTTCATACCGGTAACGGCTACGGGATTCGGATTATCGGTCTCAGGGCCAGCGACAACGGCGCCTCCGGAGTTTGGCTGGCCGGCTTCGACCACCTGGTGGCCGGTTGTTCGCTTTTGAATAACCAGACTTTTGGAGCAACCATCGCCAGCGGCCAGCTCAAGGGGAACCAGGTCTATGACAACGGCGGGCAAGGCTTAAACGCCGGCCCGGGTTCCACCATTTCCGGCAATACCTGCCAATCCAATGTAGGCTATGGCATCGATGCCGCCGCGGGCAGTTCGGTGCTGGACAACACGGTCGCGGATGGTGGTAGCGTCGGGATAAATGCAGCTGGCGGTTGCACCGTGGCGCGCAATACCTCGCGCGGCAATAACGCCGCGGGAATCGCCGCCGGCGACAATTGCCTCATCATCAGCAATACTACCCAGGGTCTGATTTCCGGCATCGGCTCCACCTCGGTGAACAATGTGGTGTATTAATTTTGCTGGGGCGGGCTCGGCCCGCTATAATTGTCATGGTAGCGCAGGCTTCCAGCCTGTATCAGCGCAGGCTGAAGCCTGCGGCTACATTTTCTGCCGCCGGGCGCGGCTGTTCCACATTGTTAGTGGCGGCTTGGCGCCCCGGCGAGAAAGAAAGAGATGTTTCTCGCAGAGACGCCAAGGTCGCAGAGTCTTTTAATTCCCTCTGCGTCCTCTGCGTCTCTGCGAGAAATTGCTTTATTCTTCCGTCAATTTTGCCAACCTGGGAAAGGCGGCCACGAGGCCCGGGGGCAGGGCAGGGCGGTAGTCGGGTTGTAAGATATGCAGCAGCTCCAGGCCGTTGGCCACCGCCTGGCCGGCCGGGTGGTTGTTGAAGATGACGTAGGTTTCGGCGGCTTTTTCCTCCAATTCCTTGACCCGCTCGGCCAGTTCCGCCAGTTCCTCCGGGCCGTACAAATAATCATAGCGCGCCCCTCTGTCCTCCCCAAACTCGAACCACTTCTCCTGGCGCCGCCCGTGGCAGCGCAGGTAGCCCTTGGCGCCGGTGACCCAACGGGTGGCGCCCATGGGAAAGGAGACCATGGGCTGGTCAATGTTGACGAATTCCAGGCCCGCCTCAGCCAGAAACTCCCGCACCGCCTTTTGCTGCCAGGAGCGGTGCCGCACCTCCACGGCCAGGGGGAATTCCGGTAAGGCCGACTTGAGGCGCAACAGGTGGGCGCGGTTTTCTTCGGTGTTATGAAAGGAATAGGGGAACTGGGCCAGCAGCGCGCCCAGGCGCCCGGCGGCCAGCAGGGGTTCCATCCCCTCCTGGAATTGGGCCAACGCCGGCCCGTCCAGCCGCCGTTCGTGGGTGAAGACCTGCCAGAGCTTGGCGGTAAAACGAAAATCCGGCCAGGCCGCCACCGCCTCCAGCCAGCGGGCCGCGTCCCTGGCCGCGATGGGCCGGTAAAAGGTGACGTTGATCTCTACGGCATTGAAAAGCAGCGTCAGGAAGCTCAGTCGTCCCGTTCCCTTTACTCCCGGCGGATAGACCACCCCCTGCCAGTCGGGGTAGTCCCAGCCCGCCGGCCCTAAATACAGTTTTCGGTTTTCGGTTTTCGGTTTTCGGTGGAAAAGCTTGAGCTGTTGGGGGTCAGTCTTCAGTGCTGGCATTGGGCGCAGGCGGAAGGCGCGGTTGACAACGTCGCTTCGGCCTCGGGGAGTTCTTCCCGGGCCAGCACGGCCTTCAGGGCCGTAAGGGCCACTTCCAGTTGCGAGTCGTCCGGCTCCAGGGCGGTGAGGCGTTGGGTGGCCAGGCCGGGCCAGAGCAGGAAGCGGGCCGGTATGCTCCCGCCGTGTTTGCCGCCCCAGCGGATGATTTCATAGGACACCGCGGCGATGGGGAACATCAGGCCCACCTTGATGACCACCTGGAGCAGATTATTAATCAGCCCGGTGCGGGTCAGGGCCGGAAACAGGGGGAAAAAGACGGCAAAGATGATGATGCTCACCAGGAGCACCACCAGGATGAAGGAGGTGCCGCAGCGGGCGTGGGCCGTGGGGTGGGTCCGGGCGTACTCCACCTCCAGGGGCTGCCCGGCCTCGAAGGTGCAGATGGACTTGTGCTCGGCCCCATGATACTCAAAGACCCGGCGGATATCCGGGAAAAATGAGATGCCCCGGATATACAGCAGAATAAAGCCGGCCTTGAGGACACCGTCAATCAGGTGGAAGGTGAGGTCCGCCGGGGTCAGGATCCGGCCGGCCAGGCGGCCCACCTGGCCGCTGAGCCAATGGGGCAGGAAACCGAAAAAGAGAAAGGCCAGCAGAAAGGCGGCCCCCAGGGTCAGGGCGATGCTGCCCCAGCCCAGGGGTGCTTCCTCCTGGTCCTCTTCCTGCAAGGCGGCCTGGGCCGAAAAGGTAAGGGCCTGGACCCCGGTCACCAGGGCCTCGATGAGGATCAGGGGCCCCCGCAAAAAGGGGCGCTTCAGCAGGGGATAGCGCTCCGCCAGGGATTCGTAAGGCTCATCCTTGAGGATGACAGAGCCGTCGGGGCGGCGCACGGCGATGGCCAAAGCGTGGGGGGAGCGCATCATCACCCCCTCCAGGACCGCCTGGCCCCCCACCGCCAATCGGGTTGCTTCCGGCTTCATTCGGCCTGGTCGGCGGCGGGTTTTTCCAGATGGGCATACTTCCGCCGGAACCGTTCCACCCGACCGGCGGTGTCCACCAGCTTCTGTTTGCCGGTGAAAAAGGGATGGCACTTGGAGCAGATCTCCACCCGGATCTTGTCCTTGGTGGAGCCGGTGACGAACTCGTGGCCACAGGCGCAGCGCACCGTGGTCTGGTTAAATCTGGGATGAATGCCTGTCTTCATAATTCCATTCCGGTATTTATTTGCTTTAAACAATTTATTTTAACCAATTAATCTTAAAACGCCAGAGAAAAAACCAGGGCCATTTTTTAGCTAGGCTGGTTTCACTGGCTACTGACAACTCCAAACTCTTTCTGGGCCAGGGCCACCCGCACCCCCGGAGCCATGTCCCGGTAATGCTTATCGATCAGCGCAATCCGGGGCAGCAGGCCGGCCTGGTTGGCCACCTGGATGGCCAGGCCGGGCCGGGCGTTTAGTTCCAGCAACAGGGGACCCTTATCCCGGTCCAGGACCAGATCAACTCCCAAATAGCCCAGATGGACCAGTTCATAACAGCGCGCAGCCATCATCAGCATGGCTTGCCAATGGGGAATGGCCACCCCGCGGATACTGTGGCCGGTATCGGGATGTTCCTCGACAGGGTCATGCCGCCAGGTGCCGCCCAGGGTGAGGCCGGTGGCCAGGTCCACCCCGACGCCCAGCGCCCCCTGGTGCAGGTTGGCCTTGCCCCCCGACATGCGGGTGGGCAGGCGCAGCATGGCCATGACCGGCACCCCGCGGTAAACGATGATGCGTACATCCGGCACGCCCTGATAACAGATGTGCTCAAAACTGGGGTCGAATTGCACCCGGTATTCGATCAGGGCCTGATCGGTTTGGGCCCCCAGGCTGTAGAGGCCGCTCAGGGTGCTGAAGACGTGGTGGTTAAGCTCATCCTGGTTCAGGGTGAGGCCGCCGACGGTGCGGTAGTTGGCTCCGGCGCGGCCGGCGACCACCAGGATGCCGTCGCCCCCGGAGCCGTGGGCCGGTTTGATGACGAAATCCTCATAGGGCTGCAATTGCGCCGCCAGCCGGCGCACCTGGAATTCCTTCTCCACCGCCAGATAGAGCTGCGGCACCGGCAGGCCGGCGGCCGCCGCCAGCTTCTTGGTTTGCAGCTTATCGTCCACCAGTGGATAGTAACGCCGGGGATTGAGCTTCAGGGTGAAGTCGGCGTTGCGCCGGTTGATTCCCATGATGCCCAATTGCGCCAGTTGCCGGGCGGAGTCCCACATTACGTCTTCTCCTGAAGAAAGGACCGGAAGCGCCAAAGTTCCACCAGCCGGTAGCCGGAATAGCGCCCCAGCAGCAGGGTGGCGGCCAGGAGGACCAACAGCAGTTCGGGAAAGACGAAGAACAGGTGCTGCACCAGGCGCAGGTTGATCACCGAGTAGGCCAGGGAGGCGGCCACCAGGCTGCCGATCCCCTGCTTCAGGGCCTCTTTGGCGCCCCGCTCCTCCCAGACGATGGACATGCGCTCGATGGTCATGGTCAGGATCACCATGGGGAACAGGGCCACGGAGAGACCCCGTTCCAGGCCCAGCTTGTGGGTCAGGATACTCACCACGGCCAACAGGGCCACCACCACGATGAGCACTGCGGCCAGGCGGGGCACCACCAGGAGCTTCAGGTTCTCCAGGTAGAAGCGGATGGTCAGCCCCAGGCCCACCAAAACGCTGAAGAAGATGATGCCCCAGAGGAGCTGGGTCTCCCGGAAGGCCAGGGCGATGAGCACCGGCATAAAGGTGCCGAAGGTGACGAAGCCGATGAGGTTGCGGAAAATCACCAGCAAAAAGGCCCCCACCGGCACCATGAGCAAGATTTTGAAGACCTGCTGGGTGTGCAACGGCAGGCTCAGCAATGAAAAGCGCAGCAACGCGGGGCGCTTGATTTCCCCCCGGACCACCGCGGTCTGGATGGCCTCTTCCAGGTTGCGGGTGATGGAAATATTTACCTTAAGGTCCGCGCCCCCTTTGAGGCTGACCAGGGGCCCAGGCCCCCGCCACCAGGCCAGGAAATTGTCCGGCAGGCCCACGGCGCCGGTTACCGGGTTAAAAGGCTGCCATTTTTTTTGCCAATAGACTTCCAGCCAGTGGACCGGCAGAACCTTCTCTTTGGTGTCCTTCAAGGCCACTCCGTGCACCGACCGGGCGGGCGCCCCGGCCAGGGCCAGCAGCTTGACCGCCAGTTCCATCTTTTCGGCTTCACTGGGGTGCTTGCCCAGCAGCAGGGTGGCGTTAGGCCGGCCTTCGGGATGGTTGAGGGTGTTGAACAGTTCAGCCACCATGCTCCCGGTATCCGCGGACCTTTGGCGGATGCGGGCCACCAGGGCCTCCGCGGCAACCAGGTCAGCCCCGGTAAAGTCCGGTTTCTGGACCGGGGGGGGCGGCGTGGTCAGGGGCGCTTCCTTGGTCTCCACCCGGCGGGCTTCCGCCCGATAATAAATTGTCTGCAACCCCCGGCCCCGGCGGATGGACCACACCGCGGTGCGGTTGGAGTCCTCCGCCCCGGTGGTCAGCCCATAGCCCCGGGAAATGAAGGCGTCATTGGTAATGGCATAGCGCCGGGAACTGGGAGGGATGAAGAGGGCCACCTTCATCGGTTCTTTGCCGGCCTCAAAGGTGACCTTGACCTCCACGTTCCACAGGTACGATTCCGCCTCCGGTTTGAGGGGAAATTTCAGCACCAGGGCTTTATAAAGAAAGACGCCCAGGCCGATGACCGTCAAGATCAGGGCAAGGGTGTAGATGTGGGTCTTATTCACTAGGGGGCTGCTCCTGGCACACCGGTTCCACCGAGTGCTTCACGGCGGGATCTATGATGAAATGGCCCTCCATGAATTTCCGGCCGATGAGCATGGGATAGATGAAGCCGGTGCGGTCCACCAGGTTGACCTGGGTTTCAGCCGCATAGCTGCCGATACACACCTGCAACTTAATCACCGGCCGCCGCTGGGATTGGCCGAAATGCCGCTTGATGGGGGCATAGCGGATCAGCTTGGCTTCCATGGGCACTTTCTTCCCCTGGCGGCCATTCAGATCGAACCGGACCCACTTCTCGCCCTGGCGGGTGAATTCGGTAATATTGGTGGCGTCCAGGGAGGAGTATTCCGCCCCGGAGTCCAATTTGGCTTCCAGCAGCACGTTGCCGGGCTGGAGCCGGACCCGCTCCACCCAGCCGACGATCTTCTTATCCGCGGCGGACCCGGGCAGGCCGCAGATTAACGACCCCAGGAGGCTGGCCATAACGGCAGTCAGCAATTTCATCAGTTAGGACCTTTCGCAGTGAAGTTAAGGCAGGGCGGTCAACCTTATTGAGAAGATAAACACTGCCTGTAGGATGGCGCCGGCGCGCTATGTTAAATTATTCTCATTTTAACCTGATTAAGGAGAAAAATGTAGCAGCGCCATGCTCGGCGGTTCAAGGTCAGACGCGCCGCCGGGCGGCGGCGCTACGCCAGCTACACCAGAACGGACCTTTTTTAACAGTCTGGCCTTAACCCGGAATTTTCTGGCACTGGGGGCAGTAGAAGCTGCTGCGCCCGGCCTGGACCAGGCGGGCGATGGGGGCGCCGCAGCGGGGGCAGGATTCCCCCGCCTTGCCGTAAACCCGCAGCCGCACCTGGAACAGTCCGGCTTCTCCCTGGCTGTTCAGGTAGTTGGCCACGGTGGTGCCGCCCTGGCGGATAGCCTCCTTGAGGATGCGGCGGGTCTCTTTCAGGAGGCGAGTCCAATCCTTTAAGGACAGGCGCCCGGCCGGGGACTCCGGGTGCAGCCCGGCGGCGAAGAGGATTTCGCAGGCGTAGATGTTGCCGATGCCGGCCAGGATGCGGCCGTCCAGCAGGAAATTCTTGATGGGGCGGGAACGCCCCCGGGCCTGATCCGCCAGCCAGCGGGCGGTCACCTCCCGGGAAAAGGGCTCCCGCCCCACCTCTTTGAGCGGCGCAGGCTCTTCTCCCGGCGGAAAGACCAATACCTGACCGAAGCGGCGCACGTCCTGGTAAACGAGTTCCAGCCCGCCCTCCAGTTGAAAAATCAGGTGCGTGTGGGGCAGCGGCGGCAGGGGCTGCTCCTCCGAGCCCAGGAAGAGATGCCCGGTCATCCCCAGGTGGACCAGCAGGGTGGCCCCCCCTTCCAGGGCGAAGACCAGGTATTTGCCCCGGCGGCTGAGGTCGGTGATCTGTCGGCCCGGCAGCCAGTGCTGCAACTCCCGGAGCGGCGACTGCCGGCGCAGGGATTTTTCTCCGGGGGAAAGGGCGAGAAAGCGGCGTCCCACCAGGCGGGGCGCCAGCCCCCGGCGGACCACCTCTACTTCTGGAAGTTCAGGCATTTGAGTTT
>CAZOCQ010000155.1:0-7484 GCA_964578335.1 uncultured Desulfobacca sp.
TTGTTAGAGATAAATTCTCAGATTGATGGAACGTAGAATCTAAAAACTCGAAACTGGCAACTTCCTTTAAGGCTTGCCCCAGTCCAGCAGCAGGAGTTCCGGGACCAAACGGCCCTGGTAATGGGAGAGCCGGGCGCTGAAGGCCACTTCCAGGTCGCCGGCCAGGGGATGGTGGGCTGCCTGATCGAAGGCGATGGCCTCCATGACGCGGCCGCCGTGGTGTAACTGCACCTTCAGGTGGCGGTCGGCCACCACCCGGGAGCCGAGGCAGTTCACCTCCCGGCAGACAAAGACCGGCAAGGGGTTCCCCGGCCCGAAGGGCCGCAGGCGCTCCAGGTGGCCGAAGAAATCACGATTTAATTCGGCTAGCTGCACCTGGGCGTCCACCTTCAGGGTGGGACGGGGCGGCTCCGGTCCGACTTGCTCGCCAAAGGCCCGCTCCAGCCCCGCTTGCAGGGCGGCCAGCTTATCCGCCGCCACTTCGAAGCCGGCCGCGGCCTCGTGGCCGCCGTAACGATTGAGCACCTCCCGGCAGGCGTGCAAGCCCTTGAACAGGTGAAAGCCTTCCACCGAGCGGGCCGAGCCCCGGCCCATGCCGTTTTGCAGGCTCACCAGGGCCACCGGGCGGTGATAATCCTCGGCCAGGCGGGCCGCCACGATGCCCAAAACGCCGGGATGCCAGCCTTCCTGGGCCAGCACCAGCACCGGCCGCGAGGCCAATTTTTCTTTGCGGATCAGGGTGGCGGCCTCCCGGAGCATGGCCTCTTCCAGGGCCTGGCGCTGCCGGTTGAGGTTGTGCAGATAGTTGGCCTGGAGCCGGGCCTGGGCCAGGTCGTCCCCCAGCAGCAGTTCCAAAGCGCAGCGGGCCTGGCCCAGACGCCCGGCGGCGTTGAGCCGGGGCGCCAAGCGGAAGACCACATCCCGGAAGGAGACGGGCTTGCCCTCCAGCCGGGTCAACTCCTTCAGGGCCACCAATCCGGGGCGGCGGCTCTCTTCCAGGACCTTGAGGCCCTGGCGCACCAAAATGCGGTTTTCCCCCAGCAGGGGCACCACGTCGGCCGCGGTCCCCAGGGCCACCAGGTCCAGGTAGGACCTGAGGTTGGGCTCTTTATGCTTGGAAAACCAGCCCTCGGCGCGCAGTTCGGCCCGCACCCCCAGGGCCAGGAGCAGGGCCACCCCGACCCCGGCCAGATCGCCGAAGGGGTAAGCCGCCCCGCCCCGCTTGGGGTTGACCACCGCCAGGGCCGGGGGCAGTTCCGGGGGGATTTCGTGGTGGTCGGTGACAATCACCTCCAGGCCCTGGTCCCGGGCCCAGGCGACCTCGGCGGCGTCGCTGATGCCGCAGTCCACCGTGACGATCAGGCGCGCCTGGGAGGCCAGTTGCTGCAAGCCTCCGATTTTCAGGCCGTAGCCTTCTTTGAGGCGGTCGGGGATGTAAGTGGAAACTTTCAGCCCCAGTTCGGTAAAAAACTGGTGCAGCACTGCGGTGGCGGTGACCCCGTCGGCGTCGTAATCGCCGTAAACGGCCAGGGGCTCGCCCCGGCGCACCGCCTGGCCCAGGCGGGCGGCGGCGGTCTCCAAATCCGCCAGCCCGAAGGGCGGATAAAGCCGCTCCAGGGCGGGGTCCAGAAAGGCCTGGACCGCCTCGGGGTGGCGCAGGCCCCGGTTCAGCAGCAGGCGGGCCACCAGGGGCGGCACCCCGTGCCGGGCGCTCAGCTCCCTGACCTGCTCCGGCTGCTCCGGCGCCACCTGCCAACGCTTCTTGCGGCGCAATGAAAATACCCCGTTAGATTTTATTCATTTATCAGCAGGATCCAATGGCAAGGTTAAGTTATTACTACTATTATTATTTTCTTTGGCCTTGTCAGCTTTTTTGAAAGTCACGTTAACCCTGGCGATCGGCAAATTTATTGGCTTATTTTCCAGCAACTCCTTAATAGTAAGAATTTGCAGCCTAGGGTGTTGGGTGCCCCAAGGGGAGTTATACCATCCCGCTTCCGCCGCTTCCACCCGCATAGGTTGGGTAGGTTCCCGTAAGGTAATCAACGCCCCGATTTCCGCTTGTTCCCGCTCCAGGACCCCCATCAAGTCTCGAATATGGGCCACCGAGGTATGCCCGGATTTAACCGAAAAAATCACCTGTTTGGTTTTAATCGTTTTAGCTTCGTCATGAAAATAAAGCCGCCCGTCAATGCCGCGGTCAGCCCCTTTTTTCTGTTCCACAGGCCGGGCGCCCACTAATCCCAAGGCCCAGTATTGAAATTGAAAAGGGTCTTCTTTGGCTAATTTTTCCGCATCCGGCATAGATACGGGTTCGCCGATAACGTTATATAAGACTTTATCTCCGAAAACATCCTTGAGGCGGTTTCTAATCAGACTGATCGATAGATGGGTAACATCAATGCCTATCCAGCGGCGATTCAGCCTTTGAGAGGCCACGATTGTGGTCCCACAACCACAAAAAGGGTCAAGGACCGAATCACCTTCCTTACTACTGGCTAAAATAATTCTTTCGAGTAACGTTTCGGGCTTTTGGGTGGGGAATAATTGCTTTATCGGCGGCACCCGGCCAATATCCCAGACATCATCCTGTCTAACCCCTAACGAATCTTCTGCTTCGGTTTGAGAAGGGATTCGCCGGCCCGTTTCATCATAGCCCGAAACAATCTTGGCTTGACCGAATCGTTTTAAGGTAGAAGGGGCGCGCTGCATAAAAAGCTGATTAAATGTTCTTTTCTTACTGTCAGATTTGGCATAAAATAATATTACGTCATGATTTCTTTGAAAAGCATATTTACCAGAAGGCCATTTGCGATAATGCCAAATAATTTCGTTTTTGAAATATTCTGGCCCGAAGATACCATCCATCAATAGCTTAAGGTAGTGACTTGCAGTTGGATCGCAGTGCAAAAAAATACTTCCAGTAGTTTTTAAAACTCGCCGAAGCTCTATTAGTCGTGGAGCCATCATAGACAAATAAGCTAACATATCACATCCGCCGATATAGCCGTGGAGCGCCTGCATGAACTTGGATACATTACCACCCACTTCAACAATACGCTTATAAGTGGCGACTGCGCTCTCATCCCATCTCCAGGTATCCTCAAATGCCTTGATTTGGGCTTTCGATCTGGAGCCGTCCTGCTCGGCGAAAAGCACATTGTATTTTTGGTTACTTTTGAACGGTGGGTCAAGATAGATGAGATCAATGGTTTCATCTTTAATATGGAGTTTCAAAACCTCCAAGTTATCTCCATAGTAAAGAATGTTGTCGCACATTTCTTGACTCATAACATCTTCAACCTGGAGGAGAAGCAACCGAAAATTTGTTTTGGCAGCCGCAGGCGTTAGCCTGCGCAAGCTAAAGCTTGCGGCTACACTGTAAAACCAAACTATTCTGGTCTCTTGCTTTTAGCTGAAAGCTGAAAGCTGACCGCTACTCCACGCTCTCCCCCGGTTTCAGCGGAATCACCTTGACTTCCGGCATTTCTTTGAGCAGCCCCATCAACTCCTCCGGGGTGCCGGTGAGCACCGGGAAGGTGCCGTAGTGCATGGGTATGACCCATTTGGGCTTAAGCAGGCGGCAGGCCAGGGCCGCCTCCGCCGGGTTCATGACGTAGTGGCTGCCGATGGGGAGCAGCGCCAGTTCCGGCCGGTAGAGCTCCCGGATAAGCTCCATGTCCTTGAAGACCGCGGTGTCGCCGGCGTGATAGACCGTGAAGCCCTGGGGAAATTGCACCACGAAGCCGCCGGCCTCCCCGGCGGGCGCCATCTGGCCGCCGACGTCCACGGTGGAGGAATGGACCGCCTGGGTCAGGGTGACCCGGCAGCCGGCCACGTTCACCGTGCCGCCCTTGTTCATGCCGATGGTCTGGGGGGCCCCCTGTTCGGCCAGGATGACCGAAAGTTCGTGGATGGCCACCACCGGGGCCCCGGTCTTTTGGGCCAGGGGCACGGTCTCGCCCACGTGGTCGCCGTGGCCGTGGGTCACCAGGATGAGGTCCGCCGGCCCCACCTTCTCCACCGGGGTTTGTAGTAACGGATTGCTGAGCCAGGGGTCGATGAACACATTGACCCCGTCCCCCGATAGTTTAAAGGCCGAATGGCCCAGGAAAGTAATCTTAACCCCGCGTCCGATGATGGCTTGGGTCATGGTTTCCTCCTATTTCATAAAAAGCATTTTACCACCAAGTCACCAAGAACACTAAGGATTCACCAAGGTATTTTCTTGGTGGAAACTTGGTGCCCTTGGTGTCTTGGTGGTTCAAAGCATTTTATGGTGCGGCCTTTGGCCGCCTCCATCCGGCGGGCGCGGCCTGCTCTGAAAGCTGAAAGCTGTCATCTATTGCACCAGCTTTTCCAGGGCGTCCAGGTTTTTTTGGAGCCCCAGGGCGATAAGGGTGTCTCCGGCCTGGAAAACCGTGTCGTGGCTGGGGTTGAAGATCATGTCGCCGTCGGCCCGCTTGATGGCCACCAGGATCAGGTCCAGGTCGCGGCGGATGCCCAAATCCTGCAGGGGCACCCCCACCAGGTTGGAGTTCCGGCCCACGGTGACCTCGCCCATGCTCCATTCCACCCCCTCCTTCATGGCCAGTTCCAGGAAGGTGACCACGGTGGGATGGAGGATGGCGTGGGCCATTTTCTGCCCGCCCATGAGATAGGGGGACTCCACCCGGTCGGCCCCGGCCCGGAGCAGCTTCTGCTCCGCCCCCCGGTCCTCGGCCCGGGCCAAAATGAACAGATGCGGATTAAGGCTGCGGGCGGTCAGGACGATATAGACGTTGCTGGCGTCGGAATGGACCACCGCCACCAGGCCCTTGGCCCGCTCGAGGCCCGCCTCCAGCAGCACCTCCTCCCGGGTGGCGTCACCCACCACGAAGCTAACTCCGGCGGCTTCCAGGCGGGGGAGGCTGTCGGGATTGTTCTCCACCACCAACAGCGGGGTGTTTCGGGCCTTCAGCTCCTTGACGATGGTCTCCCCGATGCGGCCGAAACCGCAGATGATATAGTGGCCGGTGAGTTTCCTGATGCGGGTCAGCAAATGACGTCTCCCCAGGGCCTCCCTGATTTCCCCTTCAATCAAAACCCGGGCCAGGGAGCCCACGATGTAGAGCATCACCCCCATGCCGCTGAGGATCAGGACCATGTTGTAGATCCGGCCCACCCGGTTCAGGGGGCGAATCTCGCCGTAGCCCACGGTGCTGAGGGTGGTCACCGTCATATAGAGGGCGTCGAAGAAGCTCCAGCCCTCGATCCAGACGAAACCCAGGCTGCCGGCCAACAGGAGGACCAGCAGACAGGTGGTCAACGAGATGATTTTACGGAAGGTTACCATCGGCCCCCGGGAGATGCAAGCTCAGGATGGTGATTTGTCATGTGCGAAAAGACCTCTCCGGTTTTAGCATCTTAAAGCGAGTTTCTATTCCGAAGAATCCGAATTCGGCAATTTTGGATAAGCCTTCTCCAGTTCCTGGGGGGTGGGGCCTTTATATTGACGAGCCGCCTTTTTAAAGGTCTTGGGTGGCACCCAACGGGGATAATCCAGTTGTTTGCCAGCGAACAACTCGGCAATGGTGAGGATTTGCAGCCGGGGAAAGCGGGGATAAGGTTCCAGCCCCGACACGAAATAATCGGCGGGCACCGCCTCTTTCATCGGTTTGGTGGGCGACTTCAAGGTAAGAAGCGCGGCGATTTCGGCATTTTCCTGCTTTCGGGTGCCTTCCAGTTCCCGCACCTCCTTGGCGCCAATATGACCGCTCTTGACCTGGACAATGATCTTGTAATAAGGCCCGTCGTCTTTCTCCTGGAAATAGAGGACCCCGTCCACGCCCCGGTCGGCCCCCTTTTTCTTGTCCTGGGCCGGAGCCGCTTCCACCATGCCCAGGGCCCACCACTCGAACTGGTGGCGGTTTTCTTCCGCCAAAGCCGCGGCGGAAAGGGCGTCCGCAGGCTCTCCGATCACCTCGTAGGGGGCCAATTCCTCCCCGAAGGTGTCGTGCAGGCGATTTTTTATCAGGGTGATAGCCAGATGAGTAATATCAATGCCGATCCAGCGGCGTTTTAATCTTTCGGCCACAGAGATGGTGGTGCCGCAGCCGCAGAAGGGGTCCAGGACCAGTTCGCCTTCGTTGCTGGAAGCCTTGATGATGCGTTCCAGCAGGGCTTCGGGCTTCTGGGTGGGGTAATTAAGTTTTTCTGCTGATTGGGCCGATAAGGGAGGTATATCAGTTATAATAGTTTGAATTGCTAACCCGGGCATCTCATCCAAGTATCTTTTATAGCGAGGGACCCCATCTTTCTTTTGCGGCCAAATTATTCTTTCTTGCTTGTCAAGTTCCTCAAGTTTCTCGATAGTGTACTTCCAATGCAATCCTTTCTCCCTAACATTTATTCCGCGCCATGTTTCTCCAGAACTGCCGCGCCTGGTGCCGTCCGCTGTCAAATTATCAGACGCATACCGTCTTCCAGTACCTGGTTCAACAAATCTATAAAATTTATCTAGATATTCCTTATCGTATTCAATATATTGTTTATTCCAGGTAAATTTATCACTTTTGGTATAGAAAAATATGACATCATTTATCCGGTTCCAACGGCGTGAATCACTTCTGGCGCTGGTTCTTTTCCAAACTATCTCATTCCTAAAATTTTTCGGCCCAAAGATAGCGTCTAAAATTAACTTCAAATAATGACTTGCGGTGGGATCACAATGCAAATACAAACTCCCTGTGGGTTTCAGTACCCGGTGCAGTTCCACCAGACGCACCGCCATCATGGAAAGGTAGGCCATCATGTCGTTCTGGCCCAGGAAGGCGCGCAAAGCCAGGAGGAGGTCGGCCAGCTTCGGGCGGTCGCCCCGCACCACCTCGTCAAAGGCCGCCGCGGCCTCTGCCCCCCAATGCCAGGTGTCTTCAAAGGCGGTAATCTGGGCCGCCGACTTCTCGCCGCTCTTTTCGGCGAACAGGATGTTATAGGTGGCATTGGAGTTGAAGGGCGGGTCCAGGTAGATTAGGTCCAGGCTGCCCACGGGGATGCGGTTCTCCCGGAGAATTTTAAGGTTGTCTCCGAAAAATAGCTGGTTTTTCCAGGCGTCCATTTAAGCCTCTGCCAACCTCTTGAGGATAGCAGTCACTTTAATCTTCAAATCAGGCAATTCGCGCTCCACCGCGTTCCAGACCACCGGCAAATCGATCTCAAAATAATGGTGTACCAAGATATTACGCATGCCGATGATTTTGGTCCAGGAAATTTCAGGATGTTTCCCCCGGATATCCTCAGATAGACACCGGGAGGCTTCGCCGATAATTTGCAGATGTTGCAGGAACCATACTTGTATTAATTCGTCCTGTTCGAAGGCGGCGCGGCCTTGGGCCGCATATTTTTCAAGGCGCTCAATGGCTTCAAGGATATCCTGCAATCTCTCCCGGTCATCTCTCATAAAGGCACCGCTTCTCTAAGCACCCGTTCGCGCATCCTTTTCCTCA
>CAZOCQ010000156.1:0-7425 GCA_964578335.1 uncultured Desulfobacca sp.
AGTTGCTCCAGGATGCCCTTAACCTGGTCGGTGTCCAATTCCGCCGGCCCCCCCCATCCCCCCCGCCAGGCCTCCGGCAGATAACAATGGAGGCCGCGGTGATGACAGCGGTAGGTGAGGTCGAAATGCACCGCCAAGGGCAGCGTTAAGCTGACGGCTTGTTGGTATATCCGGTCCAGAGGTTTCAAGGGCATCCTCGGGAAGATATTTTAGAATAAAAGCTTCTTAAAAAAAGCGGCACTGCTGCTGCCGCTTTAAAAATAACTGACCCTTAGTACCAAACAATCTTCTTACCGTGCCCTTGATTGTTCCGGTCAAATCATGCAGGCGACCTCTCACCGGTTAAACTTCCGCCGCAGTCCCATCAGCCCCAGGAGTCCCGAACCCAGGAGCCAGATGGCCGGCGGTACGGGGACCGGGTCGTATCTCAAATCAGTCAGCGCTACATAGCTATTCTGTAACTCAAGGCCGTAAATATCCGCGGAGGTGCTGACAATGCCGATAAAGGCCCCCCAGTTTTGCATTCCCGAGGTGCTGATGAGTTGGATGGTGTCAGAACCGATGATGTAATCCAGTCCGGTTATGGGATTGCCGGCGATATCCAGGGCGATGACGTGGACAAAATTGCTCCGAGCCCAAAAAGGGTCGAAATTCATGAAGCCGCCCACTGCGGACACCGGGGCGGAGAACATGTATCTCATGTACCCGGTTTCGAAATTCAATCCGGAATAGCGCATGGGGTCGTTGGAGCCAATGTAACCCCAATTGCCATTTTCGGGGGAGCCGCCCTCAAAGCCGAAATAGCCGCCCCCCAAATAGCCATCCGCCGGAGGCACGCCGGAATTATCAGATGAATAAAAGGTGATGGTGATCGGGGAAGTGAGGATGTTCTCGGGCCCCGCGACAAAATTGCCGTCGTAGTTGTACTGGGTGAAATCCACCGCTACGGGCACGGCCGGAAAGCCGCCCGGAACCGTGTATGAGCTATACGAGGCGGCAGTACCGACAATTAAGGTGGCATGGGCCGCGGGGGCGGCAGCCAGGATGGCGAAGACCCCCAAGATGATCAGCGTTCTCCAGACCTGTTTCATTTCCCTTCCTCCTTACTTCAACCGACCGCGATCAGCTTATCTTCTCTACTTAAATAGACGGGCCGGATACCTGAGCAAGCTGACCTTCCGTCTCAGTGAACCGGCCCCTTCCGTGGGCAGCTTTTTCCTTGTAAAAATTACACTACAACCTTTTAATGGTTTTTGTCAAGGAAAATTAAAGTCAAATTGAATCTTATGGCGTCCCTGGGTTCCTAAAGTTTAAAGAAAGACCTTCTTCCCTCAATTCTTGCCGACTTATGCCATGTTGCCGTCAGGCGAGCTTTTCACGGGACAACCGGGGGCGGCAGTCCTACACTTCCATAGGTTTGCTGGTCTCGGCGCCGGGTCAGCTCCCGCCAAGAGGCCGGCTTTCTTGCCGAACCATCCGCATTCCGTTATGCAAGATTTATTCCTGAAATCATGGGGCCCATATCAGCCCTCAAGTTCATGCTGGTGGGGGAGTAAAGAGCCGGGCGGCCCGGCCGACGGCGCCGCGGGTGGGAAGATGCGGCTCATTTTTTTGCCCTGCCGGGATAAGGCAGGCCCCAAGGCCGCGCCCATTGTTTGGGGGGCTGAACAATTGGCGCGGAAAAAGGCTTCGGGTAAGTTCAGAAAGGCTTAAGGGGAAGCCTGCGACAGGCGCCCGGAGATGAGCACATCCGGTCCGAGGCGGCGGATACGCAGGTCTTGCGCCTGGTGGGCCTCCAGCAGGCGGGCGACGCCGCGGCCGCCCAGGACCCCGGGGGCGCTGCGGCCCCCCAGGATCTTGGGAGCGTAAAAGAAATGGAACATGCGAACCAACTTCTGGTCGAAGAAGCTGCCCAGGACCTCGGCGCCGCCTTCCACCAGGAGGCTCTGGACCTGGCGCTGCCCCAGGATTTGGAGCAGCGCCTCCAGGGAAACCCTCCCCGCGTTTTCGGGCAGCACCAGGACTTCGGCGCCCAGGCGTTCCACCTCCCGAACCTGCTCCGGCGAGGCCGCCGCGGTTGTGGCCACCCAGGTGGGCGCCGCCGACTCCAGGTGCAGCAGTTTGGCGGTCAGAGGAATCCTTAATTTGCTGTCCAGGACCACCCGGATGGGGTCTTTACTGCGGTTTTCGGTTTTCGGTTTTCGGTTTTCGGTTTTTCTGCCGGGTAATCTGGTGGTGAGTTGGGGGTCATCGGCCAAAACGGTGTTGATGCCCACCAGGATGGCGTCCACCTGGTGGCGCAATCGGTGCCCGTAGGCCCGGGCCAAAGGCCCGGTGAGCCACTGGGACTCGCCGCCGGCCGTGGCGATCTTGCCGTCCAGGGAACAGGCGGCCTTGGCCAGGACCCAGGGCCGCCCGGTGTTCACCCAATGAAACCAGGCTTCGTTGAGCCGCCGGGCTTCGGCTTCCAGCACCCCCGCCACCACCTGCACTCCCCGGGACTGGAGATACTCGGCGCCGCCGCCGGCCACCTGGGGGTTGGGGTCCCGGCTGGCGATGATCACCCGCCGCACCCCGGCGGCCAGCACGGATTCGGTGCAGGGCGGGGTCCGGCCCTGGTGGTTGCAAGGCTCCAGGGTGACATAGAGGTCGGCCCCCCTGGCCGCCTCGCCGGCCCGGCGCAGGGCCTCCACTTCGGCGTGGGCCGCGCCCAGCCGGCGGTGCCAGCCCTTACCGACAATGACGCCGTCTTTGACCGCCACCGCGCCCACCATGGGGTTGGGCGAGACCCAGCCGGCGCCCCTGGCGGCCAGACGCAGGGCCAGTTTCATGTAAGCGGGATTGATTTCAGTCATAGAAAGAATTTACCACCAAGGCGCCAAGGACACCAAGAAATCACTAAGAAGATAAATCCTTAGTGGGGGGCAAGCCCGACACTAATACCAAGTTGCTTTCAAACAGGTAATTTCTCGTGGCACAGATTGCTGATGCCCAAGCGCAGGCTGAAGCCTGCGGCTACATTTTTATTACCTTTATGATCGCAACTTAGTATAAAGCGTCTTTGTGGATCCTTGGTGCTCTTGGAGTCTTGGTGGTGAAATTATTGGTCTTTCCTTCCCTCTTCCTTCCGGCTGGCCAGGAGGTGGCGGATTTCTTCCATGAAATCGGTGGCGTCGGTGAAGTGGCGGTAAACCGAGGCGAAGCGGACGTAGGCCACTTCGTCCCACTGGCGCAACTGGTTCATCACCCGTTCGCCGATCCAGGTGGAGGCGATCTCACGCATCCCGCTCTCCAGCATCTCCCGTTCCAGGCCGTCCAGAAAGGTCTCGATGACGTCAATGGACACCGGACGCTTTTCGCAGGCCTTAGTGATGCCCTCGTAGAGCTTGCCGCGTTGGAAGGGTTCCCGGCGGCCGTCCTTCTTCACCACCAGGGGCATGGTCTCTTCCACCTGCTCATAGGTGGTGAAGCGCCGCGAGCAGTTCAGACACTCCCGGCGGCGGCGGATGGCGTTGGCCTCCCGGCTGGGGCGGGAATCGATCACTTTATTGCTGGTGCTGTGGCAGTAGGGGCAGCGCATGAAAAGCAGGTTTTAGGTTTCAGGTTTCAGGTTTCAGGTTTCAGGAAATGCTACGTATGTAAAGAGGTTTTATACCAGATTCCGAAAAAAGAGATAAAAATTTTTGGCAGTTTAGTCAAATTCCTTGAAAAAATAAATCCTCCTTCTGCAAAGGAGGATTTAAGATAGCCGGCTGGCGTCCCGTCCAAAACCTAAAACCCAAAACCTGAAACCTGCTCAAACTGCGGTCCATTCCTCGGCGAACAGGGGATACTGGGAACAGAAGTCCCGCACCTGGGTCTCCAGTTTGGCCAGCAGGTCGGTATCGCCGGGCGCGGTCAGGGCCTGGTGCATAAAGTCCACCACCACTTCCATCTCCTTCTCCTTCATGCCCCGGGTGGTGAGGGCCGGGGTGCCCACCCGGATGCCGCTGGTGACGGTGGGGGGGCGTTGGTCAAAGGGGATGGCATTCTTGTTGACCGTGATGCCGGCCCGGTCCAGGGCTTCTTCGGCCTGCCGCCCGGTCAGCCCGGCCACGCTCATATCCACCAGGATGAGGTGGGTGTCGGTGCCGCCGGCCACCAGGCGGTAACCCCGCTGGAGAAATTCCCGGGCCAGGGTGCGGGCATTGGCCACGATCTGGGCCTGATAGCGTTTGAAGGAAGGCGCCAGGGCTTCCTTGAAGGCCACGGCCTTGGCGGCGATGATGTGCATCAGGGGACCGCCTTGGATCCCCGGAAAGATCTGGCTGTCCAGGGCCTTGCCGTATTCCGCCTGGGCCAGGATGAGGCCGCCCCGGGGTCCCCGCAAGGTCTTGTGGGTGGTGGAAGTGACAAAATCGGCCACCGGCACGGGGTTGGGATGAATCTCGGCGGCGATGAGCCCGGCGATGTGGGCCATGTCCACCATGAGATAGGCTTCAACTTCTCGGGCGATCTCGGCGAACTTGGAAAAATCCAGGGTCCGGGGATAGGCGCTGGCCCCGGCGATGATCAAGCGGGGACGGTGCTTCAGGGCGGTTTCCCGCAACGCGGCGAAGTCCACTTCTTCACTCTGGCGGTCCACCCCGTAGGTGACCGCCTTGAACAGGCGCCCGGAGAAATTCACCGCGGCTCCGTGGCTCAGATGGCCGCCGTGGGCCAGGTCCATGCCCAGGATGGTGTCGCCGGGTTTCAGGAAAGAGAAATAGACGGCCATGTTGGCCTGGGAGCCGGAGTGGGGCTGGACGTTGGCATAGGCCGCCCTGAAGATCTCCTTCACCCGGCTCAGGGCCAGGTTTTCGGCGGTGTCCACGTACTCGCAGCCGCCGTAAAAACGCCGCCCGGGGTAGCCTTCGGCATATTTGTGGGTCAGGATGGAGCCTTGGGCCTGGAGCACCGCGTTGCTGACGAAGTTCTCCGAGGCGATCAGCTCCAGTTTGTGGAGCTGCCGCTGCCGTTCCCGCTCGATAACCGCGTAAATGGCGGGATCAATGCGGGCCAAGTCGTCCATTTTATCCATCATGTAGAGGCTCCGGCCAATTCTTCCAGCAAATCCAACCGTTCCTGGTGGCGGCCGCCGTCAAAGGGGGTGTTCAGCCAGGTGCGCACGATCTCTTTGCCGAGATCGGGGCCAATGACCCGTCCGCCCATAACCAGGAGGTTGGCGTTATTATGACGTCTGCTCATAATAGTGGCAAAAAGATCGTGACACAGGGCCGCCCGGATGCCGGCGAAGCGGTTGGCCATGATGCTCATCCCCAAGCCGGTGCCGCAGATCAGGATGCCCCGGCTGCCGGGACGGGCCAGCACCGCGTCCACCACCTTTTTGCCGAAGAGGGGATAGTGCACCGACTCCTCGGCATTGGCGCAGCCCAAATCAATAAACTTCACCTTGAGATCGTGCAGCAGTCTGACGATCTCCTTCTTCAAGCCATAACCGGCATGGTCGCAGGCAATGGCGATTATTTCAGGCTCAGGCGGCCCGGGCGGTGACGAAACTGATGACATCCTGGACGGTCCTTAGCTTTTCCGCTTCCTCATCAGCGATTTCCATGCCGAATTCTTCTTCCATGGCCATGATCAATTCCACCAGGTCCAGGGAATCGGCCCCTAGATCATCCACGAAAACCGCTTCCGGGGTGACTTCGGAGCGTTCCACCCCCAGTTTGTCAACAATTATATCAATCACCTTATCTTCAATTGCACCCATGGCACAAAACCTCCTGTTTTCTTAAACCATCAGCATTCCGCCGTTAACGTGAATCACCTGGCCGGTGAGGTAAGCCGCGGCCTCTGAGGCCAGGAAAAGCACGGCCTGGGCCACTTCCTCCGGAGTGCCGAAGCGGCCCAGGGGAATCTGGGCCAACATCTCGGCCTTCACCTTCTCCGGCAGGGACTCGGTCATTTCCGTCTGGATGAAGCCCGGGGCCACGGCGTTCACCGTAATGTTGCGGGAGGCCAGCTCCCGGGCCACTGTCTTGGTCAGGCCGATCAAGCCCGCCTTGGAGGCCACGTAATTGGCCTGGCCGGCATTGCCCATCACCCCCACCACCGAACTGATGTTGATGATGCGGCCGAAGCGCTGCTTGACCATGGGCTTCGTCGCCGCCCGGATGCAGTTGTAAGCCCCCTTGAGATTCACCGCCAGCACCGCGTCCCACTCATCCTCCTTCATCCGCAGGATGAGGTTGTCCCGGGTGATGCCGGCGTTGTTCACCAGCAGGTCCAGGCGGCCGCTCTCTTTAATGATCTCGTCAATGCCGCCCTGCACCTGGCCGGCGTCGGCCACGTTAAATTCCAGCAGCCGAACCTGAGCCCCCTTGGCTTCGAGGTCCGCTTGAGTCTGTCGCGCCTCTGCGCCCAGGACCACATCATTGACATATATGGTCAAGCCGGGCCGGGCCAGGGCCAGGGAGATGGCCCGGCCGATGCCCCGGGCCGCCCCGGTTATCAAAGCCACTGAGATGAGTTCAGGCATAATTTAGTCTGCCCAGCCGTAGCCGCAACTTAAGCCGCAGTTCTCCTCCCGCGGCTTGTCTTGAGCGCCAAGTCGTACTGGGTTAATTAAATAAAACGAAATTAACCAAATTGAAAGAGGTTTCTTATACTTTTTTTCACGTGCAGGCGATAAATACGGTTTTCGGTTTTCGGTTTTCGGTTTTCGGTTAAAAGAATATGATTATCAACATTTTAAAAGGCCATTTAGATCAGGTTGCGCTGTTCTTGAACCGGAAGCATTGAGGGGCAGTGCCCACCCTCATACCAGCGAAAAATGGGAATGTATTTCCCCTCTTTCCCTTTTCGCCTTTTCCCCCCTAACCCCTGTCCTTCCTGATCTCCTGGATCAGGGCCGGGATGACCTCGAACAGGTCGCCCACGATCCCCACGTCGGCCACCTGGAAGATGGGGGCCTGGGGGTCCTTGTTGATGGCCGCGATGAAGTCGGAGGACTGCATGCCCACCAGGTGCTGGGTGGCCCCGGAGATGCCGCAGGCGATATAGACCTTGGGAGCCACGGTTTTGCCGGTCTGGCCGATCTGGTGGGCGTAGGGGATCCAGCCGGCGTCCACCGCGGCCCGGGTGGCTCCCAGGGCCGCGCCCAGCAGGTCCGCCAGTTCCTCCAGCAACTTGAAATGCTTGGCCTCTTTGAGGCCGCGGCCGCCGGCGACGATGACTTCGGCGGCGGAAAGCGCCACCCGTTCCTTGATCTCCGCCACCGTGGCCACGAAACGGCTGCGGCCGCCGCCGTCCAGAAAGGCGGTGTCAATCCGGAAGACCTCCCCGTCCGGGGGCGCGGTCACCGGATTGGGCTTGAAAACTCCGGGCCGGGCCGTGGCCATCTGGGGATAGGTGCGGGGGGTGATGATGGTGGCCATGATGTTGCCG
>CAZOCQ010000157.1:0-7421 GCA_964578335.1 uncultured Desulfobacca sp.
AAAAAAGCCCCCCGAAGGCGGCTTTTTTAAATTATTGCCCTCGCTAAGAGGGGCAGTTCCCGAATTTGCCTTAAAGACCGATTGCAAAGGGTGCCGCGAAGAAGAAAATCCTTCTCGTTTTCCCCCCCACTCCTTTTCGTAATTTTCAAACCCGCATGGTTGGCGCGCCCGGAGGGATTTGAACCCCCGACACACGGATTCGTAGTCCTAAGCTTATGAAAGGTAAGCCCGCGTAAATACTGGCTAAAATAATGATTTTGGGCTTATTGGGGGTGTATTTTGAGCCTTGCAAAACCCGCATGGTTAGCGCATCTTTCAAGGGTCTGAAAACAAAGTCCTCCCCAAAGTCCTCCCCGTTTTCGTTATCCCTTTATCCTTTTTAATGCTCTCCCACTAACTGGAATGCTCACCATAGCATCCTGGCTTTTTAGACTGGGCCCCCATACCATCACCGGGAAGACGTAGTCGAAAGATTTTGAAACGCAGTTATCCGCCTCCTCAGTACCCCGGAAGCCCTGAACACCAAAACCTTTCTCGCTGGCAAGAGCAGATTCTCTTTCGATTGAGGATTTCTGCCCCGCCGCTCATTCTTCTGCCTCACGCAAAATTTTCCAAACCCGCTGATTAGAAGATCTTCGCCGGCGGCAAGAGTATCCTTTATTATCAACAATAGCTGTTCTACTGCCTGACGAGATTCCGGTTTTGTTAAGCCCAACTGAGTTTGCAGGCGGGTAATCAATTTGTCCTTAGTGAGGGCCATGTCTTTCCTCTGTTGGCACTTTTTATGATAACAGCTTGGGAATATAACAGATTTATCTTGGGAAGATAACCCTCCGGGAGATACTAAATTCCCTCGCATGGAGAATATTCCCGGCATCCGGCTCAGGCTTTTTTATGGTACAAGAATCCTACCGTACCGCCTGCAACCCGGGTTTCAGACCATGCTCACCGACCTCCAGGGCCAAATCGAGAGAATCACCTACGCCAATGAAGAAAACGGCTACACCATCGCCAAGGTCAAGGTCTATGGCCGCCGGGACCTGGTGACCGTGGTGGGGAACTTTATGACCCCGCAGAACCGGATCATGAGCGCATTTGTGCGCATTTGTGGAGGGGAAGTGATAATCACATTCGAATGCAAGAAATGTCATCATGTTTTTGAATACGATGTCGGTTCGGTCAGCCTGCCCGAAGGTGCAGACAGGCCCCATTTCGAAAAAAGGCCACTGTGCCCCACTTGTGGCGAAATCTCAATCGAAGAAGTACGTCTAACTGAACTCGGACAAGATCAGCTTGCCGCAGCTGTATTGGGCTTTGACGATGATTTTGGTGATGATTTTGGGGGCGTTGCCGATACTCCGTGCTATGGCTGCGACCGGTATCTTCCGGTCAATGACCTGAACCTTTGTGACGAATGTAATGGCAAGTTGGATCGGGACCTAGTCCGTAAACGAGACTGGGATTATGCCGCATCTGCATTTGGGCTTGATCCTGCCAAACGTGAAGAGCTACGCAGGCAAGTCATCGCCCGATATGGCGAGAAGTTCGAACCTCATTGCTCCTTCAAACAAAACAAAGAGTTCATTCCGAAAGCGAAGAAAAAGAGGCAAGAAGAAAGAGGGCCGGTAACCACACAGCAACCGGACGTTGGTACCACAGTTGCCAATAAGACCGTTCTTAGCCTGCGCAGCGCTTCTTGGCCTGAAGGATTTATGCCATTGCCGCTGGCAACCGGTTTTCTCCATGGCCGAAATTTGAAATCTCTCTCCAAATGTCCAGCGCAAGATAAGGAGATCAAAGCGAAATATTCCTGAAGAGGCGTACAGTGGCAAGTTAACAACAGGCACACCGGACCCGGCACTAAAGGTTTTGCCGCTTGGTTAAGGCAGGACCCCTTCCTTGAAGCGTCGCCGCCTCACGCGTCCCAGGGATAAAGGGTGGAGCAATATTGCCCGAGCAGAGCTCCGTCCGGGGAGTCTGGAGGACATAGCGCCTGATATGTGAGGGGTTGATCAGCAGGGAGCGATCCAGCCTGACAAATATCTCGGCCGGCAGACTCTTTGCCACTAATACAGCGGCACTCGCACCAGGCAGCGGCGGCAGTTGAGGTCGATTACCCGGGTGTAATTTCCATCCGCCCGGACGGCGGCGATTTCCGCATCGCTCAGGAAAACCGCCTGCTGCCCGGTATCCAGAAAGACTCGATCCGTGCCGCGTAACAGGCCACCGGCCCCAATTGCTCCTTCTGCTTTTTTTCACCCGCTTTATGGCCCGGGCCAGCAGTTCGGGCCACCGGCTTCAGTAGATAGTCCAGGACATTCACTTCAAAGGCGCGAATAGCGAAGTTGTCG
The DNA here is from genome assembly GCA_964578335.1 of uncultured Desulfobacca sp. Lineage (GTDB taxonomy): Bacteria > Desulfobacterota > Desulfobaccia > Desulfobaccales > 0-14-0-80-60-11 > JAPLJC01. The sequence continues at coordinate 2,352 of CAZOCQ010000157.1, forward strand.
AAAGCCGTCACAAAAATAATACACGGCGGGAACTATCGTCGCCCAGTAAGTCAAACCAGGAGCCGCCAGGTCAATTCCGCTCTTTTTCAGGCCCGGCTCCGTTTCGCCGAGCCCTTTTCCCGTGTTGGCCACCTCGACTGTCAGCCTCTGATCTGTCATGGTGCACCTGATGGCCGGGCGCAGGGGCAGCGATGAGGTCTTCATGCCATACTTGAGGGCATTTTCCACCAACGGCTGGAGCAGGAACTCCGGCGCCAGGTCCTGGCCGCAATGGGGAGAGGCAATGATTTCATCCTCAAAGCGTATCTTTTCCAGTTTAAGATAGCTGGTGATGGCGTCCAATTCCCGATGGAGGGGCACCAGGCCATTGGTCTGCTCCGTCAAGGTAAACCGCAAATAGCGGAGTACTCCCGAATCAGCTCCGGGATGCCTTGGAGCGCCTGTTTGGCCAGGGCATCAAAGGGTACTTTGATCCGATGAAAAGCTGCCACGTGGTCGCCTTTCTTGGGGTGGTATTGAACATCCCTGCTCCCTAAAAACTCATCCAGGGTCACCGTGAGCTTGAGAGGTCTATATTGTCTTCCCTTTATGATGTCAGATAACTATCAGAGCTAGTGTTTTACAGGCAAACTTTTCCAGGCAAAAGAATGCCCTACCATGCAAGGCAAAAGTCAATTTTCCTCACCTGAGAGCCGCCAAGAAGTTTTAGACGTTTCGTCACAGATTTTGCCCGTTTCGTCCCAATATTTTTGCTTCGAATTTCATACCCCATAAAATGCGAGGAAGAACGCATCAAAAGGCTACCGGGAATTTCCCGGAGTTAAAGATCATGCTTGGGTGGATCTAAGCTTTACGCCATCTAAGGCAATTCCACCGGCCGGATGAATTCTTCCTGGCCCATGTTCCGCCATGACCTGCAGCATATAGGCTGGTTGGCCAACCAGTTTTCCGCCAGCGTCATCTATCCCTTGCTGCTGCAAGATCGAGCCGGGAATGAATCTCTGCGGATCAGGAAAGTTTTTTATTATAAGATAAGGAACAGCCCATGAAAAAGCTTGTTTTAACGGTGACATGTCTTGCTTTAGCAGCCGTCCTGCTCCCGTCCGGGGTGCCGGCGGCCGCGCCCCGCTACGGTTACCACGACCTCGGCGCCCTGCCGGGGGGAAGCGAAGGCGCCGCCTACGGCATCAACCAGGCCGGCCAGGTAGTGGGGACGGCGGATGATGGCGGCGGGTATTCACGGGCCTTTTTAAAGGACCCCGCCATGCCCTTGCAGGACCTAGGCAGCCTGGGGGGAGACTATAGCTGCGCTTATGGAGTTAATGCCAGCGGTCAAGTGGTGGGCCGGGCCCAGAACTCCGACACCTTTTACCGGGCCTTCTTGAAGGAACCCGGCCAGGCCATGCAGGATCTGGGTGATCTGGGTGGCCTGTCCAGCGAGGCTTACGCCATCAATAATGCCGGCCAGGTGGTGGGCTATTCCCAGAATGCCGACGCCACTTACCGGGGATTCCTGAAGAATCCCGGACAGGACATGCAGGACATCGGCGACCTGGGGGGCACCGAGTCCCGGGCCGACAGCATTAACAACGCTGGCCAGATCGTCGGGGGCGCGGCCAATACCGGCGGCGTGTACCGGGCTTTCTTGAAGAACCCCGGCGAGAACATGCAGGATCTGGGCGACCTGGGAGGAAGTTTCAGCCACGCCTACTGCATCAACGACGCCGGCCAGGTGGCGGGCGGCGCGGCCGACGCCGCTGATCATCAACAGGCCTTTTTGAAGAATCCCGGCCAGGACATGCAGCCCCTGGGGGACCTGGGAGGTGGCTGGAGCTGTGCTTACGGTATCAATGAGTCCGGCCAGGTGGTGGGAGAGGCGGAAGATGCCAACGGCGCGATTCGGGCCTTTCTGTGGCAGGAGGGCGTCATCTATAATCTCAACGACCTGACGGTCAACCTCCCGGCCGGCGTTCGCCTCAAGCAGGCCCGGGCCATCAACGACCGGGGCTGGATCGTGGGCTACACCAGCAACAGTCAGGCTTTTCTGCTGACGCCGATAAACTACGTTTCCTTGATGTTTTTGCTAAGCGACTAGCAGGAGACCGAAAGGTGAGCAGTGATCAAGGGACGCAAACCATATCCCAGGATTTTCCGGTCTGGGGCCTGCACTGCTCCGATTGCGCCCAATTGCTGGAGAAAGCCATCGGCAAGCTGGCCGGGGTGACCGAGGTGCGGGCCGACAACCTTAAATCGAGCCTGCGCGTGGTCTTTCGTCCCGCCCAGGTGCCGCCCGAGGCCATCACCCAGGCCATCAGGTGCGCCGGGTATGCCGTCCCCGGCGAAGCGGCCATCTGTTCCACCACCTTTGTGATCGAAGGCATGGACTGCGCTGAGGAGCAAAAATTAATTACTGAGGCGCTGCGGGACCTTCCGGGGATAGACCGGTTGGAGTTCTTCCTGATATCCGGCACCCTGCGGGTCAGTTACGACCAGACCCGGGTGCACCCCGATACCATCATGCGGGCCATTGACCGGGCCGGATTTCAGGCCACGGTAAAGAGGGCCGAACTGGCCATGCCTCCCTGGCAGGGAAGAAGGCAGCTAATCCTCCTGGGGCTTTGTGGTTTCCTGATGGCTTTGGGATTCGTGGTTTTGTATTTGGCCCCGGTTTTGGAACCTGCTCTCCCCCGGCTCGGCACCGTTTGGGGGATTGACCTCTCGCGGCCGGGTCCCGGCCAACTCCTGGTAGTTCTGCTGTTTTCCGCGGCCATCATTGTCGGGGGTTATCCCACGGCCCGCAAGGCCTGGGCCGCGGTCCGGAATTTAACTCCCGATATGAACCTGCTCATGGCAGTGGCCGTGGTCGGGGCGGTGTCCCTGGGGGAATGGACCGAAGCCGTGGCGGTGGTGTTTCTCTTTTCGCTGGCCAACCTGCTGCAGAATTCCACCCTGGAACGGGCCCGCCGGGTGGTGCGTTCCCTGCTCGATCTGTCCCCCAAGGAGGCCACGGTCCGGCGGGCCGCCGGTGAAATTACCGTGCCGGTGGGGCAGGTGAGGTTGGGAGAAACCATCGTCATCCGTCCGGGCAGCAAGATCCCCCTGGACGGGGAAGTCATCGAGGGCGCTTCCCCGGTGAACCAGGCCCCCATCACCGGGGAGTCAATGCCGGTGGAGAAGGGTCCGGCGGATATGGTTTTCGCCGGGTCCATAAACGGACGCAGCTCCCTGCTGGTGCGGGTCACCCATCTGGCGGAAGATACCACCCTGGCCCGCATTTTCCGGCTGGTGGAGGAGGCCCAGGCGCATAAGGCCCCCACCCAGGCCTTTGTGGAGCGGTTCGCCCGCTACTATACCCCCATAGTGATCTCTGCTGCGCTGGTGGTGATGGCGGCGCCACCCCTCATCTGGGGGCAGCCCTTCGCCTCCTGGCTCTATCGGGCCCTGGTGTTCCTGGTGATCTCCTGCCCCTGCGCCCTGGTGATCTCCACCCCGGTGGCCATCGTCTCCGGACTGGCCCGGTCGGCGCGCACCGGCGTGCTTATCAAGGCCGGCGTCCACCTGGAAAATTTGGCCATGATCCGGGCCTTCGCCTTCGATAAGACCGGCACCCTGACCCAGGGACAACCGGCGGTGACCAGGGTGGTTCCCCTGGACGGCCGGACGGCCCGAGAGGTTTTGGGAGTGGCGGCCGCGGTGGAAAGGCGCTCCGAGCACCATCTGGCTCAGGCCATCCTGGCCAGAGCCGCCCAGGATGGAATTGAACTTTCCCAAGAGATCAAGGATTGCGAGGCTATTCCCGGTAAGGGCATCAAGGCCGGGGTCAACGGCTTGACTTGTTACGTGGGCAGTTATCAGATGTTCACCGATTTAGGCTTATGCCAGCCGGAGCTTTGCGCCCAGGCCGAGGCATTGGAGGGCGAATCACAAACAGTAGTGGTGGTGGGATCGAGCCAGGGAGTCATGGGCCTGATAGTCATTGAGGACGGCCTGCGTCCCGAAGCCTTAGAGGCCGTGACCCGGCTGCGGCAGGCGGGGATTGCCAAGCTGGTGATGCTGACCGGGGACAACTCCCGGGTGGCCCTTAAGGTGGCCAAGGCCCTTAACCTGGACGACTATGTTGCCGACTTGATGCCCGCCGACAAAGTGGGGGCCATCAAAAAGCTGCTTGACCAGGAGGAGCGGGTGGCCATGGTTGGCGACGGCGTCAATGACGCCCCGGCCCTGGCCGCGGCCACCTTAGGCATCGCCATGGGGGCGGCCGGCTCCGACGCCGCTATCGAGGCGGCGGATATCGCCCTGATGGCCGACGACCTGGGGAAACTGCCTCCGGCCATCTTGCTCAGCCGCCGGGTGCGCCGCATCATTAAGGCCAATATCTTCTTCGCCCTGGCCACCAAAGGGATTTTTCTGCTCCTGGCCACCCTGGGGCTGGCTACCTTGTGGATGGCCGTTTTTGCCGATACGGGAACCTCGATCATGGTGATTCTCAACGGCCTGCGGTTACATACCTCCCGAACAGATTGATGAATGATCCTCAAAAAAGCCAGGATTAGATGAGTGCAAAAACTCACAAAAGGCTCTTTAATCAGCCTGAGCGGCAGACACAAGCGATGTGGGACGAAATGGCCAGAATCTGTGACGAAGTTGACGAAGTTAATAGAAGGTAATCAGCCAGGTTAGCTCGAAGCGGTTTTCTTCGGCTACCGGAAGACGGTTTCGCCGGCAGAAAGCAGGACCCTTTCCTTGAACCGTCGCAGTCCCATGCGTCCCAGGATGAAGGGTTCAGCCAGGTGGCCCAGGTAGAGTTCAGCCCGGCGGGCGTGGAGGACATATCGCCTGAGATGGGATCGGTTGATCAGCAGGGAGCGGTCCAGCAGGACAAAGGCATCCCCAGGCAATCTCTTTTCCCACTGGTGTAGGGGGACCCTCACCAGATAGCCCTGACCTTTCTCATTAATTACCTGGGTATAGTTGCCTTCCGCCCGGATGGCGGTGATTTCCGCCACCCCCAAGAACACCGCCTGCCGCCCGGTATCCAGGAAGACGCGATCATTGTACCGCAGGCCGGCG
>CAZOCQ010000158.1:0-7326 GCA_964578335.1 uncultured Desulfobacca sp.
CTGCGACCTTCGGGTTATGAGCCCGACGAGCTTCCAGGCTGCTCCACCCCGCGTCAATGACCTTATAAATATAACAATTCGGCCCGGAGCCGTCAATGGAAAATTCACCAAAATTATCCGGTTCCCGGTTTAACCTAAAGTAATATCAGGCAAATCAAGCTAACATAGTCAGTTGTGCTCTTACTGTCAGCGGCCTTAGCCTTGCTGGTGGGAGACACTAAAGTTCGCCGGCCGCGGCCAGATCCCGAGGCAAAAACGGGCGGGCGGAAAGGATCAGGGCCGCGCCCGCCGCCAGGGCCAGAAGCGTCAGGGAGACGCCCCATTTGAGGCTGGAGATATCCGAAATCCAACCGATGAGCACCGGCGACGGCACGTCCCCCACCAGGTGGATGATGACGATATTCAGGGCCACCGCCTGGGCCCGCCGCCGGGCCCCGGACACGCTCACCACCACGGCGGTGAGCACCCCGGGGTTTAAAAAGAGCAGAAAAATCGCCCCCGCCAGGGCCGGGATATAAAGACCGGGCGCGGGAGAAAAAATCACCAGGCTGGTCAAGGGCAGGGCCAGGATGAGGCCCAGGCCGCTGACCCACAACGGCGCGGTCAGGGTCCGGGCCAGGTAGCGGTCCGACAGCCAGCCCCCGGCCAGGGTGCCCAGGCCGCCGGCCAGCGTCACTGCCCCGAACAGCAGCAAATTGGCCTGGGACAGGCTCAGCCCCTTGGCGGTCTCCAGGTAGCGGGGCATCCAGAAGGCCAGGCCCCCCAAAGCAAAGGTGATCATGCCGTAGCCCAGGGTGACCCGGCGCAGGCTGGGAACCTTCCAAAGGCCCAGTGCATCTGTCAGCCGGGGACGCACGGTCGACCGGTTCTCGGTCTGGGGGCGCACTCCGGGCAGGCGCCAGACCAGGGCGGCCAGGGCCAGGCCCGGCAGGCCGGCCAGCAGAAAGGCCGGACGCCAACCCCAGTGGCTGCCTACCAGGCCCCCCACCAGGTAGGCCAGGGCCGAGCCCACCGGGATGGCCAGGTAGAACCATCCTAAGGCCCTTCCCCGGCGCGCCAGAGGCAGGATGTCCGCCAGATAGGCCGGCGACAGGGTGCCGAAGGAGGCCTCGCCCACCCCCACCGCGCCCCGGGCCAGCACCAGGGCGGGATAGGAGCCCACCCAGAAGGTCAGGCTGGTGGCCAGGCTCCACAACACCGCGCCTCCGGCCATGAAGCGCACCCGCCCCCAGCGGTCCCCCAGATAGCCGAAGACCGGCGAGGCGCAGAGATAGACCAGGAAAAAGGCGGTCCCCAAAAAGCCGAAGGCCTTGTCGCTCAGGCCCATTTCGGCCTTCACCAGGCTGCCCAGCGAAGCGATGAGATAGCGGTCCAGGTAATCCAGCAGGTTGAGGGTGGTGAGGATGATGAGGGTGCGAGTGGCGAAGGACAAAGAAGGAGTTCCTTACAATTTCTCGAAATAGGACCAGAAATCCGGGAAGGACTTGGCCACGCAGCCGGGATCGTTGATGATGACCTCCGGAGTCTTCAGGCCGGCCACCGCGAAGCTCATGGCGATACGATGGTCGTCGTAGGTGGCGATGGCCGCGCCGTGGGGGGCGCGGCTGCCGGGGATGACCAGGCCGTCCAGGGTTTCCCGGGCCGCGATACCCATTTTGTTGAGTTCCGTGACCACCGCGGCCAGGCGGTCCGACTCCTTGTGGCGCAGGTGGGCCACGCCGGTAATTACTGTCTCCCCTTGAGCAAAGGCGGCGATGACCGCCAGGGTGGGCACCAGATCGGGCATGGTTGACATGTCCACGGTGAGGCCGCGTAAGGCGCCGCCTTGCACGGTATAACCTGATTCTGTGCTCTCCACGGTGCAGCCCATTTGCGCCAGGACTTCGGGGAAAGAGGCATCCCCCTGGCAGGACTCGCGGCTCAGGTTGGCGATGGTCACCCGGCCGCCGGTGATGGCGGCCGCGGCCCAAAAATAGGAGGCGCTGGAGGCGTCGGCTTCGATGGCGTAAGGCCGGGCCAGATAGTTTTGGCCGCCGGGAACCCGGAAAAAGCGGTAGCCTTCCCGGTAATAGGAGACGCCGAAGTCCTCCATGACCGCCAGGGTCAGGTCCACGTAGGGCCGGGAGACCAGTTCGTCGGTGAGTTCGATTTCGATTCCGAGGGGCGCAAATGGACCGATGAAGAGCAGGGCGGAGACGTATTGGCTGCTGACCGCCCCGGAGAGCCGGGCAAGGCCCCCCTTCAGGCCCCCGGTGATTCGCACCGGCGGACAGCCGTCGCCTTTCTCCGAGGCGGCTTCTACCCCTATCTGTTGCAGGGCTTGCAGGAGATCATTTAGGGGCCGCTGGCAGAGGCGCTCGGTGCCGGTGAGGACGTAATTACCTTGGCCCAGGGACACCAACGCCGTGAAAAAGCGCATGGAGGTGCCGGAGTTGCCCAGATAGATGGGCTCGGCCAGCGGCCGCCAGCGGCCGCCGGCGCCTTGCACCCGGATGGTATCCCCCTGCCAGTCGATACCGGCCCCGAGCTTAGCCAGGGTCCGGGCGGTGAGTTCGGTGTCTTCGGCCTTGAGGGCGTTGGTCAGGAGGCTTTCCCCACCAGCCAATGCCGCGGCCACCAGGGCCCGGTGGGTGTAGCTCTTGGAGCCGGGTAGGGTAAGGGTGGAATTAACCGGACCGCAGGGGGTGATAATTTTCGTCATGATTTCTTTTTAATTTCAGCAAGTTATAGAGAGGTTAAGCTTGCAAACTAATAATACCCAGAATATCAATAAGTTTGGCGGTTTAGGGGGTGGATTTGGCACCCCTTTTTGCACCTTTAAGACCCCTTTGGAAGCAATCTTGTACCGGCACCTGAAAAAATTCCGCAGTTTGGTTCATACAACTACCTTATTTTACTACCTTTATATCGTTGGTGGGCCGTTGTTGGACCGCTTCGGCGCCGTCAATGCACCGCTCGGGTTTCGCTACTGCGCCGCTGGGCTGTCGCGGCGAGCGGAAGTGGAGCGGCTAATTTTCTGATGAATAAACATATTACAGGGGAGCATAATTTCCAGAGAAAAAAGAACGATTGACCTGCCTAAGTACAGGATTTCATAATTATACTAACGTATTCCCCCCTCACCCCGGCCCTCTCCCCCCGCAGGGGGGAGAGGGAGAAAAACAGTTTGCCGAAGTTTTGTTAGTGCAAGCAGTAATTCCAGCTTTATCCCCTCTCCCCCAATGGGGGAGAGGGTTAGGGTGAGGGGGAAATCTCTTTTGCTATCCTCCAAAATACGTTAGCGAATTTATGGATTGATGTACTTAGGTGTCCAAGCGGAGCTTGGACGGAAATTTTTCGCTCCCAAGCTGAGCTTGGGAACGAGGCATTCAAAGGAATAATGGTGGGCAGTGCCCACCCGACATTTATCTCAAGGCTGCGTAAGCCGCTTCAGACATGGTTTCCAGGGGAGCGGACCGGCCGGTCCAGAGCTCGAACTGCGCCGTAGCCTGGTGGATGAGCATTTGCAGGCCGTCGATGGTGGCGGCGCCGCGGGCTTTGGCCTCCCGGAGCAGGCGAGTCTCTAGGGGTTTGTAAACGATGTCCATCACCAGACGGTAGCGCCCCAGCAGGTCGTGATTGATAGGGATGCCGTCAATAGCCGGCTCCATACCCACCGGCGTGGCGTTCACCAGGAGGGCGGCCGGGCATTGGGCCACGGCCTCCAGAGGGATGGCCTTCACCTTCAGGTCCCGAGCCAGGGCCGCGGCCCGGGGTCCGTCCAGGTCCGTCAGGGTGACCTGGCCGCCTTCCGCCAGGATGCCGAAGGCGATGGCCCGGCTGGCGCCGCCGGCCCCCAGCAGCAGGATGTGCTCGCCTTTGAGGCTCGTTTTGGCTTTTAACGCCTTGATGGCCCCCAGCCAGTCGGTGTTGTAGCCGCAGAGGCGCCCGGCCCGGTTGACCACGGTGTTCACCGCGCCGATTTGGGCCGCCTGGGGGTCCACTTCGTCAATTAATGGGATGATCTCTTCCTTAAAGGGGATGGTGACGCTCACCCCCTGGATGGCCAGGCCCCTAAGGCCCGCCACCGCCTGGGCCAGGTCGGTCACCGGAAAGGCCACATAGACCGCGTTGATTCCCAATTCCTTAAAGGCCGCGTTGTGCATGGCCGGGCTCAGGGAGTGGGTCACCGGGCGCCCCAGGATGCCGTAGATTTTGGTATGGCCGTTTATCATAGTGAGCAGCCGGATTTTGCGCCTGCCGAATTTCGGCGGCCACAGGCCGCCCTCTTATGTCAGCACAGGCGGGACGCCTGTGCCACCAAATCTTTTCCTGGCCCCTAACCCCTGCTCTTCAGCAGCTTCCAGAGGCGCTTCACTTCATTCACCGTGAGCTGTCCTGGGGCCGAGGCCCCTTTCTTGGTGAAGGGCGCGAAGGTGAGGAAGCTCCCCATTAAGGGCGCCACCACCCGGGACCACTTGCCCATAGGCCCCATGCCGAAGGCGATGATTTCCCGGCCCGCGGCCTTGGCCTGGGGGATCAGGGCGAGCAGGCGCAGGTTGTCCTCTGGCGCTTGGGCCATGGCCACCATTTTAATGATGTCGGCCTCTTGCGCCAGCATTTTTTGTAAGATTTCTTCCAATTGGGCAGTTTCCGGCGTGCCGCTGAAATCGTGCCAGGAGAGAATGAGCTTGGCTTCGCCACGGCGCTCATAGATCTCCCGGCGCCAGGCGGCGTCCGCGGCTAATTCCAGGTCCAGAAAATCGGCGCCCCGGGCCAGGGCCTCTTCCAATAGGGCGCGCCGCGCCGCTTCGCTGCCGGTCCACTTACCGCCTTCGGCGGCCAGCCGGTTGGTGGCGATGACCGGCCCCGGATGGGTCCGGAACAGCCGCTTTAAATCCGGCTGCAAAAGAAAATCCAACCGCAGTTCGGTCCATAGCCCCTTGCGCGCCGCCCGGAGATATTTGGAGCGGGCCCGGTTGGTGGAAGATTCCACAACGGGAACGCAAAGGCGCAGAAGCCGTTTTTCGTTTTTCGTTTTTGGTTTTTCGTAATTAATCATGGCAGATTATGAGGGGCACGGAGGCCCGCCCCACCAAATTAAATAAGAATACGAGATTATTCGATCGCTGCGCTCCCTCAGAATGGCAGACAATAGTTTAGTCTTTCACGAAAAACGAAAAACCAAAAACCGAAAACGGTTTCTTAACTCAAATTCTCCACCCCCGCCGCCCTCGGAAAAGACCCCAGCAGCTTAAAATGAGCGCTGATGTCCCTGATCTCCTCCAGGGCCGCGGCCACCTTGGGGTTGCTCCGGTGGCCGTCCAGGTCCACGAAGAAGAGGTAGCGCCAGGCCTCGTTCTTGGCCGGCCGGGAGACGATGCGGGTCATGTTGAGGTCCCGGTCCGCCAGGGGTTTCAGGGTCTTATACAAGGCCCCCGGGATGTTGTCCACCGCGAAAAGGATGGAAGTCTTGTCGCACCCGGTGGGGCCGGTCGCGTCCGGACCGATGACAAAGAAGTGGGTGACGTTGCCCGGCTGGTCTTCGATGCGGCTCTCCACCACCCGCAGGTCATAGAGGGGCGCGGCGAAGGCGCTGGCGATGGCCGCGGCGTTGGGGTTCTTGGCGGCCTTCTGGGCCGCCACCCCGGTGGAGGCCACCTCCAGCACCGGGATGTCGGGCAGGTGGGCGCTGAGCCAGCCCCGGCACTGGGCGTGGGCCTGGGGGTGCGTGTAGATCACTTCGATGTCCAGGCGTTGGCCGGACTTGGACACCAGGTCGTGGGAGACCTCCAGATAGAGTTCCCCGCAGATCTTCACCGAGGTGTCGGCGAACAGGTCCAGGGAGACGTTGACGATGCCTTCGGTGGAGTTTTCGATGGGCACCACGCCGTACTGGTACTTGCCCTTCTCCACTTCGCTGAAGACCTCCCGGATGGTGGAAAGGGGGCCGTAGCGCGTGGCCCGGCCGAACTTTTTCAGGGCCGCCAGGTGCGAGAAGGTGGCCTCCGGTCCCAGGAAGGCCACCCCGAAGGGGATCTGGACCTCCCGGGCGGCGGAGATGATCTCCCGGAAGATATTGCGCAGCGCGGCCTGGCTCAAGGGGCCGGGGTTAAGGTGCATCAGGTGGGCCAGGACCTCTTCTTCCCGTTGGAAGTCCAGGGTGCCTTGGCCCTCTTTGCCCTTAATGCGGCCGATGGTCTGGGCCAGGGTCTGCCGGCGGTTCAACAGGTTGAGCAACTCCTGGTCCAGGGCGTCGATTTCTTGCCGGATGGCTTCTTTTTCGGTCATGGCTCACTTCTCAAGGATGGTTTCCTGGATTTTATGGCCGAAGTGGCGCCCGGTCTCCTCCAGGGCCGCCAGGACTTCGTCTCCGGGTTTCAGGGTGACGATGGAGGCCGCCTCGCCGCCCGGCCGGGTGAGGCGGATGGTTTCGGCGTTTTGCAGGATGGTGGCGATCTCCTGGCCGCCGGCTTCGGCGGCCACCAGCATCAGGGGGCGGCGCTCCACCTTGACCCGGCCCACCACCGCGGGTTTGGTGCGGCCCTGGTAATCCACCACCAGGACTTCGTCGCCTGCGGCCAGCTCCCCCAGGTACCTGGTCTTGTCGCCGGGGACCCGGATATAAGCGTGCACCGGCCCGGCGTTGACCCGGAAGGGCCGCGGGGCCACGTAGGGATTCTCCAGGGACTCGGCGTGCACCAGGAAGAGGCCGCCGGAGGAGTTGCCCACCAGCATGCCTTCCCCCAGGCCCATGTTGGCGCAGGTGTCCACGCAGACCCGGTCGCCCATGCCCAGGGCCTTGATGCGGGTGATACGGGCCGTGGTCAGCGGCGTCGGCGGGGAGGCTTCCTTCACCAGCCGGGCGATCTGCTTGATGACCGAGGGGTCGGCGGCGGCCACCAGCAGGCCGTCCACCCCCTTTTCCAGGACCCCCAGGGCCATGCGGGCCGCGTCGGCGTCGCCCACCTCCACGAAGATGTTGCCGCTCTGGGCCACCAGGTTTTCCAGGGGGATGACGGTCCAGTCCGGGGTGCGCACCACCACCGGCCCCTGGCGGGCCAGGCGGATGACCTCGGCTTCGTCCCCGGTGCCCAGGATGGTGACCTCGTAAATATCTCTCCCCGGCGCCAGGTCGCCGTCCGGGGCGATGACCGTCACCAGTCCCAGGGCCTTGACGTCCGGCCCCCGGCCGGCCGGGACCCAGAGGGCGTCGGCCCCGGACTCCAGGGCGGTGGTGACGAGTTTTTTATCATAGGGGTCAACTTTGACCCAGAGTTGTTTCATAATTGAATCACCCCTGCAAAAACGACAACGCCTCTTCCACCCCGGCGTTCTCATGCACCA
>CAZOCQ010000159.1:0-7234 GCA_964578335.1 uncultured Desulfobacca sp.
GGAGGGCACCATGAGGTGCAGCTCCAGGGGCAATTGGCTCGCCAACTGCCGGGCGCCGCCGCCGGTGAGCCGGCCGGCGGACATCTGAAAGAGCTCTTCCATGGCCTTTTCATGGGCAAAGCGGGTGATGTCGTGGTAGGTGCGGCAGGATTGGGGCCGGAAGTCCTCGCTCCGGGGGTCCAGCAGGTGCAGGGGGGTGATGTGCTTCAAGGCGCGCTCCAGGGCCTGGAAGGCCCGGCTCCGGCGCACCATGTCATCGCCGCCCCGGGGCGCCTTAAGGAGTTCGTCCACCTTGCCGGCGTAAACATTGCCGTAGAAGGCGTCCACCGTCACCAGATCGCCTTCCGGGAGCAGGTCAACGGCCCCCTTGGCGCCGAAGACCGCGGGCAGCCGGGCCTCCCGCAGCACCGTGGCCAGGTGGCTGGTGGCGCTGCCGGCCTCACAGACCACCGCGGCGGCCCGGTTCACCACCACGGCGTATTCCGGGGAGGCCCGGTGGGTCACCAGCACCACTCCCCGAGGCACTTCCTTAAGGGCCTCCTCCCTGAGGTGATAGACCCGGCCGGCGGCCGCCCCCCGGGAGGCCACGATGGCGTTTTCCAGGAGCAGTTGCGCCCCCTTGATCTTGGGGGGCAGGTACTCAGTGCGCAGTTGGCGGCTGATGCGCAGGGGGCGGGACTGGAGCAGGTAGAGGGCGCCCTCCGGTCCCAAGGCCCATTCAATGTCCTGGGGGCCGCCGAAATGCTCTTTGACGATCCGGCCCAGGGCGGTGAGGGCCAGGACCTGCTCCTCCGTCAGACAAGGTCCCCGGCACTGGTCCGGGATCTCCAGGTCCAGGATGCCGCCCTCGGGCGCGGGCACGTGCATCCGGGTCTTTTCGCCCACGTGGCTGGCCACGATGCGGTCCGCTTCCACCCGGTAGATGTCCGGCTCCACCACCCCGCCCACGGCCAGGGAGCCCAGACCGCAGACCGCGTTGATGATGGCGGCCCCCTCCCCCCTGGGATCGTCGGTGTAGAGGACCCCGGCGGTTTGGGCCGGCACCATCTCCATGACCACCACCCCCATGGCCAGTTCCTGGTACGAGAAGCCGCTGGTGTGGCAGTAGTAAAGCGACCGGGGGGTGAATTGGGAGGCGATCACTTCCTTGTAACGCTCCATCACCCGGTCCAGGGGCACGTTGAGGATGGTTTCAAACTGGCCGGCGAAACTGAACTGGCTGTCTTCCTGGAGGGCGGAGGAGCGGACCGCCACCCGGTCCGAGGCCAGCCGGCCCAGGTGCCCGGTGATTTCCCCGGCCAAATCGGCGGGCAGCTCCTGAGCCATGATGCGCTCCCGGATGGCCTCGCCGGCTTCCCGCAGGGATTCCAGGTCCCGGATGTGGGAGTGGGAGATTTGCCGGCGGATATAGTCCTCCAGACCCGCGGCTTCAAAGAAGCGCTTCTGGGCGTAGGCGCTCACCCCGAAGCCGCCGGGCACCTTGAGCCCCAGGCGGGTGAGTTCCCCCAGCTTCTCGGCCTTGCCCCCGTAAAACAGGCCTTCCCGCACCTCCAGCAGGGGCAGGGTCAGGGGCACCGGGGTGAGTTTGATGCCAACCGCCAGGTCGGCGGCTACCAGTTGGGCCACCCGGCGCCGCTCCTCCTCCAGGGGGGCGTAGCGCCCGCCGGACATGGCGATCAGGGCCGCCACCAGGGTTTCCACTTCTTTTCCCAGCTGCTCGCAGGCCTGGCGGACGTAAGGCATGTCGAAGAGAAAACCGCCGCTCACCTTGTCCTGGAGGTCCGCCACGATGGTGAGGATGGCGCTGTTGGCGGCCAGCAGCCGCTTATACTGCAGATAGCGCTCCAGCAGGGCCGGCGGCGGCCCCAGGGTCCCCGGCTTGGGCTCCCGGTCCTTCCGGCTGAACCACTTTTTCAACTTGCCCAGGGCCTTGGCCTCCACTGGCTACCTCTAAGGAGAGGAAAAATAGGAAGTGTCCCTATTTTTCACTGGTATTGATATTTTAAATTATAATGCAAAGCATCGGCAGCCTCAATGCCAAACAATAGCCGGCAGCCCGTGGTCAGTGGTCGGCAATGGGAGGAAATTGGAAAAATCCGTGGCCAATTGCTATAAATCTTCGGGCCTGGGCGCTATAATAATGAGCATTAGTGCAAATGCCGAAGGAGGAGATCATGAGCAAATTTCTTTTTGTGCTGTCCCGCGGCCCCGAAGACCCCACCCGGGCCGTGCGCTGTTTCCAGTTCGCCAAGATTGCCGCCGACAAGGGCCACGAGGTCACGGTCTTCCTGGTGGACGACGCCGCCTATTTCGCCAATCTGGCCCTTACCGAACGGGTCAAGGCCCCCACCGGCGACGAACTGCTGCCCTACTGGCGGTTCCTGGTGGACAAAGGCGCCCCTATCCTGGTGTGCAAGCCCTGCGCCGAAACCAGGCTGATCAGCCCAGATGACCTGCCGCCCGGGACCAAGATCGGCACCGGGGTGACGCTGATCGATCTGGCCGCCGAGTCGCAGGTCTTCAGTTTTTAATGCGATTTTCGGTTTTCGGTTGAGCCCTTTGCAACATTCACTGAGAGATGACATCTTCCTGGTTGCTGAATTTTCTGTTGGAGAAGCGCAGCCTTGGGGCCGCAACCAAACCGAAACTAATCTATTTGATTTTCAACCGAAAATTCCCTTAATTCCTCCCCCCTTTGAAAAAGGGGGGCTGGGGGGGATTGGGTAAGTCCTTCAAATCCCCCTAAATCCCCCTTTTCCAAAGGGGGACTTTAAAACCGCGTTCATCGTGAGGCGTTCCCTGATTACCATTAATTATTTAATCATATCAGTATCCTATAAGGAATACCGAAAGGTCTAAGAGGAGATGGCGTGGCGGAGTTCCGGGACTCAAGCTGGTCCTACCGGTTGTCTCCCCGCCTGGTGCTCCGGGGCCGGCGGCCGCCTCCCGGCGGCCCGGACGCCACCGGGGTTTTGGGGGTGCAAAGCGGCGGGACCTTTCCCCTGGGCCATCCCACCACCCGGCTCTGTCTCGATCTGCTGGGGCCGGCCCTGGCGGCCGGCCCGGCCTCCCGCCTGCTGGACGTGGGCTGCGGGGCCGGGGTTCTGAGCCTGGCGGCCGCCGCCCTGGGAGTTCCCCAGGTGGTGGGGGTGGATATCGCCCTCCAGGCGGCCCGCATCACCCGGGACAACGCCCGGCACAACGGCCTGGCTGCGGCCATCTCGGTGGCTCAGGGTTCCACCGAGTGCCTCAAAGGGGCCTTCGACCTGGTGCTGGCCAACCTCCCCTGGGAGGTGCAATTGGCCAAAGTGCCGGAGTTACAGCGCCTCACCAGGAGCGGGGGCTTCCTTATCCTCTCCGGGTTCCGGGATAACCAGGAAGACCTCCTGCGGACCCGCTACCGGCGCCTAGGCAGGGTCCTGCGGCAGCGGGCCGTCTGGTCTTTCCAACACCCCGAACTGCCCCCGGGCCTCAGCTTCAACTGGGTGGCCTGGTGGCTGGCCTAAGCAGCTAATACCAAGTTGCTTTCAAACAGGTAATTTCTCGTGGCACAGATTGCTGAGGCCCAAGCGCAGGCTGAAGCCTGCGGCTACATTTTTATTACCTTTATGATCGCAACTTAGTATAAGGCCATTAGCCATTCAACTGGTGGCACAGGCTTTCCAGCCTGTGCTGGCGCGTGCTTTCGCCAGCAGTTACGATAATTACCTTTAGAATTGCACCATGGCAAGAGGCCATAGGCGGCAGTCCATACCCGCCTTTTTCTCGTTTGAAAAGAATTTTCTTGAAAAATTAGAAGTTTTTCGGTTGACTCACTCCTCTCGGTTTTTTCTCTTATTTCCCATTTAACGGTTAAAAACCGCACCCGGTCTAATCTTTTAAAGACTGCCGGACTCCGGGGGCGATCCGCGCCGCCGCGCTTCCAACCCGGTATGAGACTTGCACTTTGCTGATCCGAAGAAGGCGGGCCTTCCTTGGCCGCCGGCCCGAATTCCCGCCCATGATCTGTTCCCGGGTTTCGGCCTTACCCGGAAAGGAGTCCCAAAATGATGATTGTCAGCGATCTCGGCTGCGCCCGGCACCAATCGCGCCAGCTCCGGCTTTTCGGCCCCGAGGCCCAGGTGATGCACGACTTGATTGCCAATCTCCAGGGGAATCAGGATTACCGCACCTATATTTGTGGTTACGGGCACAGCCACCGCCTGGTGGTTGAACTTGACGTTCCCGGGATGGTGGCCGGCCTGCCCCAGCGCGGCGGGGTGGTCAGACACTTGAAGGACTGCCCCAGTCCCAAATAAGCCGGGCGGAGCCTCGTTCCTGCCGCGGCGCCGCCGGCAGCGCTGAAAGGCTTGGCGGCCGGGCTGCAAGCCGGATAGCCAGTCCCGGCGTCAGGTCAATATCAGCCATAACTGTGGTCCGTTCCGGCCCGGCTCGCCGCCGGCTGCGGTAATTCCATTAAATCAGACCTGCTCAGAGCCACTTTAATTCCCTCAATTAAAAAACTGTTGACAATTCACGGGTTTTGCGGTTTTATGGCGACGTGCCAGCCGTATTCCGGTACCATGATCCTGCTCACCGGAGGTAAGCCATGCCCCAATGCCCTCATTGCCAGGCCCCGTATGAAGAAAGGCAACGGTATTGCAGTGTGTGCGGCAGTTTCTTGCTGCATCCGGAACAAGGAGACACCTTTTGCCCTCAATGTGGGGTGCGGGTGTCGCCGCGGCAGCAATTTTGCCACGAATGCGACGCCCCGCTGAAGGAAGAAGCCATTAAGGCCGCTGCCCCCCCCGGCGAGCCCCCCCCGGCGGAAGCGGCCGCCGCCCCGCCCCCGCCCCCGGCGCCCAAAGGGATGTCTCCCTGGGTTATCGGTGTTTTGGCTGGCGCCGGGATTATTATCGTCATCCTGCTGATTCTGGTGTTCAGCCGGACCGCGCCGCCGCCGGCGCCTCCGGCCGCGCCGCCGGCGCCGCCCCCCAAAGCCGCGGCTCCCGCCCCGGCCCCCGCCGTCACTCCTCCGGCCCCGGCGGCTCCCGCGCCGGCGCCCGCCACGGCGGAGGAACAGTTGAAAGGCCAACTGCAAAAGGCGCTGGCCGTCTTGCGGGAGGCCCAGTTGAAGAAAAGCATCACGGAATTTATGAACGTCTATTCCAACACTTTTCCCGACTTCGACGACAAACGGGAAAAGACCATGCGGAGCTGGGAAAATTACGATTACGTCAACCTGGTGTTCACCCTGGACAAGGTTCAGGCCATCGATGCGGATAACGCCCTGGCCTGGGTCACGTGGTATATGGACCTGCGGAACCGCAAAAACCAGGAACTATCCAGCGCCACCCAGACCTTTAAGGTGCGGTTCGTGAAAGAGCTGGGTAACTGGCGGATCCGTCAGATAGAAGAAGTGGAAGAATAATCCCTGACATTACGAGTTGAGACAAGGAGAGCATTAATGCTGAATCGTCATCTGATGCGGGTGCTGATACTCTTGGTGCTGGTCGTTCCCCTGGCGGGAGCCTGTCAGACAGGCGGCGGCGGTTATTCGGTGGCCCCGCCGGCCCCCCAGTATTATTACGTCATGCCCTCCACCAGTTATCTGCGCTCCTGTCCCAGTTATGGCGATGAATGCTACGTGGTGGCCCAGGTCTTCAGCGGCGACCGGGTCATCGTCCTGGACCGCAACGATTACGGCTGGGCCCGGGTGCAACTGGACCGCAGCGGAGTCGTCGGTTGGATCCCCAACAGCCTGCTGAGCTACGGCCCGGTGCCCTCTTCCTATTACGTGGCTTGGAACAACGTCTATATGAGGGATTGCGCCGATTATAACTGCCGCACGGTGCAGTTGCTCTACCGGGGCGATCGGGTGGACAAAATAGAAGAAGACTACCGCGGCTGGTGGCGGGTCAGGGCGGTGAAAAACAACATCAGCGGCTGGATCCCGGCGGCGGCGGCCTCCCCCAGCCCCGGACCGCCTTACTTCTATGTGGCGGTGAGCAGCCTGGCCCTGCGGTCCGGTCCCAGCACCGGCAGTCGGATGCTCACCAGCCTGAGCCTCAACCAGCAAGTGGAGATGCTGAGCCTGAACGCCGGCGGCTGGGCCCAGGTGCGGGATATCCGGACCGGCGTCATCGGCTGGGTGGCGGCCCGTTACCTGGAATCTTTCCCGGTGAGCCAAGCGCGGCCGGTGCCCAAGAAACACCCCCCCGCCAAGAAGTCCAAACCGGCTGAGGAGCCCCCCGCCCCGGCCAAGCCCAGGGTGATGTAGGGCGTCCCGGGACCATGGGCGCAGCCACAGCCCAATAACCCAGAGGGACTTCGATTGCCCTGATCGAAGTCCCTCTGCTTTTAGTTTCGAGTTTTGAGTTTCGAGAAAAAGAAGTGCCAGGCAAAGGGGTTGCCGCCTGAAGTTCCTGCCGGCAGCGCAGGCTTCCAGCCTGCATCCCAGGTATGGCGGGCACGGAGGCCCGCTCTACCAAACATTTTCATACCTTGCGGGTGGCCAAAGGTCCATGAGGAGCTGCTCTGAAAGGGCAGCCCCGGCGCCCTCGCCGGGAAATGAACCGCCGAGGGCGGCGGTGCTACATTTTCATGGTTTTGGGTGTTCCTTAGGACCATGAATGGCTCATTCCCAAGCTCCAGCTTGGCAAACATCGTCCACTGGCGCTTGATGGTTGCAGGCAAAGCAGAGCCTTGCCAGAAAATTGGGTGTCAAATCTGGAGCTTCGAAACCAGAACAAGTGCCGCTCTTCGGGCTTTTTCTGCTCACTGCTCACTGCCTCCTGACCCCACCGGCCCCAGGATATCCCGGATCAAGGCCTCGCTGGCGGAGTAGGGATCAGTCTTCCGGTCCTGGATATCCCGGATGACGCTTTCCAGGCGGCCGTCGGCCTGCAGTTGGGCCACCAGGCGCCGAAAGGCCCCTTCCTTCAGGAGTTCCAGGAACTCCTGGCGCACCCGGGCGGCCCGGGCCTGCCGGAAGGTCTGTTCATCCTTCTGTAAAAAATCCTCGTGCCGGCGCACCGCGGCCAGCAACTCGTCAATGCCTTCGTTATCCTTGGCCTGGGTGAGCAGCACCGGGGGCCGCCAATCTTTATCCCGGCCGGAGGTGCGCAGTTCCAACATCTGCACCAGGTCCTGGTAGGTCCGGGAGGCCCCCTCCCGGTCCGCCTTGTTCACCGCCAGGATATCGGCCACTTCCAGGATGCCGGCCTTGATGGCCTGGATGTCGTCCCCCAGGCCC
>CAZOCQ010000160.1:0-7160 GCA_964578335.1 uncultured Desulfobacca sp.
GCGAAAGGATTTTGGTCCTGCGAGACGCCGAAGGCCTTGCTGAGGCCGTAGACCGCGGTCAGATACCATTGATTGGTAAAATAGTATTGGGCCTGGACATAGCCGCCCCAGCGTTTTTGCAGTTCAACGTCGTAGTTATTGCCGGCCAGGTTGTTGTTGAACCGATAAATGCTGGAGACGATGCCGGCGGCGCCGAAGGCTTCCGGCCCCTGGCAGATCCACCATTGGGTCAGGATAGAGGCGGTCCCGGCCATATTGAAGGTGCGGGTCGGTATGACCGGGACAAACAGGTTTACCAGGACCACCCAGGGGTTGAAATACTGGTTCCTCACCGAGCCGTTAAAGTTGACAAAGGCATTCTGCCCGAAGGTCATGAGGGCTAAATTTTGCCGGCGCATGACATTGCGCTGCCACCCCGCCGTGACCTGGACGGTGAGGGGCAGGGGTTTGCCGAAAAACGCGGCTTTGCCCCACCAATCATGTTGGTAAGCAATCTTTGCCTGGACTTGGGGCGACTCGGCGGCGGAGCCGCTGTTGCTCCCGCCATAGGGGAAGGTGGCCAGGGTTGGGAGGCTGGCGCCGGAGGCGGCGCAGATCAAGGCCGCCGCCGTCCAGTCTTTCAGGAATTTCTGGGTCAGCCGCACTTGGGCCGGCCGGCCGATGAAAGTGCCGGTCCCCTGGAACGGTCCATTTTCCCCCACTTCCGGAAACCATTCGCTTAACATGGACCAGGTTTGGCCAAGCAACAATTCGGTCTCCGGCCAGTTGAGGCGGAACATGGCGTGGCGCATCATGGGGGTGTAGCCACTAGCCGCGGTTTGCTGAGGCTGGACCGGGTTATCAAAGTCCATTTCGATGAAACCGGTGAGGTTGGCTCCCCAGACCTTGGGGCCTTTGATGTAAAAATTGAACCTGGTCTCCTGGGCGGTGAAATTCATCTGGCCGTGGTGAAAATTGGGATTGTTATTGCGTTGAATGGGGGTATTCATGTGGTTCGCAGTCTGGGTGGAGTCCCAGAAGGAAAGCAGCTTGATAAAGCCGCCCAAGGAGGCCTCGGTGGCGGGCCGGGCCGCCGTCGGGACGAGCAGCGTAAAAATAACCACAAGAACTGCAACCAGTTTCATTATTCCCCCCCCGGGTGAAAATTAGCGGCGCGAGATACATTAGTATTGAACTTAAGTTTAAAAAATGGAAATCTACCGCAAATTAAGTGTTTGGAAAAACATTGTCAAGTTCAAATTCAATTCGATTTTCAATTGCGCTCGATTTTCATCTAATTATGTGTTCTGATAATTATGTGTTCTGATGTCTAAAGTCTTATTAGACGAGGAGTAATTTCATGAAAAAATTTGCATTTTGGGGAATCCTCTTGGCCTTGGGCTGCATGTACGTCGGAGCCTCTTGGGCGCAATCCGGGGAAGACGTCTGGGGGGCGAAAGGCCAGTATTGCCGGATGTTTGACTCGAGGACGGTGGAGACCATCAAAGGGGAGGTGACCGCGGTGCGCAATTTCAACCCTCCCGGCCCCAGCACCAGCGGCGTACGATTTACCTTAGCTACGAGTCAAGGCCCCATCGAGGTGATTTTGGGTCCGAGTTGGTACGTCGAAAACCAAAATTTTAGGCTTGGATCCCATGATCAGGTGACGGTCAAAGGCTCCAGGGTGGCGGTGGAAGGCAAGGCCACGATCATCGCCTCCGAAGTCAGCAGAGGCGGGAAGACCTGGAAACTAAGGCATAATAGCGGCATGCCGGTCTGGGCGCCGGAGTCTGGTATTGAAAGCAGCGGTTGAGGTCCGCAGGCCGTGCCACCGGGTGTTTGCCAAAGGCAGGTAAAAGAATTGGGGGCCTTGGCGTATTGTCAAAGTTTAAGAAT
The DNA here is from genome assembly GCA_964578335.1 of uncultured Desulfobacca sp. Classification (GTDB taxonomy): domain Bacteria; phylum Desulfobacterota; class Desulfobaccia; order Desulfobaccales; family 0-14-0-80-60-11; genus JAPLJC01. The sequence continues at coordinate 1,876 of CAZOCQ010000160.1, forward strand.
TAAACGGGGGGAAATAATGGCCAAGGAAAAAACCGCGGATTCAGGCGCCATTTATCAAATCAAAGTCACCTTGAAGGGCAGCAGTCCGCCGATTTGGCGAAGATTGGAGGTTTCAGATCAAACCACTTTAGCCAAGTTACATATAATCCTGCAAAAGGCCATGGGTTGGGATGACAGCCACCTGCACCAGTTTATCGTCGGCAAAACCTATTATGGCGAGCCTTCCGATGAAATGGGTTTCAAAACCTATGACGAACGCAGGTTTAAACTGGCGCAATTGCCCCTCCGGGAAAAGAGCAAGTTCCTTTACGAGTATGATTTTGGCGACAGTTGGGAACATGAAATCCTGATCGAAAAGATTTTACCGGCCGACGGAGAGAAGAAGTTACCCGTATGTCTTAAAGGCAAAGGGGCCTGTCCCCCGGAGGATATTGGCGGAATCTGGGGCTATTACGAATTTCTGGAGGCGATTGGCGATCCCGAACACCCGGAGCACGAAGACATGAAGGAGTGGTTTGAGGGAGATTTTGACCCGGCAGCCTTTGATTTGGAAAAAGTCAACAGCTACTTGGCAAAAATCAGGTAACATCCGCTGGCCGGACGGTCAATAGTAGCAATGAAGGGTCTATTGCCCAGGTTTTTGACCTGGTAATCAGAAATATTTCAACTCAATCGAAGGAGCGGTGGAAATGAGGATTAATTATCCGTGGGCCATAGTTGCTTCGTTGTTGTTGAGTCTATTGTTGACCTCCGCCGTCCACGCCGCCGCGGTGGGCTATTTCACCCGGGTGGAGGGCCAGGTGGACGTGTTGAAGCGGGGCAAGACCCCGGCGGCCCCGGCCAAAGTCAATGACGGAGTGGAGAACGGCGACGTCATCCGCACCAAGGCCAAGTCCAAGGCCCAGGTGAAATTCGTGGACGACAGCGTGGTCACCATGGCCCCGGAAAGCCGCCTGGCCGTGGCCGACTTCGCCCTGGACGCCGCCGGCGAACGCCGCCGGGCCGTGCTGCGCTTCTTCAAGGGCGTGTTCCACACCGTGGTGAGCCGCATAGTCCAAGTAGAGGAGGCCAATTTCCTCATGGAGACCCACACCGCGGTGCTGGGGGTGCGCGGCACCGAGAACTACACCGTCCTGTTGCCCGCGGCCACCGGGGCCTACCTGGTCCACGGCTTGCTTTCGGCCCGCTCCAATAACCCGCAAATCCCTGTGTCCGTGGTGCTGCAAACCATGCAGTTCACCATGATCCAGATGGGTCAGGCCCCGCAACTGGCCAGAGACTTGACTCCGGCCATGCTGCGGGTGTTGCAGGGCCTGATGGACACCGGCCTCACCGAACGGGCTTTGTTGGGCGCCGGGGCCGCCCCCGATTTCGGCGCCCGTCCCGGCATCCCGGAAATTCTGGAGTTTCCCAGAAGCACGGAACAGTATATGCAGCCCACCATCCCGCCGACGCTGCCGGCGCCGATGCACCAACAAAAGGGAGCCTCTCCCGGCACCGCTCCTTAGCCGCGCCGGGAATAGGGGCGGAGGCCAACGAGCCGGGATAGTGTGATATAACCTGAGGCAGCCTGTCAACCCGGCGCCGCCAAGCCGGCGACGGGGAAAAATCTGCTGGCAATCGGGCCTTTAAAAGAATAATATTATCCAGATAAGGGTCTTTCAGGCGGTTGACCCGCGGCCCGCAACGGCGGCGGCGCCGTCGTGGTATGTCTTTTGCGAACGGCCCAAGCGCTTACACATCCTTCTAAGGTTTAATAATAAAAAATGCCGAAACGGACCGACCTTAAAAAAATTCTGATCATCGGCTCGGGGCCTATCATCATCAGCCAGGCCTGCGAGTTCGACTATTCCGGCACCCAGGCCTGCAAGGCCCTCCGGGAGGAGGGCTTTGAAGTGGTGCTGATCAACTCCAACCCCGCCACCATCATGACCGACCCGGAGATGGCCGACCGCACCTATATCGAGCCCATCACCCCGGAGATGGTCTGCCAGGTGATCGAACGGGAGCGGCCGGACGCGATACTCCCCACCCTGGGGGGCCAGACCGGCCTCAACTGCGCCATCGCCGTGGCCGACACCGGCATCCTGGAGCGCCTCGGGGTGGAGATGATCGGGGCCAATCCCCACGTCATCAAGAAGGCCGAAGACCGGGAACTCTTCCGGGACGCCATGGCCAACATCAACCTGCGGGTGCCCAAAAGCGCCATTGTCCGTACCCTGGAGGAAGCCGTGGCCGCGGGCCCGGAGCTCGGATATCCGGTCATCGTCCGCCCCAGCTTCACCCTGGGGGGCACCGGCGGCGGCATCGCCTACAACCTGGAAGACCTGAAGCTCATGGCCGCCGATGGCCTGTCCGCCAGCATGATCACCGAAGTGATGCTGGAGGAGTCGGTGCTGGGCTGGAAGGAATTCGAGCTGGAGGTGATGCGGGACTTCCAGGACAACGTGGTCATCATCTGCTCCATCGAAAACCTGGACCCCATGGGGGTGCACACCGGCGACTCCATCACCGTGGCCCCGGCCCAGACCCTGACCGACCGGGAATACCAGGCCATGCGGGACGCGGCCATCGCCATCATCCGGGAGATCGGGGTGGAGACCGGCGGCTCCAACATCCAGTTCGCCATCCACCCGGACACCGGCGAGATGGTGGTCATCGAAATGAACCCCCGGGTGTCGCGCTCTTCGGCCCTGGCCTCCAAGGCCACCGGCTTCCCCATCGCCAAGATCGCCGCCAAGCTGGCGGTGGGCTTCACCCTGGACGAAATCCACAACGACATCACCCGGGAGACTTACGCCAGCTTCGAGCCCACCATTGACTACTGCGTGGTCAAGATTCCCCGCTGGGCCTTCGAGAAATTCCCCGGGGCCGAGGACTTCCTCACCACTTCCATGAAATCGGTGGGCGAGGTCATGGCCATCGGCCGCACTTTCAAGGAGGCCCTGCAAAAGGGCATCCGCTCTCTGGAAATCTCCCGCTTCGGCCTGGGGGGCGACGGCAAGGACCTGCCGGAGGTGGGCCCGGACGAGTTGCGCACCAAACTGCGGGTGCCCAACTCCCAGCGCCTCTTCTACCTGCGCCAGGCATTTAGGAATGGGATGAGCGTGGAAGAGGTCTATGAACTCACCGCCATCGACCCCTGGTTTCTGCACCAGATTCGCGACATGGTGGCTTTCTCAGACGAATTAGCCGCCTTCGGCGAACTGCTGCGCCAAGGTCGGGGCCAGGACCAATTGGAGGACATGCTGCGCCGGGCCAAGGAATACGGCTTCTCCGACGTGCAGTTGGGGCAGCTTTGGGGCGGCGGCGAAGAACACATCGCCGGTCTCCGCCGGGAACTAGGCGTAACGCCGGTCTATAAGCTGGTGGACACCTGCGCCGCCGAGTTCGAGGCCTACACCCCGTATTTCTATTCCACTTACGAATGGGAGGACGAAGCCAGGAAGACCGAGCGGGAAAAAGTGGTCATCCTGGGCGGCGGCCCCAACCGCATCGGCCAGGGCATTGAATTCGACTACTGCTGCTGCCAGGCTTCCTTCGCCCTGCGGGAGATGGGGGTGGAGTCCATCATGGTCAACTCCAACCCCGAGACCGTGTCCACCGACTACGACACCTCGGACAAGCTCTATTTCGAACCCCTGACCCGGGAGGACGTGCTCAACATCGTGGCCACCGAAAACCCCAAAGGCCTCATCCTGCAGTTCGGCGGCCAGACCCCGCTGAATCTGGCGGTGCCCCTGGGGGAGGCGGGCGTCAATATCATGGGAACTTCGGCCACGGCCATTGACCGGGCCGAAGACCGGAAATTATTCAAGCAGCTCTTGGCCAAGCTGAATCTCAAGCAGCCGCCCAACGACACCGCCACCACGGTGGAGCAGGCCCTGCAAATCGCCCACGAAATCACCTACCCGGTGCTGGTGCGGCCTTCCTACGTGCTGGGGGGCCGGGCCATGCAGATCGTGGCCGATGACGCCGGGCTGGTCAAATTCATGAACTGGGCCCTGGAGGCCTCGCCGGACCACCCCATCCTCATTGACAAATTTCTGGAGGACGCCATCGAAGTGGACGTGGACGCCATCAGCGACGGCAAAATCACCGTCATCGGCGCCCTGATGGAGCACATCGAGGAGGCCGGCATCCACTCCGGCGATTCGGCCTGCGTGCTGCCGCCCTATTCGCTCTCCCGGGAAATCCAGGAGGAGATCAAACGCCAGACCAAGGCCCTGGCCGCGGAACTGGGAGTGGTGGGGCTGATGAACATCCAATTCGCGGTCAAAGACGACCAGGTCTATATCCTGGAGGTCAACCCCCGGGCCTCCCGCACCGTGCCCTTTGTCAGCAAGGCCACCGGCGTCTCCCTGGCCAAGCTGGCCACCAAAGTGATGCTGGGCCGCAGTCTGGAAGAGTTGGGCTTTACCAAGGAAATTGAGCCGCCCTATTTCGCCGTGAAGGAGTCGGTCTTCCCCTTCCGGCGCTTCCCCGGGGTGGACCCGCTCTTGGGCCCGGAGATGCGCTCCACCGGCGAAGTCATGGGGATTGATGAGGACTTCGGCTTCGCCTTTGCCAAGTCGCAGTTGGCCGCCAGCCAGTTTTTGCCCCTGGAAGGCGGGGTCTTATTCAGTGTCAAAAACGCCGACAAGCCCGCGGCCCTGGAACTGGCTAAGGGCTTCCAGGCCCTGGGCTTCCGGCTTTACGCCACCGCCGGCACCGCCGCCTTTCTCGAAAAGCACGGCCTGCCGGTCAGCGCGGCGCATAAAATCCGGGAAGGCCGGCCCCACATCATTGACCACATCAAAAACCAGGAGATTCACCTGCTGGTCAACACCCCGGAGGGCCGCTACACCCCGGCCGACTCCTACTCCATCCGCCGGGCCGCCCTGGAATACAACATCCCCTACACCACAACCGTGGCCGCGGCCCGGGCCACCCTGGACGCCATCCGGGCCATGAAACGGGGCAAACTGGAGGTCAAAAGCCTCCAGGAATACCACGCCATGGTGAAACAAGCCACGGCCAAATTACGGGCGGTGAAGGGGTAACTGGTAGCGCAGGCTTCCAGCCTGTGCATTTCCTGGTGGCACAGGCGTCCATGTGCAGACAATAGGGCTGGTAGCGCAGGCTTCCAGCCTGCATAGAAATATTCCAACAAATTTGCTAAGATGAATTAGAGGTGAGCCAAATGACCCGTCTCGAGCAATTAATCAAGGAACTGCCGCCTGAATTGCATCGCGAAGCCGAAGACTTCCTGGAATTTCTCATTGCTAAGCGGGCGCGCAAGCAAA
>CAZOCQ010000161.1:0-7084 GCA_964578335.1 uncultured Desulfobacca sp.
GGATCAGATAAGAAATCTCCGCCCCACCGGGCAGAGTTACGCCAAACCAGAGCCTTGGCGGCCCCGGCCAGGCTCGGGGTTTTTTTTGGGTGAGGCGCCGGCGCAATTTTCTCCACCCAACTGCCTGCTTTTTCCTGGAAATTTGTGCTATTATCCTTCTCGCCCGGACCGGAGTTCCGGGCGGAGGTTAATAGATGCAGGGTTTTCTGACCCCCTGGCGCATCCAGTGGTATTCCGGGGCCCTCTTATTGGCCCTGGCCCTGGGCTTTCTTATTGCGGTCTTAGGTGGGCAAGGGACCTCCACCTTGACCGGCCGCCTGGGCGGCGATTATCCGGCCTTTTACGGGGCCGGGCGTATCATTGCCGAAGGCGACGGGGCCAATCTCTATTCCCCCGCCCGGCAACACGCCATCCAGGAAGGACTATTCCCCCGGGAACAATCCAGCTTTTTGGCCTTCTCCTATCCGCCCTTTGTGGCGCTGGCCTACTATCCGCTCTCCCTCTTCAGCTTTAAAGTCTCCTATATTGTCCACACCCTGCTCATGGTGGGCGCCCTGATTTGGGCCCTGCAGCTCTTGCGGCCCGTTAATCCGTTGATTGACCGCTATCCCCTCCCCGCCCTGGCCCTGGCCCTCTCGTTTTACCCGTTGTTCCGGGCCATTACCGGCGGACAGAACACCGCCCTCACTCTGCTGCTCCTGGTCAGCGGCTGGCGCCTGCTCCTGGCCGGCCGGGAGTGGCCGGCGGGGATAATTCTCGGGTTGCTGCTCTTTAAGCCCCAGTTCGCCCTGCCGCTGCTGGGCCTGCTGGTCTTGTCGGGCCGCTGGCGGGTGGGGCTGGGCGGCCTCTTGACGGGGATGATGCTTTATCTGCTGGGCGCCTGGGTCTCGGGGCCCCGGTGGCCGCTGGCCTGGTCCGGGTTCGCCTGGTGGTTCACCCAAACCGACGTGGTGGTGAACTGCGCCAACAGCGTCTCCTGGCTGGGCTTTTTCCAGGCGCTGGCCGGCTTCGAGCGCCCCCTGGCGCTTATCCTGGGTTACGGAGCCATTGCGTTAACCATCGCCGGCTGCGTCCTGGTCTGGATGAGCGGCGGGCGACGGGGCGACCTGACCGCCCAATGGGGCCTGACCATGCCGGCCCTGGTGCTAATCCCTTTTCATGTCATGTATTATGATGTAAGTTTGGTATTATTTACTTATGCGGCCATGATCGCGGCGCATTACGCCAAAATCTGGCCGCTGATCGGAGTTGCGTGGCTGGTTGGTTTTAGTCAAATGCTAAATACGGTCCTGGGGTTTAGCCCTTTATTCCTGGTGTTGGTCGGCACCGGCATTTTTGCGGTGGACTCTTTGGGGCGCCTGGCCCTCAATCGGGGGGTCAAGACGGTTTCCTAAGTTTGAGCAGATTGGCTGACTGGGCCTTAAGCGGGCCCGGCGCGTTACCCGGGGAATTTTATGTCTGAGAGGCGCTCGCCGCACCCAGAGATCGAATTATCCATCGTGGCGCCGATGTATAATGAAGAACATAATATCGACTATTTCTTTGAGCGCTTGTTGCCCCTGCTGGAATCCTGGCAGTTGAGCCATGAAGTCATTTGCATTAATGACGGCAGCACCGATAACACCCTCCCAAAAGTGTTGGACTGGCGGCAAAAAGATCCGCGCATCAAATTGGTTAATCTGTCCCGCAATTTCGGCAAGGAAAACGCCCTCACCGCGGGCCTCCATTATTCCCGCGGGAGGGCGGTGGTCCCCATTGACAGCGATTTGCAGGACCCTCCCGAAATGATCGAAACCCTCCTGGCCAAATGGCGGGAAGGTTACGACGTGGTTTATGCGGTGAGGTCGAAGCGCCACGGGGAAACCCTGCTGAAACGGGCCACCGCCAGCCTTTTTTATAAATTTATCAATCTGTTCAGTGAAACCCCCATACCCCGCAATACCGGAGATTTTCGCTTAATGGATCGCAAGGTGGTGAAGGTTCTGGACCAAATTCCGGAGCGCACCCGCTTCATGAAGGGTCTATTCGCCTGGGTGGGGTTTAAGCAGATCGGGGTGCCCTACGAACGCCAGCCGCGGCATCGGGGCGCGACCAAGTGGAATCTCTGGAAACTCTGGAATTTCGCTTTGGACGGGATCACCCTGTTCAGCACTTCCGGGCTGAAGTTGTGGAGTTACCTGGGGTTGTTAATCTCGCTGTTTTCCTTCCTCTATGCCAGTTTCCTGATCATCCGCACCTTGATCTTCGGCCGGGACGTTCCCGGCTATGCCTCCATCATGGTGGTCATCCTCTTCCTGGGGGGGTTACAGTTGCTCAGCCTGGGAATCCTGGGGGAATATCTCGGCCGGGTCTATGCGGAAGTAAAAAAACGCCCCCTCTTCATTGTCAGCGAGGCCTACGGCTTCGACCAGGATAACCCGGATTAAGAAGCCTTTATTTCTTGGTGTCCTTGGTGTCTTGGTGGTTAATGCTTTTGCGCCAACACCGTGAACCAGAGGTTTTCGCTCCAGGTGTCCAGCAATTGCAAAGGCGAGGCCGCCAGGCGGGCGCCGAACCGGGCCATCTGGGTCCCCAGGATGCCGGAAAAAATGTACCACTTTTTATCCAGAAACTCAGGAATATCCAACAGGTCCAGGAGGACGTCCAGGTGGATGTTGATCAGGGCCAGGTCAGCGGGCGGGTAAGCAAAGCGGCGGGCGTCGCCCTGGATCAGCAGGACCTCGTTGTCCCGGTGATTGTGCTTCAGGTTGCGGGCCGCGGTGCGCACCGCCAGTTCGTTATATTCCACCGCCACCACCCTTTCCGCCCCCAGGGCCAGGGCGGCCAGGGCCAGGATGCCGGTGCCGGTGCCCAGGTCCAGCACCTGCCGGATGGACTCCGTATCAAAGACCCGGCGCATAAATGTTAAACAGCCCTGGGTGGTGGGATGATAGCCGGAGCCGAAGGCCAGGCCCGGCTCCATGCGGATGACGATCTCCCCGGGGGCCGGCCGCGGCTCCTCCCAGGTGGGGCAGAGATGAAAACCGGCCATGGAGGCGGCTTGCAGCGGTTTGCCGGCTTCCCAGTCGGAATAATTGAGTTGGGTCTCGGAAGAGTAGCGCCCGGCGCCGGTGGCGGTCAGCCAGGCCTTGATTTGCGCTTCCTTGGGGATGCCGAAAAACAGGTACGAGTAATCCGCCTCGCGCCAGCAGCCTAAAAAATCGGCCCCGGCCAGCTCCGGCGGCGGCGTAACCCGGCCCTCGATTTCGTAGATATAGAGTTTTTCAGGGGGAGGCATGGTTATAGATTTTAAACCAGAGAGGCACAGAGGGCATAGGAAAAATAGGGATTAGGGATTAGGGATTAGGGGTTAGGGGTTAGGGGTTAGGGGTTAGGGGTTAGGGGTTAGGGATCAGAGAAAAACCCGATAGTCAGCCCTGAGCACCTTGGCCATCCTCCTGGCCATCTCCTTGCCGATGGGCCGCTTGTTATGCTCCATTTCGGAGATGTGGGTTTGGCTGACTCCCAGCAAGTGGGCCAATTCTTTTTGGGTCAGGCCCTCCCGCTTTCTGGCTCCCCGCAGGGCCACGCTGCCATTGAAATCAGGATAGACCTCCTCCCAGGGGACGGATTCCGGTTCTGAGGCTATGGCCCCATAGGTGGCCAAAACCTCTTTAACCTCTACTACCTTAGTTGCAGGCACCCGAAACCTGACCTCAACATAGTCGTCCATAGCGGGCTTTTTCGTGGCTGCCGACATAGGTCCAAATATATCACTTATTGGTATATTGTCAACCGATAATTTTCCCGGGAATTCCCGGCTTGGCCCAGTCATAAAACAGAAAGCGGGCGTGCAGGGGAAACAGCCGGATGCAGCCGTGGGAGGCGGGATAGCCGGGAACAATGCCTTCATGGATAAAATAAGCGCCGCCGATATTCAGGGCGTGATCCATGGGGGCCTGGTCAAATAGAGTGGAATTATGCACCTGGTCCATATAGTGCACCACGAATTTTTTTAAGGGCGTGGAATTCCTGGTCCCGGATGAAATCGGAAAACTGTATTTCAACTCCCCCCATTCATACAGGCCGAGATACTGCCGGCGGCGGTCTATCAGGATGTACTTTTCATGATTGGCAGCAGCAGACAAAGACTCCGGCAGAATTTTCGGCTCGATGGAAAAGTCGAGGGGCACGAAGATTTTGTTCTTGTCGGTGCTGATGTTACCGGGGGCCTTCACCACCAGCAGATAGTGCATGCCATTAATTAGAGCAATCCTGTCCTGGGCCGGAATAGGCTTGTTCTTTAAAGAAGGGAGGGAATAGACCAGGCTTCTGATGCTTTCGCCATCCTCCAGCATAACTTCTACGCACGGCACTTCATAAACCATTTCCACCTGTCCGGTCGTCATTCTGCCCTGGGCGGCCAGTTCTTGATAAATAGGATTATTTTGCTCCAGGTCTTGAGCGCGAACTCCTGGACTCCAAAGTAACAATGAAATTACCGCGCTCAACCAAAGTACTTTTTTCATATGTGTTTCCGCTTAGTTTTTTATGGCGCCGATATGCCTGGCTATGGGCCTGGCTGAGGCCGGATGATAATCCAGCGCGGCCAAGGTTATTAATAAAAATAAGATTTAACGGGCGCCGGCGCAACCTGGACCGGGGGCAATATTCTCCACCGTGGATGGCTTTCTCTCAGAGCACTAATGATATCGCCCAACCCCCTTGAATTTTCCGAATCCTTCAGGTTAATATTATTAATTCCGCACCAGGAATAAAAAGCTGAGGAAGGGCGTCATGATTCTTACAGGCAAAGCGCACCGTTTCGGGGATGACATCAACACCGACGAGATTCTCCCGGCCCGTTATCTGAACACCTCGGACCCGGCCGAACTGGCCAGGCACGCCATGGAGGACGCGGACCCGGAGTTCGTCAGGAAGATGAAGCCCGGCGACTTCATCGTGGCCGGCAAGAATTTCGGCTGCGGCTCCTCCCGGGAGCACGCCCCGGTGGCTTTGAAGGCCGTGGGCCTCTCGGGGGTGATCGCCGCCAGCTTCGCCCGCATCTTTTACCGCAACGCCTTCAACATGGGCCTGGCCATCTTTGAGTCGCCCGAAGCCGCCGCGGAGATTAAAGGCGGGCAGGAGATCAGCGTGGATATGAACACCGGGGTCATCACCGACCTCTCCACCGGCAAGAAATATCCCAGCCAGCCCATCCCGCCTTTCATGCAGGAACTGCTGGCGGACGGCGGCCTCATGGCCCATCTGAAAAAGCAACTGGAGGCAAGATAAGCATGGGTTCCCATAAAATCGCAGTCATCCCCGGGGACGGCACCGGCCCGGAAGTGGTGGCCGAGGGCCTCAAGGTCCTGGGCGCGGTGGCCGGGCCGGCGGGGATTAAATATGACTTCACCCATTACGACTTGGGCGGCGAACGCTATAAGCGCACCGGCGAAATCCTGCCGGATTCGGTGCTGGGGGAATTGCGGAAATTCGACGCCATCTACCTGGGGGCCATCGGCCACCCCGAGGTGGCCCCGGGCATCCTGGAAAAGGGCATCTTGCTGGCGGCCCGTTTCGCCCTGGACCAATACATCAATTTGCGGCCGGTGGTGCTCTACCCCGGCGTTGATTGCCCCTTGAAAGATAAAGGTCCCGAAGAAATTAACTTCGTGGTGGTGCGGGAGAACACCGAAGGCCTGTACGTCGGCGCCGGCGGCTTCCACAAGCACGGCACCCCCGACGAAGTGGCGGTGCAGACCTCCATCAACACCCGCAAGGGCGTGGACCGCTGCCTGAAGTACGCCTTCGAGCTGGCCCGCAGGCGCAAGAAGGACATGAAGCTCACTTTGGTGGCCAAGACCAATGTCCTGACCTTCGCCTCCAACCTCTGGTTCCGGGCCTTCGAGGCCATGGCGCCTTCGTATCCGGACGTCACCACCGACTACGCCCACGTGGACGCCACCTGCATGTGGTTCGTCAAGAACCCGGAATGGTTCGACGTGGTGGTCACCGACAACCTTTTCGGGGACATCATCACCGACCTGGGGGCCATCATCCAGGGCGGCATGGGGGTGGCTGCGGGCGGCAACATCAACCCCGAAGGGGTTTCCATGTTCGAGCCCATCGGCGGCTCGGCCCCGAAGTACACCGGCCTGGGGGTGGTGAACCCCATCGCCTGCATCGCCGCGGCCCAGATGATGCTGGAGACCTTGGGCGAGGCCCAGGCCGCCAAGGCGGTGGACGGCGCCATTCGCAAAGCCGCGGCCCATGACCTGAAGAGCATGGCCGCGGGCAAGATGGGGATGTCCACCTCCCAGGTGGGCGACCTCATCGCCAAATACGCCGCGGACTTGGTATAGGGCGGCCTGTGGCCGCCGAATATCGGCGCGTGCAGCACGCCTCAGATCAGAAATGTAGGTGCGCACTGCGCACCATAAGAGGATGAAACCCCAGGAGATTTAAAACATGGGCGGAACATATACGGTCGCAGTAGTCGGGGCCACCGGCGCCGTGGGCCAGCAGATGGTGGCCTGCCTGGAGGAGCGCCGTTTCCCGGTGCATCGCTTGATCCCCCTGGCCTCGGAGCGCTCCTTAGGCAAGAACGTCACCTTCCTGGGCAAAGAGATCCCAGTGGAGGTTCTGAATAAAAACTCCTTCGATGGGGTGGAGATCGCCCTGTTTTCCGCCGGCGGCGGCATCAGCAAGGAATACGGCCCCATCGCCGCGGCGGCCGGGGCGGTGGTGGTGGACAATTCCAGCGCCTGGCGCATGGACCCGGAGATCCCGCTGGTGGTCCCGGAAGTCAACCCCCGGGACATCGGGCAATACCCCAAGCGCGGCATCATCGCCAATCCCAACTGCTCCACCATCCAGATGGTGGTGGTATTGAAGCCCCTGCATGACGCGGCCCGCATCAAGCGGGTGGTGGTCTCCACCTACCAGGCGGTCTCCGGCACCGGCCAGAAGGCGGTGGAGGAGCTGGCCGACCAGGTGAAGGCCCTGTTGGCCTGTCAGGAACCCAAGAAAAAGGTCTATCCGCACCGCATCGCCTTCAACTGCCTGCCCCACATCGACGTCTTCCTGGAGAACGGCTACACCA
>CAZOCQ010000162.1:0-7082 GCA_964578335.1 uncultured Desulfobacca sp.
CCCCAACTACCACGTGCTCTCCGTGCTGGTGGACGGAGTCAACCAGGGGGCCATGCCCAGCTATACCTTCGTCAACGTCCAAGCCCCCCACAACATCCAGGTCAATTTCGCCCCAGATCCGGTCATCACCGCCACGGCCGGGCCCAACGGCAGCATCACCCCCTCCGGCGCGGTGATTGTTCCCATGGCGACAAACCAAACTTTTGCTATTACCCCCAACACCGGCTACCACGTGGCCGACGTCCTGGTGGACGGCGCCTCCGTGGGTGCGGTGACCAGCTATACCTTTGTCAGCGTGGTCACCAACCACACCATCAGCGCCAGTTTTGCGCCCAATGACTTCATCATTACCGCCGGCGCCGGGCCGAACGGCAGCATCACTCCCGCGGGCGCGGTCAATGTGCCTTCCGGGAGCTCCCAGACCTTCAGCATCACCGCCAACACCGGTTATCACGTCCTGGACGTGCTGGTGGACGGCGCCTCCGTGGGTCCGGTGACCAGCTACACCTTCAGCAACGTCACCACCAACCACACCATCCAGGCGAGCTTCGCGATTAACACCTATACCATCACGGCCACGGCCGGGGCGGGCGGCGGCATTACTCCCGCCGGCGCCGTGCCGGTGGACTGGGGCGGCGGCGTCAGCTTTACCATTACCCCGGCGCCGGGTTACAACATCCAGAACGTGGTGGTGGACGGCGTGGCGGTGGGGCCGGTTTCGACTTACAGCTTCGCCAACGTGACCGCCGACCATACCATCACGGCCACTTTTGTGGCCCAGGTCATCCAGATCGTGGTGGACCGGGACCGGATCGTCGTGCCTTACCTGAAAACCGGCCAGTTCCAGGTGAGGTTGAGCAGCAATCCTCAAACCAATGTGGCGGTGGCGGTGTCCTGGCAAAGCGGCAATCCCAATATCCAGGTCCAGAACGGGGCCAACCTGATCTTTACGCCGGCCAATTGGAATATCCCGCAAACCGTGACCCTGGTGTCCACGGAAGAAACCGGCATGATTATTATTGAGTGGGCCCAGTTCCAGGTGAGCGCCCCCAGCCTGGAGCCCTGCCAGGTGACCGCGGTTTGGATGGAGAAGACGCCCACCCTGGCGCCGCTAATCTTGTTACTGGAGGAGGATGGCGCAGGCCAGGGGGCCAACCGCTAACTTACCGGGAATAACCTCTGGAATAACCGGGTGCGTGCGCCCAATCAGGGGTTGACCTCACACTCTGGCAGGTTATGCCGGGGTGACGCCGGGTTAATCGGCCGGCGGCGGCAGTTCCGCCGCCAGCTTCTCCAGGGCCTGCTTGGCCGCCGATTGTTCAGCCTGCTTTTTGGTGCGGCCTTCTCCCCGGGCCAGGGGGCGCTCCCCCAGGCGCACCTCCACCAGGAACTGGCGGGCGTGGCTGGGGCCGCTTTCGGAGAGCACTTGATAGGCGGGGGAGTCCTTGTGGCGGGCCTGGGTCAACTCTTGCAGCCGGGTCTTGAAGTCCTGCCAGGCAGACTCCCCCAGGACCTCCAGCAGCGGCTGAAACCAGCGCCGGGTGAGACTGGCCGCGGCCTTAAGGCCGCCGTCCAGGAAGACCGCGGCCACCACCGCCTCCAGGGCGTCGGCCAGCAATGAGGGTTTTTCCCGCCCGGCCTGCTGCTCCTCCCCTCGCCCCAGGAGGAGATAGGCTCCCAGGTCCAGTCCCCGGGCCAGGGCGGCCAGGCGGCGGGCGTTCACCAGGGCGGCCCGGCTCCGGGACAGCTCCCCTTCGGAACTCTCCGGAAAGTGCTGCAACAGCAGGTTGCTCACCGTCAGGGCCAGGACCGCGTCCCCCAGAAACTCCAGTTGCTCGTTGCTGGGGCCCAGCTCCGGGTTTTCATGGGCAAAGGAGCTGTGCCGCAGGGCCTGATCCAGGCGGATCCAATCTTTGAAGCGGTGCCCCAACCGGCCGGCCAGTTGTTCCAGTTGCCGCTGCCGCTCGGGCGACCAGGGGGTCGGACTATTTACCGGGACCTTCGCCTCGGCCATTTTTCTGCCCTCTGTTGCTGAAAAGTAGTCAGTAGCCAGTAGCTGTAAAAAAACAAGCCAAACTAAGCACTTATCCCCCTATCCGCCAATGGGGGAGTGGGCTGGGGTGAGGGGGAAAAGGCTTTTCATACTTTGCGGGTGGGCCACAGGCTCTCAGGAGGAACTGTTCCTGTGAATCTTGTGTAGAACAGCCGCCCCGGCTGTTCGTATGCCTTCCCCGCGCCAAAAATCTGGGCGCTGTCCACCAATTACTTAGACAAATCAGATGGTTGTAGTGACTGAGCCGCCGGGGGCGGCGGCGCTCCCTTTTCAGCCTTTAGGGGTGGCGGCTCCCTGAAAAAATAACGTAATTTGGCGGCCAAAGAAAGCACCTGGCCAAAAAAGGCGCCGCGCCTCACCCGGAACAGGCCGCTGCGCTCCGGGTTCACAAGTATTCATGTCTGTTAACAATATCGGGGAATGCGACGGTGAAAATCAGGGAAATCCTTATTGTCAGAAATTGTGAATGGCTATAATTTAGTTTCAGCAAAATGAAAAAATAGCTTTGAATTTATTTAGTTAGGTTTATCAGTATATTAGCAAGGAGATGATGTAATGGAAGCCATCATCCAGGTAATGGAGTCAACCATCGGGGCCAGAGATCCCTATACCGTTGACCATCAACAGCGGGCGACGCATATTGCCGTGGCCATTGCCCATCGGATGGGGCTTTCCCATGAATCCATCGATGATATCCACGTGGCCGGCAGCCTCCATGATCTGGGCAAGATCGCGGTGCCCACGGAAATTCTCTCCAAGCCGGGGAGGCTGACGGAACTGGAATTCGCCATTATTAAAACCCACCCGCAGGTGGCCTTCAATATTCTCAGGCCCTTGGAATTTCCCGGCAAGATCAACCAGATCATCATGCAGCACCACGAGCGGCTTAACGGCTCCGGCTATCCCTACGGCCTGGACGGCCAGGAGATCCTGCTGGAAGCCAAGATCCTGGGAGTGGCGGACGTGCTGGAGGCCATGTGTTCCCACCGGCCCTACCGCCCGGCCCTGGGTATAGAAAAGGCTTTGGAGGAGATCACCAAAAACCGGGGGGTCCTGTATGACCCCGACGTGGTGGACAGTTGCCTGCAGCTCTATGAGGAGACCCCGGCGGCCTTGATGGGCGACGTCTTCCATTTCACCCGCCGGCCGCAAAAGAGCCTGAGCGCGCTGCCCGAAAAACCCGGCAATATTCCGGCGCCGGTGGAAGAGACGGAGAGCAAGGAAAAGCTGGGGCGCTGGAAGTGGCAGCGCCTGATGTCAAACCGGTCGCGCTTTTTCCTGCACGTCAGCGCCGCGGTGCTGGTGGGCGGAGGCCTGGTTTATCTGGGGTTGCACCTCTAAATCCGCAGTCAGGCGACTCCTCCAGGAACGGCGCCCCCCGGCGCCGTTTTTTTAGCGGCCGGTTTGGCGACCGGCGGTTGCCGGCCAAACTTTCCGCAGATAGCTGGCGGCGTTAGCGCCCTAATTTGAATTTCAATTCTAATTTTTGCAATCGATTGCAAATCTTTGGCAAAGGATTTGCAAAGTGGTCAAGTTGGATTAGGGCAAAATGAGGGAGATAGGGACGGAATGAAGATTACGAAAAAAGCATGTCAATTCCACAACCTCTCATGATTAAATGCTTTTAGCAATCTATATTTTTTTTGAAAAAGGAGAATGTCTAATTTTCTCTGTTTTTTGCATTTTTTCGCTTGACATCCTCATATGTATGCTTAAAAATAAATATACTGATCAGCAATGATCGGTATATTGTCCGGTGCTGCTTGTCAGCTTGATATGGATAATCCCAGCCGGACATCATTGAAAAGCCCCTTTCGAGGGGCTTTTCTCTTATAAAGTCCCTATTAATTCAATTAGATCGCTCGTATCTGGGAATATCTTAAGTCCGTCAATTTTTTTCGCGCCCGTTTTTTGAGAAGAATATATTCTCGGGATAAGTCTCTGAAAATATGGATAATTCATGTCCCTATCTCTAAATGCCCTTTGAAAATTATATGCACAAAGATCAGCTAATTGCACTCCTTCTGATAATTCACTTCTAACAAATAGCGGCATTTCAAGAATATGATTTAAGTGTAATCCACATGAAGTACAAGTCTCAAGAAGATATGCATGTTTCATTGCTAAAGAAATATTTTCGCTTTTGCTCATATCGTCACAAATAATAATAGCTTTATTTTTAAAATGGTATTCATGCATAAAATTTTCGATACGTTCGCATAATAATTCCCATGCTTTTCTATGTACTTTATTGCGATCCATGAAGCTATCTAATTTGGGTTTATGAATTATGATGCTAATTATTACCATATAATGAATATCTAAACGAGAATAATATTTATTCGTCAAATCTCTTAATTCATCCTCAGTAAGACTATTTAGAAAAATATGCTTTTGTCTCTCCGCCGCTATTCGTATCCAATTAGACTTAACTTCACAATCAGAAAGATTTAGCCTAATATGTTGATCTCGATAAATTCTGCCAATAAGAGACCTTTTATAATCAGTTATATTTTGGTAAAATTTTTTCCATTGGTATTCATGTATGCCAACCGCAGTCAAGACATAAACTTCACCACCAGAAGTAGGCTTGCGGTTTCCACTTTCATCAACATAGAAGAAATACATTTCTTTGGCCCTCTTTTGAGGGGTTAATTTGATTTTCCCGTATGGTAAGTTTTGCAGGCGTTCGACAGCCTGTTTTAGTTCTTTAAGGGCCGCTATCCATCATCTGATTTTTCTATCTTCACATCATCTACAGGTAAATCCTATTTGTCAAGCTCTAAGTTCCTAATTAATTTGGCAATTATATTTTGGGTGTATGAAATCGCCAACTTTTTTCTTGGCGGGAATGTCAGGGTGCGCCTTATGGCCAATGCCCCAAAAAGTTGGGCAAATTAGGACACTGGCCGAGGGCGGCAATCTCCTTGACTTTTTTCTCCAGAAAAGATATTATCGTGATTAATTCTCAATTACATTATCATCGAAGTCGTGAAATCCGAACTCCAGATATTTCAGGATTATATCCGGGAGCGGGGGCTGCGGCGCACCCCGGAGCGGGAGGAGATTCTCCGGGAGATCTTCGCGGTCCACGGCCACTTTGACGTGGACGAGCTTTATTTGCAGCTTAAAGGCAAGGGTTCCAAGGTCTCCAAGGCCTCTATCTACCGGGCCTTGCCGCTGCTCATTGATTGCGGCCTCATCCGGGAGGTGGATTTCCGCGACGGCCACTGGCATTACGAACACATCTACGGCCACGCCCACCACAACCATCTCCTCTGCCTGGGGTGCGGCGAGATCAAGGAGTTCCGGGAACCGGCCCTGGATCTTCTGGAGGCGCAGTTGGCCCGGACCTACCATTATCACATCAAGGGCCACCAGTTGCAGGTGCACGGCTACTGCGCCGCCTGCCGGGAAAAGGATAGGGAAAACTCAAGTGTTTAGAAGGTTTCAGAAGGCGGCTCTAGAAGAGCCGCTACCGGGCGAACGTTCACTGGCCCTGGCCGAAGCCGGCCAGAAAGTGCGCATCACCGGGCACCGGGGCGGCCGCATGCTGCGGGCCCGGCTCCTGGCCCTGGGCCTCAACCTGGGACGGGAAGTGGAGGTCCTGCAGAACAACCGGGGCCTCATCATCATCGGCGTCAACGGCGGCCGCGTCGCCCTGGGCCGGGGCATCAGCCAGAAGATCATAACCGAACCGGCCGTGGATTCCGACTCATTCAAGTAATTTAATTCCCCTTCACCCCAGTCCTCTACCTTAGGGGGAGCGAGGGCTGGGGTGAGGGGGGAGAAAAGACCTGTCCAGTTAATGCCCGAAACCACCCCTCCCATCCCCGCCGAAATAGCCGGGCAGTCCCTGGAGACCCTGGAAGGCGCGGTGGAGCGCCTTACCTTCTCCGACCCCGAAACCCACTATGCCGTGGTGCGCCTCAAGGTCAAGGGCAGCCGGTGGCCCGTCACCGTGGTGGGGCCGCTGGCCGGGGTCCAGGAAGGCGAGCAGCTTCACCTCAAGGGCAAGTATGAGGTCCATCCCAAGTGGGGCGAACAGTTCAAGGTGGTTTGGTGGTACGCGGTGCTGCCGGCCACGGTGGCGGGCATCGAAAAGTACTTGGCCTCGGGGCTGGTCAAGGGCATCGGCCCGGAGCTGGCCGGCCGCCTGGTGAAACATTTCGGGGCCGAAACCCTGAAGGTGATTGACGACCAGCCGGAGCGCCTCAAAGAAGTCTCGGGCTTCGGTCCCAAGCGCATCGAGCAGATCCGCCGGGACTGGCAGGGCCGCAAAGAGCAGCGGGACGTGGTGGTGGCTTTGCAGGGCCTGGGGATCGGCCTGGCCCACGCCTCCAAAATTTTTCAGAAATATGGTCCGGCCGCCCTGGAGGTGGCCACCACCAACCCTTACCAGTTGGCCCTGGACATCCAGGGGCTGGGCTTTTTCACCGCCGACCGCCTGGCCGGCCGCCTCAACCTTGACCCCCTGGCCCCGGCCCGCCTGGCCGCCGGCCTGCTCCACGTTTTGGACCACTTCGCCTCCGAAGGCCACGTCTATGTCCCCGAAGACGAACTGCTGCGCCGCACCCAGGAACTACTCAAGGTGGACCGGCCGCCACTGCTTAAGGCCCTGGAATTACAGGCCCGGGAAGGCCGGGTGACCCTGCCGGAAGTGACCGGCGGCCGCGGGGTTTACAAGCGGGCCGCCTGGGTGGCCGAGACCGGGGTGGTCCAATCCCTGGGGCGCCTGGCCGCCACCCCCGGCAGCGCCCCGCCCCTGCACCTGGAGGACCTGGTCGGCCAGGTGCAGACCCGCCGGCGTCTCGAGCTTTCCGAGGAGCAGGCCCGGGCCGTGACTGCGGCCCTGAAGGAGAAGCTCCTGGTGATCACCGGCGGCCCCGGCACCGGCAAGACCACCATCATCAGTTGCATCCTGGACCTGTATCAGAGCCTGGGGGCCAGGGTGATGCTCATGGCTCCCACCGGCCGGGCCGCCAAGCGCCTGAGCGAAGCCACCGGGGCCCCGGCCAGCACCATCCAC
>CAZOCQ010000163.1:0-7030 GCA_964578335.1 uncultured Desulfobacca sp.
CCATCGGCTCCTGCCGCATCTGCGTGGTGGAAGTGAAGCCGGGACCGCCCCGGCCGCTGCCGGCCTGCGCCACCGCCGTGGCCGAGGGCCAGGAAGTGGTGACCACCTCCCCCAAGCTGGAGGCCATCCGCGACGAGTTGATGAAGCTGGTCCTCATCAACCACGCCCTGGAGTGCCCCATCTGCGACAAGGGCGGCGAGTGCGAGCTCCAGGACCTGACCCACGCTTTGGGCATCAAGAACATCGACCTGGAGGCGGTGAAGCTCACCCCCCGCTTCGACTACGAGTCCAATTTCGTGGAGCGCCACCAGGACCGCTGCGTCACCTGCGGCCGCTGCGTGCGCCTCTGCAAAGAGCGGGTGGGCGCCTGGTCCTGGAACTTCGCCCAGCGGGGCTACTTCACCCAGCTCTCCAGCGGCGAGGAAGCCCTGAACTGCGAATTCTGCGGCTCCTGCATAGACATCTGCCCGGTGGGGGCCTTGATCAACAAGCAGTGGAAATACCGGGCCCGGGCCTGGGAGGTGGACAAGACCGAAATGGCCTGCCCCTTCTGCGGCGGCGGCTGCACCTATGAGCTGCACACCAAGGACGGCCGGCCCCTGCGGGTGCGCAACGAAGCCAGCGTGCTCCTCTGCGGCCGGGGCCGTTTCGGCTGGCCGGTGGTGGAGTCCCCGGACCGGCTCAAAACCCCGTTGATTAAAGAGAAAGGCAAGTTCCGGGAAGCCTCCTGGGATGAGGCCCTGGACCTGGTGGCCGCCAAGTTCAAGGAAGTCGGTCCCCAGGCCATCTACGGCGTGGGGTCGCCCCGGGCCACCAACGAAGCCAACTACCTGTTCCAGAAATTCTTCCGGGCCGGGCTGGGCACCAACCGCCTGGACAACCCGGCGCGCTACGGCTATGTCCGGGTCCTGAAGGGCCTGGCCGCGGTCTTCGGGATGCCTAAATACACCGGGGTGGAGCTCTCCGGCAAGCCGGGCCCCTACCAATCGCCCTTCACCCTCACGGCCGAAGCCCAGATCAGCGGCTTCCCGGCGGTGGTAGGCAAGCTGGACGATTTGGCCAAGGCCGATATGGTCCTGATCCTGGGCGCCGACCTCACCCCGGAGCTGCCGCCCCTGGGCTGGAAAGTCCACGAAGCCAAAGAGAGCACCGAGTTCAAACTGGTGGTGGCCAACAACCGCAAGACCAAGTTCGACCGTTACGCCACCGTGTCCCTGCGCTACAAGCCCGGGAGCGAGCGCATCCTCCTCGCCGGGCTGAATAAGGCTTTTCTGGCGGCCCATCCCGACTGGACCCCGGCGGTCCCCGCCACCGGTCTGGATGAGCTGAAAGAAGCGGTCAAAAAGTGCACCGCCAAAGAAGTCGCCGGCAAAGCCGGGGTGGAAGAAGACCAGCTTAATGAGGTAGTGGCTCTGTTGGCCCAGGCCAAGGCTCCGGCCATCATTTTCGGCAGCGAACTCACCGGGCAGGACAAGGGCCTGCAAAACGCCATCGCCCTGGCGGACCTCTTTCTGCTGGTGGGCAAGCCCGGCGTCCCCGGCAGCGCCCTCTACCCGGTGGCGGAAAAGAACAACACCCGGGGCGTCAACATTATGGGGGTCCTCCCCGACCGCCTGCCCGGCGGCCTGGCCCTGGACGCCGACAACACCGCGGTTTTCTGGGGCCCCAACCCGGCGGTTACCCAGGCCGGCCCCACCCTGGAGGAGATGCTGGACCTCCTGGAAAAGGGCGAAGGAGGCGCTCCTCAAGCGCTTTACCTCCTGGGCGGCGATTTGCTGCGGACCCTGCCGCATCGCAGCCGGGTGGAAAAGCTCCTGAAGAAAGTCCCCTTCATCGTGGTGCAGGACGCCTTCCTGACCGACACCGCCCAACTGGCCCAGGTGGTCCTGCCGGTGGCCATGCACGCCGAGCAGGAGGGCACCTTCTTCAGCAGCACCGGCCAACTGGGCCTGATTAATAAAGCCCTGGCCGGCAACGGGGTGCGGCCCGACTGGCAGATCATCAGCCAACTGGGCGTCAGGATGGGCTTTGCCCTGAAACACACCGGCCCCAAGGACATCTTCCGGGAACTGGCCCAGTATCTGCCCCTGTGGGCCGGGTTAAAGCCCGGGCTCAGCGCCCCCTGCCCGGATTTCAAGCCGGCCCTGTCCGGCCAGTTCGCGCCCTTCGAGACCGACATCAGCCTGCCCGGGCGCCGGCCCCTCACCCTGGTGGTGGGCAAATCCCTGCAGCACTCCGGCTCCTATACCACCCACCATCCCTGCGGCACCCTGGCGGTGACCCCCGGGGCCCGCTTGAAGATGAACCCGGAAGACGCCGGGGGCCTGGGCCTGGCGGAAGGCGACACCGCCAAGGTGGTCTCCTCCCAGGGCGAGGTCAGCGCGCCGGTCACCCTGACCGCTGACCTGCCGGCCGGAGTGGTGTTCCTGCCGGAGCATTTTGCCGAGCCTGCGGCCCAAAACCTGACGCTTAACTCCAACCTGGTGCGCGTGACCATCCAAAAGGGTTGAGAACATGAATTTGCCTCTGTTAATCATCCTGAATCTGGTCAAAATCGCGGTGGTGATGGGTGTGCTGCTCACCGCGGTGGCCTACACGGTCCTCCTGGAACGCAAGGTTCTGGGTTTCATCCAGTTGCGCTACGGCCCCAACCGGGTAGGCCCCTGGGGCCTGCTGCAGCCCCTGGCGGACGTCATCAAGCTGATGTTCAAAGAGGATTTCACCCCGCCCGGGGCCAACAAGATCCTCTTCATCATGGCGCCGCTGCTCACTGCGGTGACCGCCCTGCTGCCCTTTGCGGCCATTCCCTTCGCCAACACCATTATGCCCCCGGAGATCACCCTGTTCGGGCACAAGGTGGACCTCACCGCCGCGGCCCTGAACCAGGGAGTCATTGCCGACCTCAACGTGGGGTTGCTCTATATCTTTGCGGTCTCCTCCCTGGCGGTCTATGGCGCCGTCCTGGGCGGCTGGGCCTCCAACAACAAGTATTCCCTGTTGGGCGCCCTGCGGCTCAGCGCCCAGATGGTCAGCTATGAGCTGGCCCTGGGCCTCTCCGTCATCGGCGTGCTGATGCTGGCCGGCACCCTGAGCATGGTGAAGATCGTCGAAGCCCAGAAATGCATCCCCTACATCGTCTATCAGCCCCTGGGTTTCCTGCTCTTTTTGACCGCCGCCTTCGCCGAGTGCGCCCGGACGCCCTTTGACCTGATCGAGTGCGAAAACGAGTTGGTGGCTGGCTTCCAGACGGAATACAGCTCCATGAAATGGGCCCTGTTCATGATGGGGGAATACATCCACATCATCGTGGCCTCGGCCCTGACCGTCACCCTGTTTCTGGGCGGCTGGAACGGCCCGGCCTTTCTGCCCCCGGTGGTCTGGTTCATGCTGAAGACCTTTGCCCTGGTCTTCTTCTTCATCTGGGTGCGGGGCACCTTCCCCCGGTTCCGCTTCGACCAGCTCATGCGGATCGGCTGGAAGGTCCTGGTGCCTTTAAGCCTGGTGAACATCCTGGTCACCGGCGCAGTAATCTTATTTATCAAGGGTTAGCCCATGATTATTCCTTTGCTCAAGGGATTGGCCACCACCCTGCGGATGGTGTTCACCAAGCCCATCACCCAGCAGTATCCCGAAGAGAAGCGGGAGATGTATCCCCGCTGGCGGGGACATCCGCAGCTAACCATTGATCCCGACGGCCGGCGGCGCTGCGTGGCCTGCACCCTGTGCCTGGTGGTCTGCCCCAGCAACGCCATCCGGGGCATCGTGGCCGCCGAAGGCGAAGAGCACGAAAAGTATCCGGTGCAGTTCACCATTGACCTGCAGCGCTGCATCTTCTGCGGCCTGTGCCAGGAGGCCTGCCCCAAAGGGGCCATCAAGTTGAATAATGCCTATGAACTGGCCCAGTACGACAAAGAGGCGCTGATCCTCAACATCGAGACCGCCACCCAGCCCCAGTCGAAGCTGCGGCTGCCGGATTGGCTCTAAGGAGGCGCAAGGGATGCAGACCCTGTTTTTCATCCTCGGCGCAGTGGCCCTGATCTCCGGCGGCCTGGTGGTCTTTCAGCGTCATCCGCTGCGGAGCGCCCTCTGGCTCATCGTCAATTTCTTTGCGGTGGCCGGGATCTACCTGCTGGCCCACGCCGAATTCATCGCCGCCATCCAGGTGATCGTTTACGCCGGGGCCATCATGGTGCTGTTCCTCTTTGTCATCATGCTCCTGAATCTCCGGCGTCCCGAAGAGGAGCCGGCGGTGCCGCATATCGGACAAAAGCTCCTGGGTACAGTGCTGGCCGGCTTCACCGGCCTCATCCTGGTCTATGCCTACCGCGCCGCCAAGCTGCCGGCGGGCAAAGAGATGGTGCCCGGCCTGGGCAACACCGAAACCATCGCCCGGAGCCTGTTCACCGATTACCTGTTGCCCTTTGAAGTCACCTCGGTGCTGCTCCTGGTGGCCATCGTGGGCGCGGTGGTGCTGGCCAAGACCAAGTTGAAGTAATTTGGGGGAATGTTCCAATGGTAGTGCCCGTCTCCTATTATCTGGCCCTGAGCATAGCCCTGTTCACCCTGGGGGTGATCGGGGTGATTATCCGGCGCAACGCCATCGTCATCTTCATGTGCATTGAAATGATGCTCAACTCCGTCAACCTGGCCTTCATCGGCTTTGCCGACCATTTCAAGGCGGTGGACGGCCAAATGTTCGTTTTCTTCGTGTTGACCGTGGCGGCCGCGGAAGTGGCCGTGGGCCTGGCCCTGATCGTGGCCATCTTCCGCAACCGGGGCTCCATTTACGTTGACGACCTCAATATCCTGAAGTGGTGAGGCGAACCTCATGATGGACTATGTCTGGCTGATACCCACCTTTCCCCTGATCGGCTTTCTGATCAACGGCCTGTTGGGGAAGAGGCTGTCGAAGAACACCGTCGGGATCATCGGGTCCGCCGCCGTGGGCTTGAGCTTCCTGCTCACCGTGGCCATCTTCCTGGAGTTTCTGAAACTCCCGGCGGGTCAAAAAGCGGTGGAGAAGACCGTCTTCACCTGGATCTCCGCCGGCAACTTCAACGTCTCGGCGGCCTTCCTGATTGATCCCTTGTCGCTGATTATGCTGCTGGTGGTCTCCGGGGTGAGCACCCTGATCCATATCTACTCCATCGGCTACATGCACGACGACCCGGGGTTCCCCCGCTACTTCGCCTATCTCAACCTCTTCGTCTTCAACATGCTCATCCTGGTGAGCGCCAACAACTTCCTGTTGATGTTCGTGGGTTGGGAAGGCGTGGGCCTCTGCTCCTATCTGCTCATCGGCTTCTGGTATGAGAAGCAGTCGGCCTCCGACGCCGGCAAAAAGGCCTTCGTGGTCAACCGTATCGGCGACTTCGGCTTCTTGCTGGGCATGTTCATCATTTTCTGGACCGTGGGCAGCCTCAATTTCAAGGAGGTCTTCACCGCGGCCGCGCATTATCCGGTGGGCTCGGGGGTCATCACCGCCGCCACCCTGTGCCTCTTTTTAGGGGCCACCGGCAAATCGGCCCAGATTCCCCTGTACACCTGGCTGCCCGACGCCATGGAAGGCCCCACCCCGGTGTCCGCCTTGATCCACGCGGCCACCATGGTCACCGCCGGCGTCTATATGGTGGCCCGATGTTCCGCCCTGTTCGTGCTGGCCCCCCTCTCCCTGACGGTGGTGGCGGTGGTGGGCCTGCTCACCGCCTTCTTCGCCGCCACCATGGGCATGGCGCAATACGATATTAAACGGGTCCTGGCCTACTCCACCGTCAGCCAGTTGGGTTACATGTTCCTGGCCTGCGGCGTGGGCGCCTTTGTCTCCGGCATCTTCCATCTCATGACCCACGCCTTCTTCAAGGCCCTGCTCTTCTTGGGGTCCGGCTCGGTGATCCACGGCATGCACGGGGAGCAGGACATGCGCTACATGGGCGGCCTGCGCAAGCAGATGCCCATCACCTATTGGACCTTTATGCTGGCTACCCTGGCCATTGCCGGAATTTTTCCCTTCGCCGGCTTTTTCAGTAAGGACGAAATTCTCTTTTACTCCCTGGTGGACGGCCACTTCCTCTATTGGGGCATCGCCACCGTGGCCGCCGGCATCACCGCTTTCTACATGTTCCGGGCGGTGTTCATGACCTTCTTCGGCGAGGGCCGCTATGACCACCACCATGTCCACCCGCACGAAGCGCCCAAGACCATGGCCATCCCGCTGATGGTCCTGGCGGGGCTGTCGGTGGTGGGCGGCCTGGTGGGCTTCCCCATCATCGAAGGGGCCCACAAATTCAAGGAGTTCCTGGCTCCGGCCATTACCCCGCTCCACAAAGAAGTGCACCACGCCGTGTCTTTCGAGATCTTCATGATGGCCTTCAGCATGGGCATCGCCGGCGTGGGCATCTTTATCGCCTATAAGTGCTACATGAAGACCCCGGATTTGCCGGCCCGGATTACCGCGAAATTCCCGCGGCTGTACGAATATATCTATAACAAGTACTTTGTGGACGAGGCTTATGACGCCGCGGTGGTGGAGCCCATCAAGCAAGGCTCCGACTTCCTGTGGCACGGAGTGGATGAGAAGGTGATCGACGGCACGGTGAACGGCAGCGCCACCACCGTGGGTTGGCTCAGCAGTCATCTGCGTAAACTGGAAACCGGCTTCGTACAAAACTACGCCCTGGCCATCCTGGCGGGGGTGGTGATTGTGGCGGGCTATTTAATCGGACGCTAGCCTTAGGGGTGGCTCAATGCAACTACCAATCCTCTCCATTTTAATCTTCTTTCCCCTCCTGGGGATAGGGTTGCTGCTGTTCCTGGACCGGAAGAACCACAAGGTCCTCAAGGGCGCCGCCCTGGGCGTGGCCTTGCTGGAGTTTGTCTTCTCCCTGCCCTTGTGGTTCGGCTTCGACAGCGGCACCGCGGCCATGCAGTTCGTGGAGCGCTACAACTGGATCCCGACTTACGGCATCAGCTACTACATCGGGGTGGACGGCTTCTCCCTGCTGCTCATCATGCTCACCACCTTCCTGACCCC
>CAZOCQ010000164.1:0-6988 GCA_964578335.1 uncultured Desulfobacca sp.
GAAAGGCAGGCCTACCAGAAAAAAATGGCCAAGGAGCTGCAAAAGCTGCAGCAACAGATCGGGGACCAGAAACCCAGAATCCTGGAGGTGCCGCAGCAAAAGAAGCGCATGGCTCTCAGGACCTATGGCGAGGTGGAGAAAAGGTACTACTACGCCAAACAAAGTTTTAAAGCTCTGGAAGGTGCCCCGGAAAAAGATTGGGGAAACCGCAAAGTTGAATTTGATAAGGTCATGAAGGGGCTGACTCAGGCTGTAAATGCCCTTGAGGCCTTGCTTTAATAGCCTTGCACAAGTTATTTGGCCGGAAGTCGCTCAGGCCGCGTACGCGTAACGGAAGCCCAGCCGCACTGGCGGTCAGTGCGGCTCCGGCTTGGAAATATCCAACCTTAACTGCAAGGGGGTAAGCTGATGAAGAAACGAAAAGTAATAATGCTTATTGGTTTAGCCTTGCTGGTGGTTTCCCTCCCCTGGGGAGCCAACCTGGCCTACGGCAATACCGGGCCGGCCGGCGTCAACTTCTACGCCAACAGCCCGCAGGGCGGGGCCTCCGGCACGGCGCTGCGGAAATTTGTCGATTCCTTGCCCGGCGTGGGCGCGGCCAACGCCAACAACCTGGGGCAGTATATTCCCCTGGCCACCCCGGACACTACTACTTATCCGGGCTCCGATTATTACCAGCTCGGCATCGTGCAATACACCGAGAAGGTGCACACCGACCTGCCCAAGGCCACTAAATTCCGGGGTTACCGCGATCTGGGCGGCGGCCAGCCGGCCCATTATCTCGGCCCCTTGATCGTGGCTCAACGCGACCGTCCGGTGCGGGTTAAGTTTACCAACCAACTGCCCACGGGCGCCGCGGGCAATCTCTTCATTCCCGTGGACGGAACCCTCATGGGGGCCGGCATGGGGCCGGACGGGATGACCGAATATTCCCAGAACCGCACCTCCATCCATCTCCACGGCACCTTTTCGCCCTGGATCAGTGACGGCACGCCCCACCAATGGTTCACCCCGGCCGCCGAAATGAACATGTACAAGCAGGGGGTGAGTTTACGAAACGTCCCCGACATGCCGGACCCGGGCGACGGCTCCAACACCCTGTATTGGACCAACCAGCAGAGCAACCGCTTGATGTTCTACCACGACCATGCCTTGGGCATCACCCGCCTCAACGTCTATGCCGGCATGGCCGCGGGTTACCTGATCCATGACCCGGTGGAGGACAACCTGATCAACACCGGGGTCATTCCCAACAATGGCGGCGGCGTGTACAATTGGGGCATCCCCCTGGTCATCCAGGACAAGAGCTTCGTGCCCCAGGACATCGCCGTCCAGGACTCCAAGTGGCTGGCGGCCTGGGGGACCTACGGCGATCTCTGGTTCCCCCACGTTTATCAGCCCAACCAGAACCCGACCGATCCTTCCGGCCTGAACCCTATGGGCCGCTGGGACTTCGGCCCCTGGACCCAGCCCAACCTGATGGCCCCGGAACCGCCTCCCATGGGAGCCGCCACCGGTTATAAGGCGCTGCCGGGCACGACCCTGGACAACCCCGAGGGCTACAACACCTCGGTGGTGCCCGAATCCTTCATGGACACCATGATGGTCAACGGCACCGCGTACCCTTACCTCAACGTGCAGCCCACGGCTTATCGCTTCCGCATCCTCAATGCCTGCAACGACCGCTTTCTTAACCTGCAGCTGTACCTGGACGCCTCCGGCGGCGGTTCCGGCGCTACGGCAACTGCGGTTATTGATCCGGTGTTCGGGGTGGTGACTGCGGTTAATGTCACCAACGGCGGCGCCGGCTATACCCAGTCCCCCGGCATCATCTTCTCCGGCGGCGGCGGGTTTGGCGCCTGGGCCACCGCTAATGTGGTCGGCGGAGCGGTCACCAGCATTACCGTTAATAACAGCGGCCGCTACTATACCTCGGCCCCCACCGTCACCATTGGTGCTAAAACCGAGGTCAAGATGACGCCCGCAATTTGGAGGCCAGGTATCCCCGAGGGACCATATCCTGAGGTGCCTCTATACCCGACGGATAACCGCGACGGCGGCGTGCCGGATCCGGCCTTTGCCGGCCCGAAGTTCATCCAGATCGGCAGCGAAGGCGGCTTCCTGCCGGGAGTGTATGTGGTCCCCAACCAGCCGGTCGCCTATGACACTGACAAGATGAGCGCCACCTTTGGCAACGTCAAAGAGACCGCCCTCTTCCTGGGGCCGGCGGAGCGGGCCGACGTCATCGTGGACTTCTCCGGCGTGGCCCCCGGCACCAACGTGATTCTCTATAACGACGCGCCGGCGCCCGTCCCGGCCAACGCGGCGCGCTATGACTACTTCTCGGGCAACCCGGATCAAACCGAGATGGGCGGCGCCCTCCAGACCCTGCCCGGCTTAGGCCCCAACACCCGGACCATCATGCAGTTCCGGGTGGCCGGCGCGGCCACCCCGGCCTTTAATCTGGCGCAGCTGGAAGCAGCCTTGCCGCCTGCTTATGTGGCTTCTCAGCCCCCGCCCATCGTGCCGCAACCCTATTTCCCGGCTCCTTATCAGGCCGCTACGGAAACCCTGGGACGGATTAACGACACTGAAATGACCTACACCCCGTACCAGTGGCCTTTCCCGAAAACCGAGCAGTGCAAGATGAAGGCCATTACCGAGATTTTCGAGAGTTATGGCCGGATGAACGCCCTCCTGGGCTATGAGACTTATGATCAAACCACGGCCCCCTTCCGGCAAAACGGCGTCGGTCTGGCCTACATCAATCCGCCCAGTGATAACCTGACCCCCGGTCAGCCCCAGATCTGGAAGCTGACCCATAACGGCGTGGACACTCATGCCATTCACTTCCACCTGGTCAACGTGCAGTTGATCAATCGCGTCGGTTGGGACAACGCCGTGAAACCGCCCGACCCCAACGAGCGGGGCTGGAAGGAGACTATCCGGATGAACCCCTTGGAAACCGTCTATTTTGCCATGAAGGCGGAATATCCCCGGGTGCCCTTCAATATCCCGACCAGTATCAGGCTTCTGAACCCGACGATGCCCTTGGGTTCCACGGAGGGTTTCGTCAACTTCGACCCGAAGACCGGAAATCCGGTTGAAATCGGTCCATTAGAGACTCCAATCACCAACCAAATCTACAACTTCGGGAATGAGTTTGTTTGGCACTGCCACTTACTGGGCCACGAAGAGAACGACATGATGCGGCCGCTCTGCATGTATAATGTGCCGCCGATTTGGGCCGACATCCTTCTGGATGATCCGAGTTAATTAAGCTTCCCTCAGTCTGGGGCAGCGACAACCGGTTAAGGCAAAGTTGGATATGGAAATTCTAAACCTGTGAAACATGGAAGGGGCTTCCGGGCTGAACAGCCCGGAAACCCTCCCACTACAAAACCTAACTCAAATTTGCATTAATTTAAGGAGGAGATGGTGATGAAGAAAATGGCGAAAGTGATGGTCTTGGTTATGGCGGTCGTGTTCATGGTCCCCACCTTTGCGCATGCCGTCTGGGTGACCGCTAACGTGCTCTCCGTCGGCGTGGGTGGAACTTTTACCTACATCCAGTTAAACGACACGGCTGACCCCCCGGCCTTCCCGGGCGGCACCTATTACTCGGCTGAACCCACCCGGGCCAAGGATATGCTGGCTACCGCCCTGACGGCCGTCAGCCTCTCCAAAACCGTGCTCGCCTGGCTGGATGACGTCGCCCCTTACAGCAACATGTCCTGCATGTACCTGAATCAGTAACCTCCCTGTTTAACGGGCCCCCTGGCTTTATCAGGGGCTTAACCTAAAAACCCGGAGCCGTTGCGGCGGCTCCGGGTTTTTTCTGACTACTGACTACTGATTACTGGCTGCTCTTCCCGGCCTCCAGCCGCTCGCGGAAGGTCGCTACGGCCTTGGGGATGAGCCGCCGGATAAAGACCGCCCGGTCCATGGCCATGAGTCTGGCATAAGCCGGGTAATCCGGGTGGGTTTGGCAGAGACCGGGAACCTCCCGGGCAAAGTCTTTGGTCCGGCGCCAGGCCTTCTGCAGCAGGCCGATGATGGTTTCTTCTTCCCCGGCCATCTCCTCCACCCAACCCAGACGGCGCATCAGTTCAAACCGCACCCGGTCCACCAGGGCGAAGGCCGTGTCCATGATCTTCAGTTTGTCGTCCTGCGCCAGATCGTTCAGGCGGAAGCGCAGCGATCCCCCCAGCCCCCGGCTTCCCATGATCAGGTCAAAAAAGACATAGAGATTTTCTTCTCCGGGGCTGGCCAGATAGAGGAGGGTGGTCGGGCTCAGGTCCCCCAGCCGGGTGTCCGGACCGAACTGCTCCTGAAAGCGGGCCAGCCAGGTGCGGAAACCCTGGTCCGCGGCCATCTTGGCCCGGAAACGTTCCAGGTCGATGACTTCAGCCATCGCCGCCCTCTCCCTGCTCCCCGTTATGGGCCACCGACCTTAGTCCCCTGAGGGTGTACTGAATGCCGGAAACGATCGTCAGGGCCCCGGTGACGTAGAAAAAGACCATTAAGATGCCGTAGGGGAAAGGCACTAATTTTTCCAGCAGCACCAGGCCCACGGTGATCAACTGCAGCGTCGTGGTCCATTTGCCCGCCAGGGAGGGTTGGATAACCAGGGGATAATCCGCCAGTTTTAAGATCAGGGACCCCAACCCCAGGACCACGTCCCGGCTGATGACCACCACCGTCAGCCAGGAGGGGATCAGGTGGGAAATGCTCAGGGTCACAAAGCTGGCGGACATCAATAGCTTGTCCGCCAAAGGATCCAGATAGGCCCCCAGGCGCGATTTCTGTTTCCAGGTGCGGGCAATGATCCCGTCCGCCAGGTCGCTCACTCCGGCCAGCGCGAAAATGAGCAGCGCCTTGTGATAACGCCCCTGAATCAGAAAAATAATGAACAACGGGGTCAGCAAAATACGGGTCAGGGTGATGAGGTTGGGGATGGTCAGGGTATTTTTGGGCAGGGAACGGTAAGCCATGTTTGCGCGCATGTCAGGTTTTGCCTTAAAGCCTACCACAAAAATGGTTAAAATACCACGGTTTGACTACTCGGCCAGCCTTTCGCGGCTTGCCCTGCCGCCTTTTTTCTTCATTAACTTCCCAAAAATTATTATATTTCCCCCAGAGGCCGAGGTCTCCGCCCCAAAACTAAAAACTAAAAACTAAAAACCAAAAACTCGAAACTCGAAACTCGAAACTAATGAGGAGGGTCGCCTATGCGGGCCGTGGTGCAGCGGGTCCAGGAAGCCTGGGTCCGGGTGGATAATGAGGAAGTGGCCAGGATTGGCGCAGGCCTGCTGGTCCTGGCGGGGGTGGCGGCCGACGACGGCCCCGCCGACGTGGCCTTCCTGGCTCAAAAGCTGGCCCACCTCCGGGTCTTCGCCGGCGACGGCCGCCTGTTGCACCTCTCTCTCCTGGACACCGGTTTTGAGGTGCTGCTGGTCTCCCAGTTCACCATCCTGGGAGACTGCCGCAAAGGCCGGCGCCCTTCTTTCGACGCCGCCGCCCCGCCGGACCTGGCTGAAAAGCTCTATGAAGACCTGGCCGCCGCCCTGGCCGGCTACGGTCTCAAGGTGGCCACCGGCCGCTTCCGCCAGATGATGGAAGTGGGGCTGCTCAACGACGGTCCCGTCACCCTGCTTCTGGACAGCAAGAAAACCTTTTAAGCCTCTTCTCGTTGATTGACAAAAGTGCAGGATTAACCTATTGTTGGGTAAATTAAGTCGGCGTTATTTCGAACTTCCGGTTGGGGCGAACCTCAACTTCACCCTTCCACCTTATCGGTCACGGACCCTGGAGTGGTGCAATGAAGCTCATCGATTTGCAGGAGAAGATTCAGTTCGACCCCAACAAGCCCCATCGGGAATTGCTTTACGATTCCCCCAATCTCCGGGTGCTGACCTTCAATTTTGAGCCGGGCCAGGAATTGCCGGTGCATTGTCACGAAGCCGACGCCGACGTCGCCCTCATGATCCTGGAAGGCGAAGGGGAGTTTCTGGGGGCCTATGAGATGCCGGCCCGGGCCGGGATGGTGCAGATCATGCCGGTGACCGAAGCCCACGGCCTCAAGGCCGCCACCCGCCTGCGGCTGCTGGTCTTCATCTCCCCCACCCTTTAAGGCGGCCTGCGCAGGGCAGGCGTCTCGCCCGCCTCTTTGGTGATGACCCTTATCTCGTGGTGCGGGCGTCTCGGTGGGGCGGGCGTCTCGCCCGCCAACCCTATAACAGCTGTTTGCATATTTGATGGCGGCTTGTTATTAACCATTCTCTTTTCTTTTTTCTTTTAACTGAAAACTGAAAACCGAAAACCATCTTTTTATGCTGCCCATCTACCTCAAAGACCAGGACTTCAGCCCCCCGGATGACCCCATCTATTACCTCCTCACCCGGGACGGCCTCTTCCTGGTGAAACGCACCCCCTTCTTCGAAGCCGCGGTGCCCGCCGGCGGCATCCCCTGGCTGGAGTCCATGGCGCCGGGGGTCAAACTCACCGCCCCGCCGCTGCCCGCCGAGCTCCTGCTGCGGGCTTTGGCCTTCTTCCGGGCGGTCTATGCCCGCCACCGGGCCGAAGCCGTGGCCCTGCTGGCCTGGCGGGAGGCCGGCCGCGCCTATGAACTGGTCATCCCCCATCAGACCGTGGGCGGCGGCCACTGCGACTACGAAGTGCGGGACTTCCCCGCCGGCCTCACCCGCCTGGGCACCATCCACAGCCACGCGGCCATCGGGGCCTTCCATTCCGAGCGCGACGACGCCGACGAACGCTTCGAAGACGGCTTCCACCTCACCGTCGGCAACCTCGACGGCGACCTCACCCTGTCCTGCTCCGTGGTGGTCCAGGGCTACCGGGGCCGGATCGCTCCCGAACACCTTTTCACCCCCTACCCCATCCCCTGGGCCGCCGCCCCCCCGGAATCCGACTTCACCAGCGAAGTGGACCAAAAAGTCACCCCCCTCCCCCGTCCCATCGAATTCGG
>CAZOCQ010000165.1:0-6987 GCA_964578335.1 uncultured Desulfobacca sp.
CCCGCAACTCCTTGATCTTCTCTGCCACTGTCTTCATATATGACTCCTTTTCAGCACACCCCGGCTCAAGCAGCGCTCCGGTCTGCCGGCAGGGGCTGGAGCGGGATTATTTCAAAACTTGAATACTTATCTTCCTTAAAGGAATCCAGGAAACATCCGGGAAAAGAGCATAAGGAAGCAAACGAATGAAAAGATACCAGAAGCAGGCAAGCGGAAAAATCGCACGAATTCTGATTTTGCTGTCAAAAATAATGCTACAAAAAGTAATAATTACTGAAATATCAGTATATTATCCCAAATATGCCCTTGCCTGAGAAAATTAAACCGAACTAACCGGAGTGGAGGGGGCTAAGGACTTCTTTTCTTCTCGGGGGTAATTTCCAGGCGGTATTTGATGGCCGCGGCTTCGAGGCGGCGTTGGGATCGGCCGGCATCACCTTCGGAGTTGGCCTGGGACGGGGGCAGAATGAGGGCGTCGGCCCCGATGGCCTTGGCCTTGGCGATAAATTGGGCCAGCACCTCCGGGGGGATGGTCCCGGAGTTGGACGCGGCCGCGGCGCCTTCCAGCACCGCAAAGCATTGGTACGGCCGGGAGGGCGGCGCCGAGAGGAGGTCCACCCTGTCGGTGGGGGGGTACTTGATTCCCAGGTAAGGAGAATAAGCGGAGAGATCAACGTGTTGGGGAGACTGGCAGTACACCCCCTGAAAGTTGGCCTCATTGGCGGCCTGGAAAAAATCCTGGGCCTGATCGGAAGGATATCTTTCCGTGGCGCCCACGCAGCCGCAAACGTTCAGGGCCAAGAAAAAAAGCAGCCAGAGAGGTTTCAGGTTAGGCATTAAAAATGAATCCTGGACTAGTGGCGCAGGTGTCGGACCTTCCTCCCGGGACATACTTGGACAAAATTATATCCACGTCAAGAAGGGAATGCAAGGGGTGGAGAAGGGTTAACAACAAGGTTCGCCCTTGATAATTTTTTCCGGGTTGACCGTGACCAGGGCCAGGGCTTGATTTTGTCCCACCAGCTTGGCGGCAGCCTCCTGCGCCTGCCGCAGCAGGGGGGGGCGCGCCTGGGGATTATGGGCGTCGCTGGCCAGGACCTGAATATAACCCTGACGCAGCATCTTCCGGGACACCTGGGCCACCCGGCGCCCGAACCCGCCGGTCAGACTGTTGGCGGTCAATTGCGCCAGACAGCCCAAGTCCAGGAAACGCTGCAACTTCTTGGGCGTTTCCTGCAGGACGAAGTGGCGTTCCGGATGGGTGATGATGGGGGTGAGGCCTTTGGAGAGCAGGCGAAAGCAAACATCTTCGCTGGCCGGAGGTAAGGAAGAATAAGGAAATTCCAAGAGCAGATAACGTCCGGCGTCGTTAATGGTCAAAATCTGGTCATCTTCCAAAAGCTGCAAGCCCTCAAAGCTCAAGGGAAAGTCACAGCCCGGCAGGATTTCCAGCTCCAGACCCTCGGCCCGCAGTTTTTCTTTAAATTCGTTGATCGTGGCGAGTATCTGCTCTTTGGGATTGATTTCCCACTGATTTTCGGCCTGCTTCCGGAACAGATGGGGGCTGGCCACCATGACGCGGATGCCGTCGGCCACCGCCATCCGGGCCATTTGCAGCGCCTCCTCCCAGGATTTCGCCCCGTCATCCAGGCCCGGCAGAATATGGGAATGAATATCAATCACGATGGAGAGTCAGTCGCGGAAGGCCAGTCAATCGTACCCCAGCTTTAATAATGGATAAATTATCCCATTTCTCCAGAAAATCAATCTCTAATCAGGAGCAGGCGGGACGCCCTTCCCTTCCCCTCCGGTAGTCCGCGCCCCGGCCCCGCGGCCTTCAGGCCGCCAGTTCGAGGTGGGCCACCGACAACTCTTCCAACACCTGGTCCAGAACCCGGAGGCCCAGTCCGGGGCCGGCCAGTTCCGGCGCCCGCCCCCCGTAGCCGAAGGCCAGGGTTGGGGCCGCCGGCTCCCGGGCCAACAGGTAGGGGGCGTAGCAGCCTTCCAGGTAAACCAATTCCGGGCCGGAAGCAGCAAAGTGGCGGCCCGCGGCGGCAAGAATACTGGTTTCCCCCACCTGGCAGCCCAACTGGCAGCGAATCCCGGCCGCGGCGGCCATATCTCTGAGGCGGACGGCGGCTCCGGGACCGCCGCACTTGGACAGGCGCAGGTTGAAGATCTGGCAG
This sequence comes from uncultured Desulfobacca sp., assembly GCA_964578335.1. Classification (GTDB taxonomy): domain Bacteria; phylum Desulfobacterota; class Desulfobaccia; order Desulfobaccales; family 0-14-0-80-60-11; genus JAPLJC01. The sequence continues at coordinate 2,187 of CAZOCQ010000165.1, forward strand.
GCTTTCAGGTCAATCAGTCTTTGGGCGTCGGCTTCGGTGCACAAGGACTCATCGGCGATGACGGGCAGTCCGGTGGCGGCGCTCACCTCCCGCAGCCCCTCCAGGTCCCTTTTGGCCACCGGCTGCTCCACGGCGCTGAGGCGGAAGGGCCGCATTTCCCGCAGGCGCCGGACGGCCTCCGGGGGACTCCAGGCGCAGTTGGCGTCCACCCGGAGATTCACCTCCCAGCCCAGGATATCCCGGACTGATTTCAGGGTGGCCAGGTCGTCCGGCTGGCCCACCTTCACCTTGAGGAAAGTCATCCCCTGCCCTTTCACTTGGCGGAGCAGGCCGGTTAAGGGCTCCGGGGCCAACAGGGGGATCACGGCGCTATACGTCAGGGGATGGCGGCTCCGGGGTCCGCAAAAGGCGGCCAGCGGCAGGTCCCAGGCCCGGCCGGCCGCGTCCAGCAGGGCGGTCTCCAGGGCGCAGAAGGCCCCGGGATGCTGCGCGCCGCCCATTTCCAGGAACCGCGCTTTCAAGAACTCCCGGAGTTGCGGGGGCGAAACAAACTCTTGCGCCAACACTGCGGGAGCCAGGGTTTCGGAGAGGAAGGCCAGACTGGCCGGGAGGGTCTCTCCGGTGACGAAGACCCGGGGCACCCCTTCGCCGTAGCCGGCCTGGGGGCTGTCGGGAGTGACTTTGACTACCAGGTTTTCGGTGCCTTGGTGCAGCGCTAACCTATGCCTGATTGGGAAGCGAAAGCCCAATTGCAGGCGCCAGATATCCACCTTCCGGACGATCATGCTGGATCCCGCGGCGATTTTGGACCATCTTAGCAAATTTCGGCCACTGGTACCACTGCTCCGGCTGGGCTTGCACCGAGGCATCCAGGATTCTGAGGCATTGTTCGCTGAGGGGAAGATTAACGGGGTGGTCGCCGCGGCTCAACCCGGTAAATTGGCAGGTGTAACGCCGCTGTCCGTCTCTCCGTACCAGGCCCATGAGCACCGGGGCGCCGGACCGCCGGTGCAACAACTCCAGGGTGCGGTCGGAGCGGAGCCGGTGATTGAGAAAAAGGGATTCCCGCCGGGCATCGGGCCGCCATTGCTCGAACTCATCACATTCGATGATGAGGACGCGGCCCTCTTGGAGGGCCTTCAGCGCGGCCAGGAAGCCGTTGCCGTGATCCGGATCGATGAGCTGCAAGCCGATCCAGCCGGCCCGGAGGCTCTGCGCCTGCCGGAGGCGGGAGGTCTCAAACCGGCAGATGATGGCGGTGCGAAACCCTTGCAGCGCCAGGGTGCCCGGCAGTAATTCCACCCCGCCGAAATGCCCGGTCACCAGGATGACCCCCCGGCCCTCAGACAAGGCTTCCCGAAGCTTCTCCGGCTCAGAGAGCTTGACTTGCTTTCTCAAGTAATCAAGCAACTTGGGGAAGTTGGCATATCCGGTAAAGAGTTTTTCCTGGTAATGCTCGAAGATCCCCCCAAAGACTTCCCGGGTTTTCTGCCGCAGTTCGCCGGGGGCCATCCGGCCCTGGAAAGCCCCTTGGATGGTTTCCCGGATAAAATATTTTTCGGTGGGATGGAACCAATAATAAAGACGACCCAAGACGGCGAGGCAGCATCTGGAAAGGGCGAAAGGCAGGAACCGGAACAGCGCGCCGGGGATCATTAATTGGAGGAATCGGCTCAGGCTCGGCTTGGATTTACTCACCGACAAGTTCCCCGAAAACATCGCCTCTCCCTCCGGTAGGGGGCATAATAATGGATTAATCGTTTAAAGACAAATCATTAATGCAATTTGAAAATCCTTTTGAGTTTTTCGGTAACATTTATCCCGGGGAAGTTCTTTTGCGTCTCCGGCTGGAAGATGAATCATGGGAGAATTATGCGTCACCCTCTTGGTCGGTAAATCACCTTAATATACACCGTAGATTGAACCACTGCGGACTACAATCAGGCATATGCTGGTTTGCGACCGGCCAAATCCTGATTTGGCGCTCAGGAAAGACCTGAGGAGAAGCGGTGGGGACACCGGAGACCGGGACTGCCAGTCGTCTTGAGCCCCGGCCTGAGTGGGGGAGCCGGAAACCAGGAGGGTTTCTCGGCTTTGTTTCACCTCCAGAAGATATTTACAATCGTTCTTGTTGATAATTCTTAACAATTGGATTAATATGGCAAATACATCTAAATAGCTTCTCCTCACTTAATCTGTTTCTCCATTTCGCCTGGCTGTCCGGGGGAGGCAAGCCCTTGCGGGAGAACAGGATGGACTTCGTCAAAAGAGACGGTGCTTGGAGTCGGGATGCTTCTCCGCCGGTGGAACTGCCGGGGGAGGCGGAGCAGATTAACGGACTCCAGCCCCAGGTCTGGCCGGACAGGGCGGCCCTAGTGGATAGAATCGGTCCGGTGATGGAAAAGCACCACTCCTGCCTCAACACCCGAGCCATCATTGAATATTTCCAGGAACACCTGCCTTCGGAAGTCAATAATCTCTTTGCGGGCTTGGGCCCGGAAATCGACGGTCTGCCCAATCCCCAAGAATTTCTGATGGAAAGCAATAACTGGGTGTCCAGCAACGTCATCGCCCGGATGTTCGAAAACGCCAAGAAGATCACCTTAAACGACCAGATAGCCTTTAAGATCGGCTTCGAATCCGCCGCCCGCAAAAAGCTGGGCTATGTCCAGCGCATCATTCTGTTTGCCTATAAAAATCCGCGCCAGACCTTGAAACGGGTGCAGGCCGTCAACGATCAGTTCAACAAAAATAAGCGAGTCGAGCCGGTGGAAATCAAACGGGACAGCGCCGTGGTGCGGCTCCACTGGCACAAGCATATTCCCGCCAACCAGGATTTCTGCCTCTTCAATCAGGGGATCTACTCGGGCATTCCCACCATCTGGAATATGCCGCCCGCCGTTTTGGAAGAAACCAAGTGCTTCTTCAAAGGCGATGACTATTGCGAATATCATTTGAAGTGGCAGAAGCGCTCCATCTTAAAAGAGAGCTTCTTAAGGTTTGTGGTGCCCTGGCGGGCCCTCACCTATACTATCGAGGAGCTGGAGCGGGACAAGGAATTGCTGCGGAAGAAATTCGATGAGATCCATCGGCTGAACTTCCAACTCAAGGAGAAGATCGATCAGCTTATCTGTCTTCAGGAGACCAGCACCGCCACCCTGTCGGTCCTCAATCTGGAAAAGCTCCTGCAGGTGACCCTGCGGCTGCTGATCAATTCCGCCAAGCTGGACCGGGCCGGCATCCTGCTGTTGGACGAGCCGGGAGAAGTCCTGGAATTCACCTACGCCGCGGGCATTGACCCGGTATTATTCGAAAAGGTCAAAGGTTACCGCATTCCCATCTCCAAGGTGGACAACGTCATCGCCCGGGTGGCCATGACCGGCATTCCGGTGGTGATCCAGGACGTGAGCCGCAGCAAGTTCACCACCAATAACCCGCTGATTCGCCAATTCAAGCCCAAGGCCTTCATCCTGGCGCCCCTCACCGTCCGGGGCAAGGTCATCGGGGTGCTGCTGGCCGACCGGGTGCACTGGGACGCCACCATCACCGAAGGGGACCGGGAGTTCATCGTCAGTTTCGCCAACCAGATCGCCATTGCCCTGGAAAACGCCATTCTCTACCGTAAGTTGGAAATCTCCGAACGCAAGTACCGGGGCCTCATTGAAAACGCCCACGAGGGCATCTGGATTATCGACGCCGTCGGCCAGATCAAGTTCGTCAACCGGCGCATGCGGGAGATCACCGGGCATGAGCGCCTGGTGAATAAGAATATTCAGGAGTTGTTCGACCAGGCCAATTGGAAGCTCATGGAAAAGGCCCTGAAAGAGAACCGCAAGAACAACGTGGCCCAGCAGGAACTGGAGATCACCTGTAAAAGCCGGGCGGGCCTGGCCTCGGTCATCATGAGCTCGGTGCCTTTGTTCGAAAACAACCAGTTCGGCGGGGCCTTCGCCATGTTCAGCGACGTCACCGCCCTGCGGGAGACGGAGAAGCGCTTCCGCAAGATCTTTGAGGAATCCGCCATCGGCATGTCCCTGGTGGATATGAACGGCTACATTTTGGACGGCAATCCGGCCCTGGCGGAGATGCTCGGATACACCAAGGAAGAGCTTTACCTGAAATCTTTCAAAGAGCTGACCCATCCGGACGATATCCCCGAGAGCATCGTCCTGTTCCAGGAATTGGCCCGGGGATTACGGGAATCCTACACCCGGGAAAAACGCTACCTCCGTAAGGACGGCCAGATAGTCTGGGGACAGGTGACGGTCTCGGTCCTGCGAGGTCCGCGGCGGGAGCCCCAGTACGCCATTGTCATGACCCAGGATGTCACCAAGCGCAAGGAAGCCGAGGAAGTGGTCCGGGCCAAGCAGGAGCAGCTCCAGTCCCTGGCTTCGGAGCTCTCCCTGACCGAAGAGCGGGAGCGGCGCCGCCTGGCCACCGACCTCCACGACCATATCGGCCAGGCCCTGGCCGTCTCCAAGATTAAAATCGGAGTCTTGCAGAAAGTGGCCACGGACCCCGGACTCTCCATCCCCCTGAACGAAGTCCGGGAACTCATCGAACAGATGATCCAGGACACCCGCTCCCTGACCTTTGAACTGAGCCTGCCGGTGCTTTACGAACTGGGATTCGAGGCCGCGGTGGAGTGGTTCGCCAAGCACATCAGGGCCCAGCACGGCATCCAGATAGAAGTGCAGAAGGATATGAAACCCATTCCCATGACCGACGAAATCAAGGTGCTCCTCTTCCGTTCGGTGCGGGAATTGATGATGAATATCGTCAAACATGCCCAGGCCCGCCC
>CAZOCQ010000166.1:0-4785 GCA_964578335.1 uncultured Desulfobacca sp.
TGCGGATTAAAGGAAATAAAACCATGGAATGGCTCAAGGCGCTGCGGGGTATCGGGGACCATCTGACGCCCCGGGAGACCGTGGCGGAGTTGGACAAATATATCGTCGGGCAGGAGAACGCCAAAAAGTCGGTGGCCATCGCCCTGCGCAACCGCTGGCGCCGCCAGCAGATCCCCGAGGCCCTGCGGGACGAAATCGCCCCCAAAAACATCATCATGATCGGCCCCACCGGGGTGGGCAAGACCGAGATCGCCCGGCGGCTGGCCAAGCTGGCCCAGTCGCCCTTTCTGAAGATCGAGGCCACCAAGTTCACCGAGGTGGGCTACGTCGGGCGGGACGTGGAGTCCATGGTCCGGGACCTGACCGAGTTGGCGGTGAACCTGGTGAAGGCCGAAGAGCGGGACAAGGTCCAGGCCAAGGCCGCCGAAGCCGTGGAGGAGCGCCTGTTGGAGCTGCTGCTGCCAGGCCCGGCGCCGGGACAGGAGGCCGAAGGCGGGTCGGCCACCCGGGAGAAATTCCGGGCCATGCTGCGGGACGGCAAGCTGGAGGACCGCTTCGTGGAGCTGGAGACCACCCAGCGGGCCACTCCGGTGGTGGAGATCTTCTCCGCCGCCGGCATGGAGGAGATGGACTTCAATATCAAGGACATGCTGGGCAACATCTTCCCCACCAAGACCAAGCAGCGCCGGGTCAAGGTCTCCGAGGCCCGGGAGTACCTGCTCCAGGAGGAGTCCAGCCGCCTCATTGACATGGACCGGGTGGTGGACGAGGCCCGGCGCAAGGTGGAGCAGCACGGCATCATCTTTCTGGATGAAATCGACAAGATCGTCGGCCGGGACCACTCCCGCGGCCCGGATGTCTCCCGGGAGGGGGTGCAGCGGGACCTGCTGCCCATCGTCGAGGGCACTACGGTGAACACCAAGTACGGCATGGTGCGCACCGACCACATCCTGTTCATCGCCTCCGGGGCTTTCCATATGTCCAAGCCCTCGGACCTGATCCCGGAGATGCAGGGGCGCTTCCCCATCCGGGTGGAGTTGAGCTCGCTGGGGGCGGAAGAGTTCCGGCGCATCCTCACCGAGCCGGAGAACGCCCTGATCAAACAGTACCAGGCCCTGATGGAGACGGAGGGCATCCGCCTGGTCTTCGCACCGGAGGCCATTAAGGAAATCGCCGCGTTGGCCACCAAGGTGAACGAGCGCACCGAAAACATCGGGGCGAGGCGGCTGCACACCATCATGGAGAAGCTGCTGGAGGAGATTTCCTTCACCGCCCCGGATTTGAGCGCCCGGGAGATCACCATCACCGCGGAATATGTGCGGGAGCGGTTGGACAACCTCATCGCGGATGAGGATTTGAGCAGATACATTCTATAGGGGGCTGTGCCCGCCGAATTATGGCGGCCACAGGCCGCCCTGATAAGTTTCGAGTTTTGAGTTTCGAGAACAAGGCAAACCTGAAATCTCGGAACTCGGAACTCGGAACTCGGAACTCGGAACTCTCATGACCGACGAATACATCAAAAAGGCCGAAGTCCTCTTGGAGGCCCTGCCCTACCTGCGCCGCTTCCAGGGCCAGACCCTGGTGATCAAGTACGGCGGCGCCGCCCAGAAAGAGGCTGACCTCAAGGCCGGATTCGCCCAGGACATCGTGCTGCTGCAATATCTGGGAATCAACCCGGTGGTGGTGCACGGCGGCGGGCCCCAGATCGGCAAGGTGCTGGCCCAGATGGACATTCCCACCCGCTTCGTGGAGGGGCACCGGGTCACCGACGAGCGCACCATGGACGTGGTGGAGATGGTCCTGGCCGGGAAGATCAATAAGGAGATCGTCTCGCTGATCAATGCCGCCGGGGGCGCCGCCGTGGGCCTGAGCGGCAAGGACGGCCGGCTGCTGCTGGCCCAAAAACTCCAGTTTTATAAGCCCCGGGAGGACGAGCCCCCGGAGATCATTGACATCGGCTTGGTGGGGGAGGTGACCGCGGTCAACGCCGCCCTGATCCGCACCTTGCAGCAGGAGCACTTCATCCCGGTCATCGCCCCGGTGGGGGTGGGCGAAGCGGGAGAGACCTACAACATCAACGCCGACACCGTGGCCGGGGCGGTGGCCAAGGCCGTGGGCGCCGCCAAGCTCATCCTGCTCACCGACGTGGCCGGGGTGCTGGATGAGAACCAGCACCTGGTCTCCACCATCGACCGGGAGGCGGCCCTGGCCATGATGGAGGCCGGGACCATCAAAGGCGGCATGATTCCCAAGATCAACTGCTGCCTGGAAGCGGTGGCCGGCGGGGTGGGCAAGGCTCATATCCTGGACGGCCGCATGCTCCATTCGGTGCTGCTGGAGATCTTTACCGATACGGGGATCGGTACGGAAATAGTTGGTTAGTTCAAGGTTCAAGGTTCAAAGTTCAAAGTTTTGGCTATTCGGGGTTGGTTTTTAACTTTGAACCTTGAACTTTGAACTTTGAACTGAAACAGGAGAAAATCAGTGAGTAATAACTGGATGCATCGTGCGGATAAGGTCGTCATGCACACCTACGGCCGGTTGCCCCTGGTGTTGGTGAAGGGCGCCGGCTGCCGGGTGTGGGATGACGCGGGCAAGGAATATCTCGATTTCGTGGCGGGCCTGGCGGTCTGCAACCTGGGCCACGCCCATCCTGCCGTGGCCCAAGCCGCCGCGGCCCAACTGACCCAGTTGGTGCACGTCTCCAATATTTACTACACCACCCCTATGGTGGAACTGGCGGAACTGCTGGTGCAAAAGTCCTTCGCCGACCGGGTCTTTTTCGCCAACAGCGGCGCCGAAGCCAACGAAGGCGCCATCAAGCTCTGCCGGCGCTATTCGCATGATAAATACGGTCCCGGCCGCTACCGGATCATCAGCGCCCTGAACTCTTTCCATGGCCGCACCATGGCGACCTTGACGGCCACCGGCCAGGAGAAGTTTCAGAAGGGTTTCGAGCCGCTGCTGGAGGGTTTTGCCTACGTGCCCTTCAATGACCTGGGGGCCCTGGAGCAGGCGGTGGACGACACCGTCTGCGCCGTATTGTTGGAGCCTATCCAGGGCGAGGGCGGCGTCTGTCTGCCGGACCCGGATTATTTAAAAGGCGTGCGGCGGTTGTGCGACGAGAAGAAGCTCCTGCTGATCCTGGACGAGGTCCAGGTGGGTCTGGGCCGCACCGGGAAACTCTTCGCCCATGAGCACTACGGCATCACGCCCGACGTCATGACCCTGGCCAAGGCCCTGGCCGGCGGCCTGCCCATGGGGGCGCTGCTGGCCACCGAGGAGGTGGCCGCGGCCTTCGTCCCCGGCACCCACGCCAGCACCTTCGGGGCCGGGCCGGTGATCGCCGCCGCGGCCAAGACCGCGGTGGGGCTGTTGAGTGATGAAAAGCTATTGGCCGGGGTGCGTGACAAGGGCGAATATGTGAAAAAAGCCCTGTCGCAGTTGCAGGCCAAATATCCGTTCATCAAAGAAGTGCGCGGCCTGGGCCTCATCTGGGGCCTGGAACTGGACCGGGAGGGCGCCCCGTTGGTCAACGCCTGCCTGGAGCGGGGCCTGCTGGTCAACTGCACCCAGGGCAACGTCATCCGGCTGCTGCCGCCGCTGATTGTCGAAACGGCTGAACTGGACCGGGGCTTGGGCATCTTGGAAGAGGCTCTGGCTTTGCTGTAGGAATTTGGTGGCACAGGCCTCCGGCCTGTGAATCACAGGCTGGAAGCCTGCGCCACTATTAACCGCCGGGGGCGGCGGCTCTCATTTTATTCTGAAGAAGCTTGATCATGAAACGAGACCTGTTGACCATATTGGACCTGAGCCGGGAGGAGATCGTCACCCTGCTGGCCCGGGCCCGGGAATTGAAGGCCCTGCATCAACGCCGGGTGGAGCACACCCCCCTGAAGGGCAAAATCCTGGCCATGATCTTCGACAAGCCCTCCACCCGCACCCGGGTCTCCTTCGAGGCGGGCATGGCCCAACTGGGCGGCAGCAGCATCTACCTGGCTCCGGGCCAGACCCAGATGTCCCGCCATGAGCCGATTCCGGACACCGCCCGGGTCCTGTCCCGCTACGTGGACGGGGTGGTGGTGCGCACCTTTGGGCATGAAACCGTGGAGGAACTGGCCCGCCACGCCACCATCCCGGTGATCAACGGCCTCACCGACGCCCACCATCCTTGCCAGGTGTTGAGCGACCTGATGACCATGGAGGAGCGCTTCGGGCGGGTCTCCGGGCTCAAGGTGGCCTGGGTGGGCGACGGCAACAACATGGCCAACTCCTGGATCACCGCGGCCATGCACCTCGATTTTTGCCTTAATCTGGCCTGCCCCAGGGGTTATGAGCCCGACGCCGGCCTGTTGGACCAGGCCCAAAAAATGGGGCGCTGCATCAACCTGGGCCACGACCCAGAATGGGCGGTGAAGGACGTCCACGTCATCAACACCGACGTCTGGGCCTCCATGGGCCAGGAGAGTGAGGCCGCGGCCCGCCGCGAGGTCTTCAAACCCTATCAGGTTAATACCGCTTTGTTGAAACTCGCCCTCCCCGAGGCCATCGTGCTCCACTGCCTGCCGGCCCACCGGGGCGAAGAGATCACCGCCGAGGTGCTGGACGGCCCCCAATCCGCCGCCTGGGACCAGGCGGAGAACCGCATGCACTTCCAGAAGGCGTTGCTGGAGTGGCTGTTGGGGTAAAGGCAGGGGTTAGGGGTTAGGGATTAGTGAATAAAGGTGTAGATTTAGGGCGGGAAAGCGCCGCGCCTCCCGCCGCTCTGGTAGCGCAGGCTTC
>CAZOCQ010000166.1:4885-6976 GCA_964578335.1 uncultured Desulfobacca sp.
TAGATTTAGGGCGGGAAAGCGCCGCGCCTCCCGCCGCTCTGGTAGCGCAGGCTTCCAGCCTGTGCCCTTGGTGGGACAGGCGTCCCGCCTGTGCTGTAGGGTGCGTCTTACGCACCAATAAAAGGCTAAAAACGCACCAACCACCATTCTTTCCTGGGGTGTTATAATGGCTGCGGTAATTTATACTATTGGTCACTCTAATCATCCAATTGATGTATTTATTAATCTCTTGGCTAAATATGACATAGAGACCTTGGTTGACATCCGTTCTAATCCTTATAGCAGATACGCCAATCAATATAATAAAGAATTAATTCAAAAGGCTGTAGAAGAAATTGGGATTGAGTATCTATATTTGGGACAATCTCTGGGCGGTCGCCCTGATTATGCAAGTTTTTATGATGAAGAAGGCAACATTGTTTATGATAAAATCAGAAAATCTCCCGAGTTTCAACATGGGATAGAAAGGTTATTAAAAAAGAGTAATGATTACCTGACGGCAATTTTTTGCGGTGAGGAAGATCCTACTAACTGTCACCGCAGATTTTTAATCGGGAAAACTTTGCTGCAACGTGGCCTCAAAGTTTGCCACATCCGCGGAGACGGCTCTCTGCAAGAAGAAAAGCAATTGGCACCCTGCTCCATTTTAAAAGATCGGGATAAACTGTTGCCCCTGTTTGATTGTTGGGGACATTAATAATTGTCCACGGTGGCCAGGGACGGGACCCATAGCCAATGGTCGGTATCCAGCAATCAAATAATCGGTAGCGCCGGCTTCCAGCCTGCGCCTTGGTAAGAAAAATGTAGCACAACCGCCCCGGCGGTGCCCTGTAGGGTGCGTCCCGCCCACCAATCAAATAAAGAAAATGCCGCCGGTGCAAAGGACGCATCCAATATTCCATTTTGGTGAGCTGAAACCGAATGAACCAAAAAAACGGCGACGCCGGGGCCCTGCTCAATGAATTCGCCGCCATCGTCCGGCGCCTGCGCGCCCCCGGCGGTTGTCCCTGGGACGCCCAACAGACCCCGGAAACCCTGAAGACCTATGTTCTGGAAGAGGCTTACGAGCTCATCGAGGCCCTGGAGAGCGGCGAGCCGTCCAAGATCAAGGAGGAATTGGGCGACCTGCTGCTGCACCTGGTCTTTTTAAGCGATCTCTACCAGGAGCGGGGGGACTTTTCCCTGGAGGAAGTGGTGGCCGGCATCGCCGCCAAGATGATCCACCGCCATCCCCACGTCTTTCAGGGGGAGGAGGCCCGGACCCAGGAGGACCTGCGGCGTTTGTGGCAGCGGGCCAAACGCCAGGAAGGCAAGTCCCCGGCCGGGTCCCTGGGCAAGGTGTCGCCGGCCCTGCCCGCCCTGATGCAGGCCCAGCGCCTGGGGGAGGCCGCGGCCCGCCTGGGCTTCGACTGGCCCGATGTTCAGGGGGCCCTGGACAAAGTGGAGGAAGAGTGGCGGGAGTTCCGCCAAGCCCTGGAAGCCCCGCCCGCCCCGGCCCGGGAGGAGGAATTAGGGGACCTGCTCTTCGCCCTGGTGAACGTGGCTCGCTTTCTGAGCATTGATTCCGAGGGGGCCTTGCGGCGCACCATCTTCAAGTTCATCAAGCGGTTCAACGTGGTGGAACGCACCCTGGCCAAGGCCGGCAAGACCCCGGAGACCGCCACTCTGGAAGAAATGGAGGCCATCTGGCAGGCGAGTAAAGGCAGTAGTCAGTAGTCAGTAGCCAGTAGCCAGTAGCCAGTGGTCAGTTCTTGGTTTCGAGTTTCGAGTTTGATGAAGTCGTAAAAAGTCAGTTTTCCCATCCCCTGGTGGGAGGGGATTAAGGGGAGGGGGCGATAAGCGGTGGGAAATACGCATTTTTGCCACCCCCTCCCTAACCCTCCCCCCTCAAGGGGGAGGGAATTTCTCCCTTTTTACGATGTCATCAAGTTTCAAGTTTTTGGTTTTTGGCTAGGCTCTTCACTCGGGATTAGCGGGAGCACAGAGAAAGCCCGCAATCAGGTAAGCTCATGTCTATTCTGGCTACTGACTACTGGCTACTGACTACTGACTACTGACTACTGACTACTGACTACTGACTACTGACTACTG
>CAZOCQ010000167.1:0-6952 GCA_964578335.1 uncultured Desulfobacca sp.
CAGTTTCCGAAGCAACGGTTTCCACGTCTGCAAATTATTACCATTGGAGAGATCTTTGCCGGCAAGAAAATTGACTTCCCCACCTGGTGGTCCCAGGAAACCTTTAAAAAGGCGGTCCGCCGGCGCAAGACCAAGCCGGAAGAAAACCAGAATAATTTGCTGAGGGAATTGCAGGAGCCGTACGACAGGAATTAGGGGGCAGGGGTCTGGCGCAGGCTAAAGCCTGCGGCTACATTTAATTATTGTATGCTAATATCTATTGTCATTACCCCTAACCCCTAACCCCTATTTTTTCGCCAGGTGGATATAGGTGCACATAGCCTTGGCCACCAGGCGCTCGCCCTGGCGCACCACCGCCTCCCCCAGGGAGATGGTGCGGCCCCGCTTGGCGATGCGGGCCTCGGCCTCCACTTCGCCTTCCTTGACCGCGCCCAGGAAGTTGATCTTCATCTCCACGGTGTTGATGGTCTCCCCTTCCTTCACCAGGCTGTAGAGGGCGAAGGCCACCGCCTCGTCGGCCAGGGCGGCGATCATGCCGCCTTGCAGCAGGCCGATGGAGTTTTCCAGGTCATGCTTCATAGGCAGGACGAAGCAGGCGTAGCCTTTCCCCAGTTGCGGCGCCTGGATGCCGACGAACTGGATGAAGGGATTGGCATTAAAGCGGGCCCGGAGGGCGGCTTCCAACTCCGGGTCCAAAGGTTCGACGGGTTTGGACATGGTGAGTCTCCATAAAATCTTGAACCACAGAGGCACAGAGGGCACAGAGAAAAATCTCTGTGGCCTCTCTGTGTTCTCTGTGTCTCTGTGGTAAAATATTATAATTACCTAAAAACCACAGGAGATTATACATGAAAATCGCCATCAGCGGCAAAGGCGGGGTGGGCAAGACCACGTTGGCCGCTCTGCTGGTTAAATATTTTCGTGACCAGGGCAAAAAGGTCCTGGCGGTGGACGCCGACCCCGACGCCAATCTGGCCCTGGCCCTGGGGGTTTCGGACCCGGAAAACATCGTGCCCTTGAGCCAGATGAAGGAGATGATCGCCGAACGGACTGATTCCGAACCCGGCAAGATGGGGGGCTTCTTTAAGCTCAATCCCAAGGTGGACGACATCCCGGAGAAGTATTCCCGGCAGCTTGACGGCATCAAGCTCATCGTCATGGGCGGCGTCAAGAAAGGCGGCAGCGGCTGCATCTGCCCGGAGAGCGTGCTCTTGCGCACCCTGGTGACCCACATGGTGCTGCTCAGGGATGAGGTGGTGGTCATGGACATGGAGGCCGGCATCGAACACCTGGGCCGGGCCACCGCCCGGGGGGTGGACAAGCTCATCGTGGTGGTGGAGCCGGGCCGGCGCAGCATCGAAACGGCCATGCACGTCAAAAGGCTGGCCGAAGATTTGGGCCTGCACAAGGTGGCGGTGGTGGGCAACAAGATTCGCAGCGCCGCGGATGAAGAATTTTTGCGCCGCCATCTCCCGGACCTGCCCATCCTGGGCTTTATTCCCTTCAACGACAAGATCATCGAAGCCGACCTGGGAGGCCGGCCGCCTTATGAGGCCATCCCGGCCCTGCTGGAGGTGGCCCAGGCCATCGCCGCTCAATTGTAAAAGCAGGGGTTAGGGTTTAGGGGTTAGGTTCGAAAGGCAGGTTTTCCCTAACCCCTGACCCCTAATCCCTAATCCCTCTCCTTTCCCCCTTTTCCCCTTTTACCCCACGCTTATTTTCCCCTATACTATATGAATGCCTGACCAGCCCCATTCCCACCTCTCCACCCGCCTGAAACTCCTGGTGGTTTTCGTGCTCTACTTCGCCGAAGGCATCCCCTTCGGCTTCATCATTACTTCGGTCAACGCCTACATGAGCGGCCAGGGGGTGCCCCCGGAACAGATCGGGATTTTAAGCCTCCTGGGGCTGGCCTGGAGCCTGAAATTCTTCTGGAGCCCCCTGGTGGACCGCTACGGCCCCCGGAGCAACTGGATCGTGGCGGCGCAATTGGTCATGATCCTCTGCCTGCTGGGCTTGACCCCCCTGGTGGGCCGCCCCGTCAGCCTGGTTTTCTGGATTTTGCTGGGCCTTTTCTGCCTGGGTTCGGCCACCCAGGATCTGGCCATTGACGCTTATACCATTGACTTCCTGGAGACCGCGGAGCTGGGGATGGCCAACGGCGTCCGGAGCGCGGCCTACCGCTTCGGCAGCCTGGCCGCGGGCTCCGGCCTGCTGATCCTGAGCGACTGGATCGGCTGGCGTCCCGCCGTGGTGGGCGTGGGCGGGCTGTTCGCCGCCCTGGTGGTGACCGTCCTGATCTTCCGGCCCTTCCGCCTGCCCCGGCCTGCCGCCTTGCCGACCTCCAAGGCCGACCGACCGGTAATTCCATTTCTGTCTGCACTGAAAGATTTGGGAAGACATCCGCACATCTGGGTAATCATGCTTTTTACCCTGCTCTATAAGGCCGGGGACGCCATGATGGGGACCATGGTCATTCCTTTCTGGAAGAACCAGGCCTTTAGCAACACCGAAATCGGGGTGGTCTCCGGCCTCCTGGGTTCGGTGGCCACCACCCTGGGAGGGTTTTTGGGGGGCTGGTTAACCAGCCGCTTCGGCATCGGCAGGTCCCTGTGGGTGCTGGGGATTTTCCAGGCGGTCTCCAATCTGGGTTATTGGGCCGCGGCCCTGCCGGGCTTGGGCCGCCTGGTGCTGTTCCACCTATCCCTGCCAGTTTTAAACTGGAATATCCCGGTTTACCCCATCTATCTGGCCTCCCAGGGCGAAAGCTTCAGCTCAGGGTTGGGATATGCCCCGTTCATGGCCTTTCTCATGTGCCTGTGCGATAAACGCTTCAGCGCCACCCAGTATGCCTTCTTCGTTTTCCTGTCGATCCTGAGCGGCCGGCTGATGGGGTTTGCGGGGGGCTTCGGGGTGAAATATCTGGGCTTTGCCAATTTCTTCTTTGTGACCTTCCTGGTGGCCCTGCCGGCCTTCGCCCTGCTGCCCTGGGTCCTGCCGACGATTCGGGGGATTGAGGCAGTGAGCAGTGAGCGGTGAGCAGTAAGCAGTAAGCAGGGGTCGGTGGTCAGTGGTCAGTGAAGATTTTTGGTGTTGCTGGTTTTCTTGATTGGGAAAGGCGCAGCCTATGGATCTTACTTATTCAATTTCAATCAACCGGAAACCCAAAATCGAAAACCGAAAACCGCGCATTTTAATCACCGGGCCGCCCCGTTGCGGCAAGACTACGCTGGTGCAAAAAGTGGTGCAGCAATGGCCGGGGAAGGCGACGGGATTTTATACCCGCGAGGTGCGAAGGCAAGGCGTCCGGGCAGGCTTCGAGATCGTCACCTTGGACGGCCAATCGGCGCTGCTTAGCCACGTGGACTTTCCCGGCCCTTACCGGGTGGGGAAGTACGGGGTAAACCTGGAGAACCTGCACCGGGTGGGGCTGCCGGCCCTGGAAGTCAAACCGGGGGGCGACCTGGTGGTGGTGGACGAAGTGGGTAAGATGGAATGCCTGTCGCCCCGCTTCATCGAGGCCCTGGAGCGCCTCTGGGCGCAGCCGGCGCCGCTGCTGGTCACCGTGGCGGAGCAGGGCGGGGGCTATATAAAGGCCATCAAAGAAAAGCCGGGAGCCACCATCATTAACGTAACCGCAGAAAACCGGGATGACCTCCCTGACCGCCTCTTGGACATTTTGCTGTCTTAGAAAAAGATTTCCTGCTAATATTGCTGCAAATCCTCGTTAGCATCGTCGGATGGCTGACGCTTATTTTTCAGGTCCAGGAGCCGTTATGGTGGCAATATGGCGGAATGAACTCTATTTCGGCGACAATCTAAAAATTTTGCGGGACCATATCCCGATTGCCAGTATTGACCTGATCTATCTGGACCCGCCCTTTAATTCCAAGGCCACTTACAACATGCTCTTCAAGGAGCCTGGAGGGGAAGAATCTCCGGCGCAAATCGCCGCTTTCGAAGATACCTGGAAATGGGGCGCAGAATCGAACCAGGCCTACCATGAAATCATGACCCTGGCCCCGAAAAAGCTGGCCGATCTGATGGAGGCCCTCCGTTCTTTCCTGGGCGTCAATAATATGATGGCCTATCTTACCATGATGGCGGTTCGATTAGTGGAGATGCACCGGGTGCTGAAACCCTCCGGCTCCCTCTACCTGCACTGCGATCCCACCGCCAGCCATTACCTGAAGCTGATTATGGACGCCATCTTCGGGGTGATGAATTTCCGCAATGAGATTACCTGGAAACGCACCAGCGCCCATAACGACCCGAAACGCTACGGCCGGAACACCGACATTATCTTCTTTTACACCAAGAGCAACAATTATACCTGGAACCAGCAATTCCAGGCGCACGGCCCGGAGTACCGCGCCCGGTTTCGCAACCTGGACCCCGACGGGCGGGCCTGGGCGGACTATGACCTGTCGGCCAAAGGCTTGACCGGCGGCGGTTATGATTATGAATACCGGGGGGTCAGGTCCCTGTGGCGGGTGCCGGAAGAGACCATGCGGCGCCTGGATGCGGAGGGGCGGCTCCATTTCACCCGGGCCGGCGGCATTCGCCTGAAACGGTATCTTAACGAAGTCAAAGGGGTGGCGCTGCAAGCCTTGTGGGAGGATATCCCGCCCATCAACTCCCAGGCCAGGGAACGTTTGGGCTACGCCACTCAAAAACCCGAGGCCCTGCTGGAGCGCATAATTCAAGTCAGCAGCAATGAGGGCGACCTGGTGCTGGATCCCTTCTGCGGCTGCGGCACCACCATCGCCGTGGCCGAGCGTTTGCGGCGGCGTTGGATCGGGATAGACATTACTTTTCTGGCCATCACCCTGATGAAGAATCGGTTGCACGACACCTTTGGGGAGGAGCGCTCCCCCTACCGGGTAATCGGGGAGCCGGTGGATGTGCCGGGGGCGGAGGCCCTGGCCCTGGAAAACCGGCACCAGTTTGAGCTTTGGGCCTTGGGCCTGGTGGAAGCCCGGCCGGCCCGGGAGAAAAAAGGAGCCGACGCCGGCCTGGACGGCATCATTCATTTCAGTGACGATAACAGCGGGAAATATAAAAAGATTGTCATCCAGATAAAGAGCGGCCAGGTTTCAGTAACCCAGGTCAGGGATTTAAAAGGAGTGATGGAGCGGGAAAAGGCAACCATGGGGGCGCTGATCACCTTGAAGCCGCCCACCCGGCAGATGCGGGAAGAAGCCGCGGCGGCGCGGGAGTATCTGCCGGAGTATTTACCGGGCCAGCGTTTCCCGCGCCTGCAGATACTAACCATTGCGGAAATATTCGGCGGCAAGACTTTGCGGTATCCGCGCTTGGGCAGCGCCACCTTCAAGAAGGCTCCCAGAAAAGGCAAGGGGCCGACCTCGAAAGAGAAACAGGGCGAATTAGAAGAAATCATGTCTGAGTATCTACCCCAATAGTATCCTGCCGTTTATTGCATTAACTGCTGATTGAGTCTATAATTATTCCATATGCTTAAAGAAACCTGGATTGAAGTGCGCTTCCTGATGCCTGCCGGGATGCAGGAAGAGGGGGCGATGTTTCTGACGGAGTTCAGCGGCCGGGGGGTGATCCTGGAGGAGGAAGGGGCGCCGGCCGGCGGGGTGGTCATCCGGGCCTTCTTCCGGCCCGAGGAGTTCGGTCCCTGGCAGCAGGAGCAGTTGCAGGACTACCTGAAGCGCCTGGCCGGCCACGGCCTCTACCCCCTGGGGCTGGAGATGCGCCGGGTAGCCGAAGAAGACTGGGCCGAGGCCTGGAAGGCGCATTTCAAGCCGCTGAAGGTCACGGACCGCCTGGTGATTCGGCCGCCCTGGGAGGACTATGCGCCGGCGGCCGGGGAACTGGTGCTCACCATCTATCCGGGCATGGCCTTCGGCACCGGGCGGCACCCCACCACCCTTTTGTGTCTGAGGGCGTTGGAAGAGGTTTGGGGGCCGGGTCTGCCGCAGCTCGCCGACCCCTGGCAGGTATTGGACGTGGGCACCGGCACCGGCATCCTGGCCCTGGCCGCGGCCCGCCTGGGGGCCGGGGTGCTGGCCATTGACGTGGACCCCGAAGCGGTGGCCGCGGCCCTGGAGAACGTCCGCCTCAACGCCCTGGAAGAGCGCATCCTGGTGGAGCCCACCCTGCTGCACGCCATCCGGCAGCAGTTCGCCCTCATCCTGGCCAACCTCACCGCCCCGGACCTGCTGCACCTGGCCGAAGGCTTGACGGGACACCTGGTGGGTGGCGGCGCCCTGATCATTTCGGGATTTATGGAAAAGGACCTGCCGCAGTTGCAGGCCCGCTTCCTGGGCCTGGGGCTGAAGGAGGCCGGGTACCAGACCCAGGAGGAATGGGGGGTCTTGATCCTGCGGCGGCCGCGGGGCAGTGAGCAGTGATTTCAAAGTGATTCCGTGGGTTTTCTGTTGGTGTCAAAGGCAGAAAGGTGAACAAAATGAAAGACATCTTACAAAAGGCCTGGCATTTTGGGCTGGGGGTCTTTGATTTCACCCGGGAAAAAGTTGAATCTCTGGTGGAGGAGATGGTGCGCCGGGGGGAAATCAGCCAGCAGGAGAGCCCCGAGGCGGTGAAGCAGCTCCTGGCTCAGGCCCAGGAGGCCCAGTCGGCCCTGGTGGACCGGGTCAAAGACCTGGTGAACCGGGCTTTGGCGGAAACCAAACCGGCCCGGGCCGCGGACCTGGAGGCCCTGGAGAAACGGGTGGCGGCCCTGGAGGAAGAAGTGAAGAGGTTGAAGGGCTCCTGAATTACTCCTGGCAAACCCAGGCCCAAAGCAGGAGCCTGGCGCCTAAGGGCTTTACAAGGCGGCGAAGCAGGAGCTTCGCCGGAAAATTTGCGTTCCCAAGCGGAGCTTGGGAACGAGCCATTCATGTTTCAAGGGAACACCCGAATCAGGAAAATCATGGGGGAGGGTGGCCTTCACTTTGAAGATTCACCACCTGACGCCACC
>CAZOCQ010000168.1:0-6943 GCA_964578335.1 uncultured Desulfobacca sp.
AGCCCGATATCCACCAGCATGACGGTGGGCCAGACCAGGTGATAGCCGAAGTATCCCAGCAGAATCAGAAAGAGGATGCCGATGCGCTTGATGGTCAGGAGATGAGGGGTGATGCGCTCTTGCAGTCTCAGCCGGATAGCCAGGGGCATTACCAGGCTGTTGAGGAACATGGTGGTGACCGCGATGGAGGCCACCGCCACCATGGCGGTGGAGGCCGACAGCCCGCCCAGAAAGACCAGCAGGGCGAAATAGGGATGCCCGGTGTGCAGAGGCAGACGCAGGACAAAGGTGTCGGCCTGCTCCGGGGGAAAGCCCAGCAACAGCCCGCCGAAGGCGATGGGCATGACGAACAGGTTCATCAACAACAGGTAGAGGGGAAAAAGCCAGAGTGCGGTGAGCACATGCCTTTCATTGGTGTTTTCCACCACCGCCATATGGAACATGCGAGGCAGAAAGTGGATGGCCCCCATGGACAGCAG
Source organism: uncultured Desulfobacca sp. (assembly GCA_964578335.1). Classification (GTDB taxonomy): domain Bacteria; phylum Desulfobacterota; class Desulfobaccia; order Desulfobaccales; family 0-14-0-80-60-11; genus JAPLJC01. Next base: position 480 of record CAZOCQ010000168.1, read on the forward strand.
GGTCAGCACCATGAGCAGGGTATAGCTGTTTTGCGGGCCGGTGTTCAGGAGAAGAAGCTGCTGAAACTTGGGGTCTTGTTGGATGCGGCTGAAGATTTCCCCCCAGCCCGAAAAGAGGCCGAAGGTCACCAGGAGGCCCAGACTGGTAAAGGCCAGGAGTTCGATCAGGGATTCAAACACCACTACCGCCACCAAACCCTCGTGTCGTTCGGTGGGGTCCAGGTGGCGGGCGCCGAACAGGACGCCGAACATGGCCAGGAGCAGGGCCACATAAAAAGCCGTGTCTTTATAAATCGGGATGGCCAGGGGAGGAATGACTTCCCCGTAAACCAGGACGTTGAAAGTGTCGGAGATGGATTTGAGCTGCAAGCCGATATAGGGAGTAATAGCCAAGAGCATGCCCACGGTGGCCAGGGCCCCTAGAAAAGCCCCTTTGCCGTAGCGCAGCGCCAGGAAATCCGACATGGTGGTGAGGTTGTTTTCCTTGCAGATGCGCAGGAGTTTGCGCAGACCGAACCACCAGGTAAAGGCGATGATGGTGGGGCCGAGATAGATGGTGAGAAAGGTGACGCCCGAAGTGGCCGCCTTGCCGACGCTGCCGAAAAAGGTCCAGGCGGTGCAATAGGCCGCCAGCGACAGGGCGTAGATATAAGGCTTGGCGATAATACTCCGGCCCCGGGCCCGCTGCCGGTCGCCGTAATAAGCGATAGCGAAGAGCAGCAGGAGATAGCCAAAGGCGGTGACTGCCACCTGCCATTCACTCAGCATGGCCTTGGGGTTCCTTGGGGTCTTCCAGCTCAGGGGGGGCCAGCCGGGAGCTCATGACATAAAGCCCAATAATCGCCAAAATCCACACCGCCATGATATAGAACGCCAGGACCGGAAATCCTGCCACCAGGGTCTCGCCGTTAAAAATATGAATCAAAGGATAGCTCAACAACAACAAACAGAAAATTCCCATTATGCCGCAAAACTTTTCCGGCTTGGATAAGGCAGCCATCAAAGCCTCCTGCTCCGTCAGTGGTCGCGCTCCATCCTGGAGCGGCACGTTAACCAGGTATCAGGCAAGTATCTCTTTTTTAACAGTTTCCAGGCTTAAAAACCAGTGTTCATTACCGCGACAAGGTGGAAAAATCCTCCGCCGGCGGGGCCGGGCCGCGTTATTGGTGAGCCCGCCTGGTCAACCTCCAAAAATCAAAGGCGCCACCCCGCGGGGTTGCGCCTTTAGACCACTTGCTAAAATGCCTGAAAGCGCTTCCGGGTCAAGATGGTTGAACGCTTAACCGGAAGTCGCCGGGCCTTAAATTGCCGGAACTCACCGCTCCTTTTTCGACAGAGTAAAATAGAAGGTGGCTCCTTCCCCCACGTTGCCCTCGGCCCAGACCCGGCCGCCGTGGCGCTGGATGATGCGCTGGACGATGGCCAGCCCCACGCCGGTCCCTTCATATTCCCGGCCGCCGTGGAGACGCTGGAAGACCCCGAATAGTTTGTGGGCGTAACGCGCATCGAACCCGATGCCGTTGTCCTTGACGAAGAAGACCGACTCTTTGTCAGCGGCGTATCCACCCACCTCAATAACCGCGGTCTTACTGGTCCTGGTGTACTTGATGGCATTGCCCAAAAGATTCATCATTACCTGTTGGATCAGGGCAGGATCCCCCAGAGCCGCCGGCAAGTCCTGAATGGTTAACCGCAGGTCCCGGTCCGCCTCCTGCTCCCGCAAGCGCTCGAAAACCCGCCGGGCCACGGCCGCCAGGTCAAGGGGAGACTCTCTGATCTGGTGTCGCCCCACCCGGGAAAGGGCCAGCAGGTCATCAATGAGATTGGCCATGGTCCGGGTATTGTCGATGACCACCTGGAGCAGCCGGCGGCCTTCCTTATCCAGGCGCGCCGCGTGTTCTCCCAACAGCATCCGGGAAAAGCCCTGAATGGCCCGGATGGGGGCCTTGAGGTCATGGGAGACGGAGTAGGCGAAGGACTCCAACTCCCGGTTGGCGAACTCCAGTTCGGCGGTGCGCTCCCGCACCCGCCCCTCCAGGTCCTCATTCAGCGCCTGGAGTTCCTGTTCCGCCTGTTTGCGCTCGGTGATGTCCACCCCCATCTCCAGAACCAGGGGCGAGCCGTCCACATCGGTGAATGGATAGTGATAGTTCTGATAATGTCTGCCCGCCGGACTGGTCCATTCCCACACCACCGGGGCGCCGGTATGAAACACCTGCATGCCCCGGCATTCCTCGCAGGGGTGTTGCCGACCCATGAGCTCATGACAGCGTTTGGCTCCCGGTTCCCCGAAGCGCCGCACAAATTCCCCGTTGACAAAGGCGAAGGTGTGGTCCTGTCGCAGCAGGGAGACGTGGGCCGGGATGCGCTCCAACACTTCAAAAAACCGGCGCCGCTCGAACTCCAGGGCCTCCTCGGCCCGCCGGCGCTCGGTCACGTCCTTGAGGGAGAAGACCAGAAAATCAATCTCGCCGGCCTCGTCCAAAATCGGCATCAGGGTCCAGTCCCAGTAGGTCACGCCCCATTCGGGATGGTCCGGAAACTCGAAGGGTTTGGCCATGGCCTGATAAGGCTGTTTCGTCCGCGCCACTTCGGCAAAGATCGCCTGATTTTCGGCATGGGGATAGAATTCGAAATGGTTATGCCCCGGAAAGTCCGCCGCCCGCCGCTGACAGGCCCGGGCATAAGCTTCATTCACCCGGATGAAGTTGAAGTTCTGATCAAGGAAGACCATGGGGGTGATGGAGTGGGTGAAAAAGGCGTCCAGTTGTCCATAGACCGCGACCAATTGCGCGGTGCGAGCCTCAATTCGCTGCTCCAGTTCTTCGGTAAGCCGGTGCAATGCCTCCTCGGTCCGCTTGCGCTCGGTGATATCCCGGGCCACGTGCACGCTCCCTAAGAGTTGGCCCCCGGCGTCCAGGATGGGGGAGGTGGTCACCAGCAGATCGCGGTTGAATTCGCGTAGTTCAGCGGCATGCTCCCGGCCATCCAGCAGCATTTGTTGGTGGGGGCATTGGTCCGGGATGCGCCTGCATTCGTGCATGACTTCGTAGCAGGGCCGGCCCGCCAGATCCTGGGATTCCGTCCCCAAGGCCCGGGCCGCGGCCCGATTGACCCGGACGATATGATGATCCGTGTCCAGGATGGTGATCAGGTCCGGCACCGCGTCAAAGGTGCGCTCCCAGTCTTCTTTGGCTTGAGAAAGTTGCTGGGACAGCAGTTCCAGTTCCTCGTTCTGCCTGGCCAGTTCTTCGGCCTGATCCTGCAATTCCTCGTTTTGGGTCTGAAATTCCTCATTGGCCGCTTGCAGCTCTTCCGATTGTTGCTGCAATAATTCCAACAGCCGCTGGCGCTCCTTCAGCGTCTGCTCTATCTTTTCGTAGGCTTGGGCGTTGCGGAGGGCCAGGCTGCAAACCTTGATGGAATTCAGGCCCAGATTGAGGTAGTGCTCCCGGTATTGCGGCAAGGCCAGACCTTCCACCTCCAGCACCCCCAGGGTTTGCTGGCCGCTGCCGAGGCGGAGTCGAAAACCTTGGCCGGACTCGGTCCAGGCGTAGTCCTGGGTGAACTCGCCCAGCCGCGCCAAAGCGGCCCGGTCCAGCTTCAAGGTTTCAGGATAGGCCCGGCAGTCTGCGGCCCGTCCGTCCACCACCGAAACAAACAAAAGTTGCGCCGGGGCGCAAACCATCTGGAATAATTCGAAAATGAGCTCTATGACCCCGGCCTCGGTCTTGGCCTCCGTCAGGCGGCCCATTAAATCCAGGGCCATGGCATAGTCGGCTGGCCGGCCGGTGTCGCCGGGGTTCGCCGCCTCCTGCTCCGGGGCCGGCGCCAGCCTCTTTTTGCTGATGAGGTCGGTCAGAAAGAGCCGGAAGTAGTCCAGGCCCACCGGCAGCATCTCACCGGGGAGTCCCAGATAATCGGCGAACTCCCGGAGATTGGCGGCCGCCTCCGCGTCAACGCCGGTATCCAGCAGCACCAGGCGCTGGGTGGTTTCGCCGAAGAACTCCCGGGCGGTGCGGCGGTCAAAGCCATTATTCCGCAGATATTCCCGCCAGTTTGCCAACCAGCCGGGGGTCATCAGGTAGGCGCCGTTTCTAACCAGGTTATTGATGAGGGTTTCACCGGCAAAGTTGCTCAAACAATGGCGGTTGGGCTGAGGGCGGAGGGCCGCCAGGGCCTCCGGCAGGTCCCGCCGCGCCGCCAGACAGCCGCCGCCCACCAGGCAAACCTCCCGGCCGTCGGCCTGGGCGGCGCCCATTGCGGCCAGCAGCGGTTGCCAGTCCACCTGGGCTGAACCCCCACAGTGATGCGGAAAGATCACCGCCGTGACCTCCTCAAAACCTGGGGAGGCCAGGACCGCCGCCGCTTCTTTCTCAAAGTTGCGGCAAACCGCCAGGGACAGCTTATGAACCATAGTCTTGCACCCAAGTGAGGGGATAACGCCCCCACTTTTGGACCGCGGCCGAAATCTCCAGCAGGGTCTGCTCCGGCACCTGCCAGGGGATTTCGCCGTGGTTGTCGGATAGGATAAAGCCGCCGCCCGGCCCGCCCTTGGCAATGGCCTCTTTGACCGCGGCCTCGGCTGCCTGCGGTCCCCAGCGCCGCATTTCCACCCCGTTAAGGTTGCCCAGCACCGTTAATTTTCCCCGGCAGGACTCTTTAATTTGAGCCAGGTCTTCCTGGGCGCTGACCCCCACCGCCGCGGCGCCGGTCTGGGCCAGGTCCGCCAGGATGGGCAGACTGCGGCCGGAGGCCAGGTGGGTGGCGGTGGGCCCCTTAATGGCGGCCAGGACCCGCTTGGCGACTTGGAATCCCGTCTGTAGGTATAGCTCCCTGGGAATGATGGTGGAGGAAGAGACCGGATCGAAATAACAGATGGCCGTGGCCCCGGCGGCCAGTTGGGCGTTGGCCCAGGCCGCGCAGAAGGCCTCGTTCACCTGCATCAGGCGTTCGAACAACTCCGGCTGCTCATAAAGCAATTGCAGATATTTTTCAAACCCCAGTTGCATCACCGGCGCCGAAAAGGGCGACATGACCACCCCGATGATCGGGGCCTCGTCGCCAACGCTGTCTTTCATCAACCTGAGGGCCTCCAGCACTTTGGCCAGAGCCGGCTGTCGCGGTATCTCGGGGGCTTCCAGGCCCCGGATCTGTTCGAAATTTTTTAAGAAGGGGGCGCCGGCATTGGGAGGGCCGTCGGCGATATAAACGACTTCCCCGCCCCAGGCTTCCACTTCCACGGCCGCGTAGAAAAAGCCGTAAAGACAGTCGTGGCCGTATTTGGCCCGCATCCGCAGCTGGCCTGCGGCCACGTGGGAGGGCCGGGAAAAATATTCTTTGATGGACAAGCCCAGTTCCCTGGCGCCGTGCATGGTCACCAGGAGAAAGAAGGGCACCCGGTCCGGCTCCCGATGGCCCAGGGTAGTCAGCACCCGTTCCAGGGAGGTCATGAGGCCGCCTCCCGGTCCGCGGCCAGCAGACCATTAATAATTTCCAGAGCTTCGGCGGCCTGCCGCGCCATGGCGTCGGCGCCCACTTCCCGCCACAGCCGCTCATCGAAACGAAAAGGCGCGCCCCCGACGATGAGCTGCACTTTCAGACCGGCTTCGTTTAGCCTCCGGCGCAGGTCCCGCACCCGCAGGGCCGAAGCCAGCATCAGGGTCGAGACCAGCAGGATCTCCACCCGATCCTCCTGTACCCGGCTCACCAAACCATCCACTTCCATGCGGCCGTAGTCCAGCAAGGCCAACCCGGCCGCCCGGACCACGGACTGGACCAGACGTTTGCCCAACAGGTGGTAATCTTCCAGCACGGCGAGGGCCAGGGGAGGGTGAGGCCGGCAGCGGGGGGGCTCCGGAGGCAGCAGCTCTTCCAGCAGCTCTTCGCAGATCCGCCCGCTCATATAGACCTGGGAGAGCGCCACCCGGCCCGCCTCCCAGCCTGCCCCGATGCGCTCCAGGGTCTGGACCATCAGGTGTTCCAGGGCCTGGGTGGGTTGGCCGGGGGTTGCCGCGGCGGTTAAAATATCTTTGGCTGACAGCCGATCCAAAGATAGCAGCGCCTCTTCCAAGGCCGCTACCATCCGGGCCGTTGCTGGTGGGGCTGGCATCCCTTCTTACGGGCCTTTCCGACGAGTGGGTTAAATAAATAATAACGAGTGGGTTAAATAAATAATATCATATTAATTTGAGGATGGCTTTTCGAATTACCAGCATTGACTAACCGGCCGGTCCAATTCCGGGAAAGCGGGCTCTGCACTCCTTTCTTTTCGGGATCGGCGTTTTCTGGGTAAGGCAGGCGTGAAATTCGGTCAGCGAAAACCCTCGTCTCCCCAGAAGCAGTGAGACCACCAATAGGCCCGGAATTGGTCCACGAAGCTCTTCACCCTGGCCACCGCGTCCGGAAATTCCGGGTTGTCCAACTGGCATTTTTCACAGAAGCCGCAAAAACTCTCTTTCATG
>CAZOCQ010000169.1:0-6943 GCA_964578335.1 uncultured Desulfobacca sp.
CCTGCATGCGGGAGAGGTGGTGGTGGGGAACATCGGCTCCGAATCCCGGGCGAAATACGGCATCATCGGCTCGGCGGTGAACCTGACTCACCGCATCCAGGGCCAGGCCCAGGCCGGCGAAGTGGTGGCTTCAGAAAGGGTCTTCCACTATTGCCAGGAAACAGTGGCGGTCCGCCGGAGCTTTCAAGCCAGGCTCAAGGGCATCGCCCAGCCGGTGAGGCTCTATGTGGTAGAAGACTTGCGGGAATCCCAGACTTGACAGTCTCACTCGCCGGTCGCCGGGCGCACCACCCGGAAGCCGATGTAGCCGTCGGCGTAGGCCGGCGGGGCCGATTGGCGGGCGGCGCATCTGAGGTCCCGGGCCTGGGAGAACCAGGAGCCGCCTTTCAGCAAGCGCAACGGCCCCGGCTTGAAGGGGCCGGAGGCCGCCACCGGCACATAGCGGTCCAGGCACCATTCGGAGACGTTGCCGGCCATGTCGTAAAGGCCGTAGCCATTGGGCGGAAAGGAACCCACCGGCGCCGAGAAGAGATAGCCGTCTCTGGCGGTGCGGTCATGGCGGTAATTGGCGCGATAGACCCCGCCGCCGTCCGGGGCCTCGTCCCCCCAGGGATAGAGTTTGCCGCTCAGCCCCCCCCGGGCCGCGGCCTCCCACTGGGCTTCGGTGGGCAGATTGTGAGGCACCCCGGTTGCCTTGGTCAGCCAATTGCAAAAGGCCGCGGCGTCCTCCCAACTGACCCCCACCACCGGCTGGCGGGGGGCGTTGAGGTTCTTGTCTCCCCAATATATCGGCGCCTTATATCCGGTGGCCTTGAGAAACCGGGCGTACTGGGCGTTGGTGGTTTCGGTGACCGCGATGTAGAATTCGTCCACCCGCACCCGGTGCAGGGTGCCTTCGTCGGCGTAGCGTCCCGGTTCGCTCACCGCCGAACCCAGGAGATAATAGCCGCCGGGGATCAGGCGGAACTTGATCCCCTGGGATTCCAGGTTTTCCTGGGACCAGCCCGGAGAAAAGATCGACAGAGTCAACCAGAGGACTAGCAAGACGCCTGATAAAAGCGTTTTTCGTTTTTCGTTTTTCGTTATTCGTTCCCAAGCCTTTTGCATAGTCGCTTTATTTTTATACCAAAAACGAAAAACCAAAAACCAAAAACGGCTATAATTCCATGGATCGCTGGCAGGCGGTAAAATATAAGGCCACTCTGATCTCCTCCGGCGCCAGCCCCTTGAGCCGGGCCGTCATCTCCCGGTAGGCGGTGAGTTGAGGCCGGTACTTCTCGGTTTCATGGGCGATGAAGGCCCCCCAGTCTTCCCCGGCGGCGGGCCGGGAGGTCTTGTAATCAATAATCCACCAGCTTCCCTCGATAAACACCAGCCGGTCAAGCTTGCCCCGGCGCAGAGTGCCCGGGGCGGCCAGGTCCTCCAGGAGCCATTCGCTCACCGCGCCGGTCAGGTTGGGGTCCAGCAGGCGCGCCAGCCAGGGGTCGCGGCGGCAGGCTTCCAACTCCGCCCGCAACTCCGGGGCCAACTGCTTCGCTTTCTCCGGGTCCAGCCCCGCCTGGCGCAGGGCCGCAGCCAGGCCGGCTTCGCCCGGCAGCTCGCCCCCGGCGGCCAGGGTCTCCAGGCCCCGGTGCACCACCTCTCCCCAAATTCGCGGAATCTCTCCCTCTCCGCTTGCCTCAGCCTCCGCCCTGATCTGGGCCGCCGCCAATTGCGAGGGAAAGATGATCTGATACGGCCCCGCCTCCGGGTGGAAGGGCAGCGGCGTCTCCGTGATCCTGGAAGTCTGCTCGTAACGGCCCAGGGGCGGCAGTTCCTCCGGCAACTCCACCTCCAACTCCGGCTCCGGCCAGGTCACCGGCGCCCCGACGGGCGGCACCTCGGCCCCATAATGCTCCAGCAGCCAGCCCAGCGGACTTTCCGATGGGATAGCCCAGTCCCCCCGGCTATTGAGCTTCACCGCAGCGCTCAGAGTGAGCTGCTGCCTGGCCCGGGTCACCGCCACGTAAAAGAGCCGCCGGGCCTCTTCCAGGAGGCGGCGGTCCTTCAGGTTTTTCAATAGCTGGTAGAGTGAACTCTGTTTCTCCTGGACGTAAGGACGGGCCAGGGCCAGGCCCTGGACCCGGCTGCCGGGAATCTCCTCCAGCAGGAAAGGCTCCGGGGTGCGGCCCTGGTTCCCCAAAGGCTGCCAGTCCAAAAAGGGCACCAACAGCCGGTCGAACTCCAGGCCCTTGGCCTTATGCACCGTGAGGATTTCCACCCGCGACTCCTGGGCCCGGGGGTCCGGCGGCTGATAGGCCTCCGGTAGGCTGAAATCGGCCTGGGAGAAGGTGGCCTCGGGCAGACCGGCTTCGGCCCCGGCCAGCAGGTCCAGGTAGGCCCGGGCGCAGGCCACTCCCAGGGGGCCTTCCCAGGCGGCCAGGCCGGACCAGGCTTCCGCTTCAGCCAGCCACTGCCCCACGATCTCCGCCAGGGGCCGGCGACCCACCCGGTCCAGGGCAGTCCCAAGTTTGTCCATTAGGCTCGTCAACTCTGCCGGGCAGTCTTCGCCGGCCGCGTAATTCCGCAGCTTCTGCGGCCATAGCTCCCCTGGAGTGTCAGCCACCCCGGCCAAAACCTCCAGGGGTTGCGGGGACCAGGGACCCCGGAGCAGGGCGGCCCAGGCCAGTTCGTCCTGGGGCCGGACCAGGGCCCGGGCCAGGTTGTGCAGGTGCTGCACCACCCGGCTGTCGGCCAATCTCAGACCTTCCCGGACCCGCACCGACAGGCCGGCCTCGCCCAGGGCCTGGAGGTAAGTGGGCAGGTGAGTGCGGGCGAACAGCAGGATCCCGATGGTCTCTTGCTCCTGGAGACCGGCCTGAGCCTCGGCCACCTGGCGGGCCAGCCAGCGGGCTTCGGCTTCCCGGGGGGAAAGGCTCTCGTCTCCGGCCAACAGGGCCAGACGGGGGGCCTCCCCTGCACCGGCGCCGGGACGGGGGGCGGCGGGGTGAAAACCGAGGCCCGGCACGCCTGCCAGGACGGTGGCAAAAACCCCGTTGGCCCATTCAATCAAGGTCCGGGTGGCCCGAAAGTTGGTGCTGAGCCGCAGGGATTCCAGGGGGAAACATCCCTCGGGGCAGGGCAGCCCCCGGACGGATTCGGCAAAGAGGCGGGGCTTGGCCTGGCGCCAGCCGTAAATGGACTGCTTGGGATCGCCCACCACCATCAGGGTGCGGCCGGAGCCGGCCTGCCAGCCGGCCATGAGCCGGCACAACAGGTTCATTTGGCCCTGGCTGGTGTCCTGGAATTCGTCCACCAGCAGGTGCTTGAGCCGCAGGTCCAGGCGCAGCAACAGGTCGCCGGGGTCTTCGGCCTCCAAAAGCCGCAAGGTGGCCTGCTCCAGGGCGATGAAATCCAGGGCCTGCCTCTGGGCGCAGAGCTTTTCGTAAGTGCTCAGCGCCTCCCCCAGCAGGATCACCAGATCCTGCAGGGCCTCGGCCTCTTCCGGCCTTGCCCCGAAGCCCTCCAGTTGCCGGCACTGCTTCAGGCCGCGCACCAGGGAGGCGGGCAGCGTCTGGATCAGCCCGGCCCAAGGAGTTTTGTTGAAGCCACCGGGAAAACCATCGCCAGCCGCGCAGCGTTTGCGGCGGTCGCCGTTCTTGGTCAGCAGCACCTGGGAGATGGCCTGCCAGGCGCTGACATCCTGGGGGGCAGTGCCGGGAATTGCCGCAGGCAAGCTTTCTTCCTTAAAAATGCCGCCCAACTCCGCGTAAATACGGGGCCACTCCCCGACCCAGCCCGCCGCGGCAAAGTCCTCCGCCAGGCCTTGCAGGACCGGATTGAGCGCCAGGCGGAAACGCTCCTCCAGCAATTGACGATAAGCCGCCGGCTCCCGGCTGTGGCGGGCCAGCTCCAGAAAATCGGCCAGGCTGTCCCGGCGGCCCAGCAAGGCGCGCAATTCCGCGGCCAGCCGCTTCCAGTCGTTGTTGAGCCGCACCAGGCGGCGCACCAGGGCGGTGCGCACCGGGTCCTGGTGCGGCCGGGCCGCCAACCGGCGGCGCAGTTCTTCCAGGGCCTCTTCCCGGAGGCGCTGCGTCTCATCCTCCTCCAGCAGGCGAAATTCCAAAGGCGCTCCGGCTTCCTGAGGGGCCAGCCGCAGGAGTTGGGCGCAAAAGCTGTGAAAGGTCATGACCGGCAGGCGCTCGGCGGCCAGCAGTTCCTGCAAGGCCCCGGATTTGCGGCCATAGTGCCGCAGCACCTCCTGGGCCAGGTCCGCCAGGCGCTGCTCCCAGGGATGCCCCCGGGGCAAATCTTCCTTGGGCCAGAGAAGCTCCATGACCCGGGTGCGCAGCTCGCCCGCGGCCTTGCGGGTGAAGGTCAGGGCCAGTAGTTCCTCCGGCGTCTCCACCCGGGCCAGCAGGGTGAGGAAGCGGGCCAGCAGCACCGAGGTCTTGCCGGAGCCCGCCGGGGCCTCCAGGTGGAAGCTGCCGCGGGGACTCAGGGCCAGGTCCCGGGCGGCTTGATCGGCGGGCAGGCCTACCGCGGTTTTTTGATCTTCGTCGTCAGTCATGTGGTCTTGCTTTGTAGGGGCGGCTCGCGAGCCGCCCCTACCCCCCGTTAATCAATGATCCTCATTCCGAGCCGTCTTCTTTATTTTCTGGGGTCGCAGTAGGGCTGAAACCGCAGAGCAAGGCGTAAGGACAATACTTGCAGGCCCCCAAATCTTTATCCTCCGGGGCCGGTTGGGGGTCCGGGCGGAAATCCCCGGCGGCCAGGCGCCGCCCCAGGTCCTGCAACTTCGCCGCCAGGGCCGCCATTACCCGGGGCCATTCCCCGGCGCGCTTGGCAAAATCCTCGTGCTTCAGGTGCTCCTTGCGGGGGCTCTTGAGCCCGATGTAACCGGCCCGGACTGCTTCGCTGGCGGGCGCCTCGGTCAGCCCCTGCGCCACCGCCAGCAGGTAGCAGGGCAACTGCACTTCCTGCATCTCGTCAAAAACCTTCTTGGCGTTGGGGACCTCGCCGCTCTTATAGTCCCAGACGATGGTTTCATCGCGCTCAGGATGATAATCCAGGCGGTCCAGCCGGCCTCTCAGGGTGAAGGGGCAGCCTTCCACCTTAAGCCCGGCGAACTTCGCCTCCATGAGCCGCCAGCGCCAGCCCTGGTCATAATGCTCCCGTTCCCGGAGGAGCCATTCCGGCAAGAGGCTGAGTCCGCCTTCCCCTTCCCCCAGCCAGCGCGCCAGTTCCGCCCGCCAATGCAGGTCTTCCAACAGATCGCCCAGCACTTGCCGGGCCGCGGCCGCCAGCGCTGCCTGGGCCTGCCCGTGGTCCCAGCCGTTTTCTTCCAAGAACTTATTAAATTCGGAGGTGAACCGGGCCAGCACCCGGTGCAGCCGGTCGCCCCGTTCCCGGGGGTCCAGGCCTGCTTCGATTTCCGGAAGTTCCCGGAGCCTGAGGATGAACTCCAGGAGGAAGCGGCAAGGGCAGCCCAGGGCCGCGGCGGCCTGGCTCAGGGAGAGTTCGGCGGGCGCCTCCTGCGGCCAGGGGCCGTCGGCGTAGCCGGGAAAAGCGGCCTGGCCTCCCCCCAGGGCCGCCCGCACCGCCGGACTCCGGAGCCAAGCCGGCTGCGGCCGGCTCAGGACCGGCATCTCCTCGGCCTTCCAGGCGCCCTGGTACAAGGGGCTGCCCACCTGCTCTTCGTCGTCGGCCGCCTGCGGCCGGGTGAGGACCAAAGCCGAAGCGGTCCCCAACAGGGTGCCATAAAGCTCCCGGGAAAATTCGTGCTGGCTCCGATAGGTGCCGCCCAGGACTTTGCTTCGTTCGGCGGCGGTGAGCAAGGGGAGGGACCGGGGCGGCGGCGGCAAGGTCCCGGAGTTCAGGCCCAAGCAGAAGACCCGGGAAAAATCCAGGCCGCGCATCTCCAGCAGTCCCAGCACCTGGAGGCCGGCTTCCTGCACCCCGGGGCCGCCCAAGCGCACCGGTTCGGCCCCGTGCCGGAGCCATTCCAGGTATTCCCCGGCCGTCAGGGTCTCCGGCCCCAGAGTGGCGGCCAGCTCCTGCACTAAAGCCTGAAGGCGGCTGAAGGCTCCGTTTTCTGAGTCCTCCACCGGGTAAAAGGCCAGTTCCCGCCAGGCCTGCTCCAGCCGCGCCCCCCACTCCGGCCCGTTGCCGGGGGGCCGGAGCGAGTCCCGGAGCCGGTCCAGCCGGGGCAGAAGTTTCCGGGCCTCGGCCGTATCGGCATACCGAGCCACCGCCTGGCGCAGACTGCTCCACCCCTGGTCAATCCGCCGCTCCCGGAAGATTCGGTCCCAGGGCGCCGTCGCCTCCCGATGCTTGCTGAGGTTGTGGTAAAAGGGCGACAGCAGTAATGAGACCAGGTCCTCCCGGCGCTCTCCAGCGGCCGCAAACCTCAAAGGCAGTATAGCGGCCAGGAAGAGCGGGGTCTCCGCCAGCCGCGGCCCCTGGGAGAAGTTGTAGGCCCAGCCGTCCTCCGCCTGGGCCGGCCCCAGCAGTTCGCCCAATACCCGCTGCAGGAGGGGGCCGTATTGCTCCATGGCCGGCGAGGTCACCGCCAGCCGGTGCAGGGGAATATCGCCCTGGTTGGCGTGCTTCAGCAATTGCGCGGCCACCCAGGCCACTTCCTGCTCCCGGTCGGGCAAGACCACCGCCGCCTGCACCGCCTGGGGGTCGCCTTGCACCTGGAGATGCTGCACCTGGGTACGGCGGGCCATGGCCAGGAGAAAATCGCGCTCCGCCGGGGCCGGGGTCTCCAGGCCCGCCACCAGCAGGCGGCCGGGGAGGGTGATTTTGCCTTCTTCCAGGCGAGCCAGGAGGTAGGCCGGCAGCTCCCCCGGCGCCAGCCAGCCGTCTTCGGCCGGCAGCCGGCGGAAGATGGCGATGACCTGGTTTCGCCAGGCGATCAGGGGAAAATCATCCTTAAGGATGGCAGGCGGGGACGCCTGCC
>CAZOCQ010000170.1:0-6935 GCA_964578335.1 uncultured Desulfobacca sp.
GAAACTCGAAACTTGAAACTCGAAACGCCAAACTCGCCCGTGGCTGATATTGCGGCTTTGTCTCAGTACGTGGGGCAGCTTGTCACCCTGCGGGGCTGGGTCTATCACCTGCGCTCCAGCGGCAAGGTGCGCTTCCTGGTGGTGCGGGACGGCACCGGCCTGGCCCAGGGGGTTATGGTCAAGGGGCGCCTGCCGGAGGAAGACTTCCAGGCCTTCGAGCGCCTCACCCTGGAGTCCTCCCTGGTCCTGGAGGGCCGGGTGAAGGCCGAACCCCGGGCCCCGGGGGGCTATGAGCTGGAAGTCTTAAGGCTGCTCCCGGTGCAGATCGCCCAGGAATATCCCATCGCCCCGAAGGAGCACGGGGTGGGCTTCCTGATGGATTGGCGGCACCTCTGGCTGCGCTCGCCGCGGCAGCAAGCCGTCCTGCGGGTCCGGGACGAAGTCTGCCGGGCCTGCCGCGATTTTTTTCAGGAGCGGGGCTTTGTTCTGATCGACACCCCTATCCTCACTCCTACCTGTTGCGAAGGCGCCGTCAACCTTTTCGAGACCGACTATCTGGACCGGGGCAAGGCCTACCTGTCCCAAAGCGGCCAGCTCTACCTGGAGGCCGCGGCTATGGCTCTCGGGCGGGTCTATTGTTTCGGGCCCACCTTCCGGGCCGAAAAATCCAAGACCCGGCGCCACCTGACCGAGTTCTGGATGGTGGAGGCCGAGGCCGCCTTTTATAACCTGGAAGACGTTATGGGCCTGGCGGAGGGCCTGGTGCGCTTCGTGGTGGGACGGGTGCTGGAGCGCCAGGAAACGCAGTTGCGCCTGTTGGAGCGGGATACCGGGCCGCTGGGGGAAGTGTTGGCCGGGCCTTTCCCCCGCCTGAGCTACACGGAGGCCGTGGAGTGGCTTCAGGAGCAGGGTAAAGAAATGGCCTGGGGGGATGATCTGGGAGGCGATGAGGAGACCTTGCTCTCACAAAGGTTCAACCGCCCGGTGCTGGTGCACCGCTATCCCAGAGAAGCCAAGGCTTTTTACATGGAGCCGGACCCGGCGGAGCCGCGGCAGGCCCTGTGCGTGGATATGCTGGCCCCGGAGGGCTACGGGGAGATCATCGGCGGCTCCCAGCGCATGGACGACTTGGAGACCCTGCTGGCCAGCCTTAAGGCCCACAACCTGCCCCAGGAACCCCTGGAATGGTATTTGGACCTGCGCCGTTACGGCAGCGTGCCTCACGGCGGCTTCGGCATGGGCATCGAGCGGGTGGTGGCCTGGCTCTGCGGCCTGCACCACGTACGGGAGACCATCCCTTTCCCGCGGCTCATTGACCGGATTTATCCTTAAGAAACGTGGAAGCCGCCCCCACTGGCTGTCAGCTTTTTCCCCCGTACCTTCATTTTCTCACCTAAATCACCGAAAAGTTATATAATTCAAACCGGATAATCTGTCGCGCCCGGCGGGCCGGAAGTATTACAGAATAGCCAACCATTACGGAGACGACCATGCAATTCCGCGCCCTCAGCCTCCGCACCTATCTGATCTTTTCCTATCTGGCCTTGATCTTGCTGCTCACCTTTGGCATGTGGGCGGTTTACAACCATGCCAGCGACGTTTTGCTGGACCGCTCCCTGGAGACCTCGGAAGCGGCCCTGAAGAACGCCACGGCCACCACTCTCAAGGAATCTGAAGATGTCCTTACTGCGCTGGGCGAATACATCATCAGGGATAAGGCCCGAGATGTGGTTAAGGAACTGCTCTATGTCCTGCCCAAGAAAGGTCCTTATAATTACCGCCAGTTGCGCCGGGACCCCAAGCTCCGTCAGATTGCCGTGCAAATCATTCAAACGCCGCGCGGGCCGGTGGGCTATACGGATTTATATGATGCCAAGGGGGAAATCATCTTTCACCCGGACCGCCGCGCCGAAGGGCAGAACCAGTTGGACTTCCGGGCTCACCACCCGGACGCGGTGGCGTTGCTGAAACGCTCTTTCCAGGAAGACCTCTCGGGTTACTACACTTCCGAGGATGAGCGCCAAAAGGACCGCAAAAGGTTCGCGGTACGGCTCCACGTCCCCGGCACCCCTTTCATCGTGGGCGCGGTGGTCAACATCGACGAGTTTTTTCTGCCCACCCAAAAAAGGCTTGAGGATTTCAGCAAAGAGATCTCGGCCAGGTCCATCCAGGTGGTCCGGGAACAGGAACAGGCGATTGACCGCCAGGTCAGGAACGGCATCATCATTGCCGGGTTTGTCCTGTGTCTTTTCGGGAGTCTGGGGGGCCTCTGGTTTGCCGCCATCATCTCCCGGCCATTGCGGCGTTTGGAGAAAGGCGTGCAACAGGTGGGGGAAGGCAACTTTGCGGTGGAGGTGCCGGAGCAGGGCGTCAGGGAAGTGGCGGAACTGGCCCGGTCCTTTAATCATTTGGGCGCGCAGCTCACCGACTACATTGAAAAGCGGGATTTCATCCGGGACACCTTCGGGCGCTACGTTACCCAGGAAGTGGTGAAAAGGCTGTTGGAGTCCAAGGATGCTCTGGAGATGGGGGGCGAAACCCGGGAAGTCTCCCTGCTCATGAGCGACCTGCGGGGCTTCACTTCCCTGACTGCGGACATGGAGCCGGAGGCGGTCATCACCTTTCTCAACCGCTACCTGAGCAAGATGATCGAAATCCTGCTGGAATATCATGCCGTCATTGACGAGATCATGGGAGACGGCATCCTGGCCTTTTTCGGGGCGCCGGAGCCGCTGGAGGACCATCCGGTGCGGGCGGTGGCCTGCGCCATGGCCATGCAGGCCGCCATGGACGAGATCAATTTTCTGAACAAAGCCGACGGACTGCCCCACCTGGAAATGGGCCTGGCGGTGAATACCGGGGCGGTGGTGGTGGGCAACATCGGCTCCGAGCGCCGCACTAAGTACAGCGTGGTGGGGGCCCATGTCAACTTCACCAGCCGCATCGAGTCCTTTGCCCTGGGAGGCCAAGTGCTCATCAGCGCCGACACCCATGAACGGGTCAAGGATTTGGTGGAGGTGGGAGACATACTGGAGGCCGAAATGAAGGGCATTCCGGGTAAAGTCACCCTGTATGAGGTGCAGGCCATCGAAGGCCCTTATCATATTCAGCTCAAACCACGCCGGGATGCCCTGATGCAGTTGCGGACCCCCATAAATATCCATCTCCAGCGGATTCAGGAAAAGGTGGTTATCGGCTCCAACGACGCGGTCCGGATCACCCACCTCAGCGAGACCGCGGCGCGGTTGGCCCTTGTAGGGGAGTTAGACGCCTGGGAAGACGTGCGCCTGCGAATGTTGGATGAGCATGGCTGCGAGCTGCCCGGGCGGATATACGGCAAGGCGACCAAGGTGGAGCCGGGGGTGGACGGCGGCTTAACGGCCACTATACGTTTCACTTCCGTGGCCCCGGAGATTCATCAGCTTATTCACCGGGTGTTGAACGAGGCGCTGCCGGAGGGGTGAGAGGCCCAAAGCCCATCAGCAGGACGCCCCGAGGTATTTGGTTATTGCTACGGGTAAATTCAGTCTTAACTTTAACAGTAATGGAAAAATGAATTCAACCCGGAGGTCCGTATGAAAAAGTTTTCATTGGTTTTGCTGCTGGCCGTCATGCTGGCCGGAGGCGCGCTCGCCGCCTCATCAGCGCCGGCCTCTGCTCAGTTCTACGAGTACAGCGTCCCGCCCCCGAACCCATACCTCCAGCCCTGGGTGGGCCCCAAAACCCCCTGGGTCTTTTTCAACGGCGATTGGTTCTTAAACGGCATCCTGTATTACTTTTTCGGCCCCCAGTACGGCTGGTGCCCGTATTACGCTTATCCTCCGGCTTACATCATCAGACCTACACAATGGTATGTGCCGCAATGGCAGACCTGGTATAGCCGACATCCCAATTACTGGAGGCAGTTCCGCCGGTCCTACCCCTATTGGCGCACCCACCGGGTGGGCCAAGTTTATGACCAGCGGTTCTATGAAAAACACCGGCATGGGGGCCCTGACGCCTGGCAGAAAGGCTTCAAGGGTCGGCCCGCCCCGCCGCCCCAGCCCGAAAGGCCGAAACCGGGAATACACCCGGGACCCCCGCCGGGAAGACCGGGAACGGGTCCGGGTAAATTTGCCCCGCCCGGGGAGCAAAAACCCGGTCCCCCTCACGTGACGCCGCCTCCGGGCCAGAGGCCCGGACCTGCTCCCGCGGCTCCGCCAACCGCGCCGAAACCAGGACCTCCTCAGGTGACGCCGCCTGCCGGTCAGAAACCGGGACCGGCTCAAATGGCCCCACCGGCCGGACAGAGACCGGCTCCTCCTCCGGCGGCCGCACCGGCCAGGCCCAAACCGGTTCCCGGACAGCCGCCTCCGCCGGGGGGAGCACCAGGAGGCCAGCCCGGTCCGGCGCCGCAGCCTGAAAAAGCCCCGCAACGGTGAGGTAACCCGGCAGTTTGGTTGTGCCGGCCCGGCGCCGGGGAACTCGGCGAGAGAGTGTTGCCCGATTCTCCCGGCGCCGCCCCCCAAAAGAGTGACCACAGGGTGCCAGCCTTCGGACCAGTAATCGTCAGGCGGAGGCGGGGCGCCCTTTTTGCCTTGACATTGCCGACATTGCCAAGTCGGGAAGGGACGCTGCCGAAAGGGTAGAGAGCCGGGTCTTATGCGCCGACCTGGTTTTATCTTATTGAAACTCAATGGGGAACCCGATAAGATGCATTAGGCCTATGAAGCGGAGTCCCCTGTTAAAAGCGGTTGCTGAAAAAGTTCTTCCAGTAATCTTTGGCGCGGCTTTCCTTTTGGCTCTCCACTTTGCCATCGTCGGCATGGCAATGGCCGAAACTCACCTGTCCAAGGTGAGCTTCCTGCCCCAATGGCAGCCCCAGGCGCAATTCGCCGGCTATTACGTGGCCTATGAAAAGGGCTTCTTCTTTGAACACGGCCTGGACGTCCGGATTTTGCGGGGCGGACCGGAAAGGCCGTCCTCGGAGATGCTGGCCCAAAACCGGGTTGATTTTGTTACGTTGCAGTTACCCGCCGGCCTCATCCAACGGGACCGGGGCCTCAAGTTATTGAACATCTGCCAGTTGGGACAGCGCTCAGGCTTGATGCTGGTGGCCAAGAAATCCAGCGGCATAAGAGTTCCGGAGGATCTTAACGGCAAAAAGGTGGGCCTTTGGGGCGAAGATTTTCAGGGGCAACTCGACGCCTTTTTCCATAAATACCACTTGCAGGTGAAGCCCATTCCCCAAGGGACCACCATGAACCTCTTCTTGCGCGGCGGCGTGGCTGTGGCTTCGGCCATGTGGTACAACGAATACCACCTGATTCTCAACGCCGGCCTGGAAGCCGGTGAGATCACCACCTTTCCCCTGGCCGACTACGGCCTCAATTTCCCCGAAGACGGCCTTTATTGCCTGGAGCAGACCTATCAGGAGAAACCGCGGCTTTGCCGCAACTTTGTCCAGGCCAGCCTGGCGGGTTGGCGCTATGCCTTCGCCCACCCCAAGGAAGCCCTGGACATCGTCATGAAGTACGCCAACGCCGCCCACGTGCCCACCAATCTGGTGCACCAGAAATGGATGTTGGCCCGGATGCAGGACCTCTTCCAGCCGGACGGCAGTCAGGCGCCTCTGGGGGACCTGAATCGGGAAACCTATTATCGAGTGGCGGAAGTCCTGAGAAAGAGCGGCGTTATCAAACATATTCCGGATTATGCGCATTTCTATCTTGATCTGGCCCAGCCCCATGAAAAATAGCAGTCTGGCCACCCAACTCATCTTTTTTATTCTCACCAGTGTCGCGGCCGTCTTCCTGGCGGCGTTCCTGTACAGCTACCAGGCCTCCCAAGAAAGGATCATCCGCGAGGCCGCCGAAAACGCCCGGCACCTGGCCCAGGCTACCGCCGGTAAAATTGAGATGGTTCTCCAGGGAGTCGCCAAGGTTCCCACCAACCTGGCCGCAGTCATCGAGGACCTCCCTTACCAACAGAAGGGAATGGAGCTCTTGATTCAGCGCCTGGTGGAATCCAATGCGGAAATCTACGGAGTGGCGATAGCCTTCGAACCTTACGTCTTCCATAAGAGTTTCTATTATTTTAGTCCTTACGGTTACCGAGAGAACCGGCAGGTAAAATTGATCTACCTGGGCAGCGACTCTTACCACTACTTCCTCAAGGATTGGTATCAGGTTCCCAAGGAACTGAACCGACCGGTCTGGAGTGAACCTTATTTCGATGAGGGCGGCGGCAATATCATTATGTCCAGCTTCTCCGTGCCCTTTTATCGGAAACAGCCGGACGGCGCCCGCCAATTCGAGGGAGTGGTTACCGCCGACCTGTCCCTGGAGTGGTTGAAGGATATCATCGCCGCGGTGAAGATTTTCCGGAGCGGCTACGCCTTTCTGATTTCTCAAAACGGCGTCTTTGTAACCCATCCGGACCAGCAGTTGATCATGCGGGAAAGCGTTTTCAGTCTGGCGGAAGCGAGAAATGATCCCGGGATTCGCCGGGTGGGCCGGGAGATGATCCGGGGCGGCGAGGGGTTTGCGCCCATCCGGTCCTCATTTACCGGCAGGGAGTCCTGGCTCTGTTATACCCCGTTGCAGTCCACCGGCTGGTCTTTGGGGGTGGTGTTTCCGGACGACGAACTCTTCGCCGATGCCCGCGCCCTGATGCGGCAGACTCTGGTGATTGCTCTATTGGGGTTGGGTGTCCTGACCCTGGTGATCACCGTCATCTCCCGGGGTATTACCAAACCTTTGCGGGTCCTGGCCCGCAAGACCTCGGACATCGCCCACGGAGACTTCGCCGCCTCCGTGCCGGAGAGCGGAGCCAAAGAGCTCGCCGAACTCGCCGGCTCCTTCAACCGGATGGGCCGGGAACTTACGGACTACATGGAAAAACGGGACTTCATCCGGGACACCTTCGGCCGCTACGTCACCCAGGAAGTGGTGAAA
>CAZOCQ010000171.1:0-6905 GCA_964578335.1 uncultured Desulfobacca sp.
CGCGTGATCGGCCAGGAAGAGGCGGTGCAGGCCGTGTCCAACGCGGTGCGCCGGGCGCGTTCGGGCCTGCAAGACCCCAACCGGCCGCTGGGCTCGTTCATCTTCCTGGGTCCCACCGGGGTGGGCAAGACCGAACTGGCCCGGGCTTTGGCGGAATTCCTCTTCGACGATGAAAACGCCATGGTGCGCCTGGACATGAGCGAATACATGGAGAAGCACACGGTCTCCCGGCTCATCGGGGCGCCGCCGGGCTACGTGGGCTACGAGGAGGGCGGCCAACTCACCGAGGCGGTGCGCCGCCGGCCCTATGCGGTGGTGCTGTTCGATGAAATCGAAAAGGCCCATCCGGAGGTCTTCAATTCCCTGCTGCAGATCCTGGACGACGGCCGCCTCACCGACGGCCACGGCCGCACGGTGGATTTCAAGAACACCATCGTCATCATGACCTCCAACATCGGCAGCCAGTACATCGCCGAGGCCCTGGACGAAAAGCAGATGCGGGAGCGGGTCATGGAGGCCCTGCGGCTCCACTTCAAGCCGGAGTTTCTGAACCGGGTGGACGACATCCTCATCTTCCACCGCCTCAGCAAGGAGCAGTTGCGAGACATCGTGACGTTGCAGATGGCCCGTTTGAAGAAACTCCTGGCCGAGCGCCAGCTCAGCCTGGAACTGACCGACGCGGCCCGGGACTTCCTGGCCGAGGCGGGCTACGACCCGGTTTACGGGGCGCGGCCCCTGCGCCGGGCCATCCAGCACCACCTCCAGGACAAGCTGGCCCCCATGCTGCTGGAAGGCCGCTTCAAAGAAGGCGACACCATCCAGGTGGACGCGGACGGGTCCGGGCTGACGTTCGAAAAGAAGGAAGGGTAAGGGCAGGATGGTATTGAGGGGCGGGTCGCGACCCGCCCCTAGAGCCAGACGCCATGGATAAAGGGAATGGTGGCACAGGCGTCCCGCCGGTGCACTAAAGAAAACAGGGCGACCCGCCGGGTCGCCCCTTTTCATGTGCGCAGGGCGCACATGGGTTTTGGGATGAGCAGGCTGGTACTGAGGGGAATCATGGATCTGATGAGGCTGCCGTCGTCAATGGAGACCAGGACCCGGATGGCGCCGCCGGGATGACCATCCCAGAAAACGCTCCATTCGATTTGGTAGGCGCCGCCGCTGGGACCCTCGGTTTCCACCACCTCGGATTCGCCGATGAGCTTTTGCCAGTCCTGGTAGGCAAACCGAGACCGCAAGGCCGCCACAAAATCATCTAAAAGCTGCTGTGCTTCTCTCTTATCCATTTCGAGTTCTGTTTTCGGGCGAACACCAGGTTCGCCACAACTAACTCCTAATTGTTTAATCCACTTGCAGGTGCAAGGCGAAGACGCTGCCCTGCCCCGGGGTGCTCTCCACCGTCACCCGGCCCCCCAGGGCCTGGGCGATGTGTTTGACGATGGCCAGGCCCAGGCCGGTGCCGCCCTCCTTGCGGCTGCGCCCGGCATCCACCCGGTAGAAGCGCTCAAAGATGCGGGACAACTGACTCTGTTCAATGCCGACCCCCTGATCCCGCACCTTCACCACCACCTCAGCCCCCTCCCGCCGGGCCTCCACCGCCACGGCGCTCTCCGGGGGGCTGTATTTGACCGCGTTGTCCACCAGGTTGACCACGGCCTGTTCCAAGAGCGGCGCATTTACCAGGGCCCGCAGCTCCTCCGGGCATTCCAGGGAGACGGTGATGTTTTTGGCCGCCGCCTTGGCTTCGCAGACCTGGACCGCCGCGGCCAGGGCGGCTTTAATCCGGCCGGTGGTCAGGAACACCCGGCCCTGCTCGGTGTCCCGTTCGATGCGGGAGAGGCTGAGGAGGTCGTCAATGATCTCATTGATCCGGTCGGTCTGCCGGGCGATGATGCGCAGGAAGTTTTCGGCGTTCTCCGGTTCCCGCAGGGCCCCGGCCAGCAGGGTCTCCACGAAGCCCTTGATGGAGGTGATGGGGGTCTTGAGTTCGTGGGAGACGTTGGCCACGAAGTCGCGCCGGGTCAGCTCCAGGCGCCGCAGATGAGTGATATCGTGCAGCACGATGAGAAAGCCGATATCGGTCCCCCGGGTGTCCTTCAGGAAGGTGCCGTGGGCCTGGATGATCTGCTCGCCGCGGTCCAGCACCACTTCGCCCTCCACCGGCTCCCGGGCGAAGATGGTGCGGGTGATGAAGCTCTGCAACTGCGGATTCTGCACCACTTCCTGAATCGGGCGGTCCTGAGAGGCCACGTAGTCCACCCCCAGCAGCCGGGCCGCGGCCCGGTTCAGGGTGATGAGGCGCTGGTCGGCGTCCACCGCCAGGACCCCTTCCACCATGCTGGAGAGCACCGCCTCCTGCAACTGCCCCTGGCGGATGAGGGCGTTGATGCGGTCTTCCAACTGCTCGGCCATGTGATTAAAGGCCTCGGCCAAGCCGGCCAATTCATCCGAGCCGGAAACGGGCAGCCGCCGGCTCAGGTCCCCCCCGGCGAAACGGAGCGCTCCCCGTTTTAAATCCTCCAGGGGGCGGCTGAAACGGCTGGAGAAGAAAAAACTCAGCACCGCCAGCAACAGGACAATAACCAGGCCGGCGGCGGCGGTCTTGAGGTACACGGCCCTGAGGGCTTCAGCAATGGCGGTCATGGGCAGGGAGGCCCGCACCACCGCCACGATTCGGCCTTGTTCCTTCAAGGGCACGGCCACGTAAATGCGATCATGGCCCAGGGTGAAGCTGAATCTCCCGGAGACCCCCACCCGGTCGTGCATGGCCTGCTGAAATTCGGGGCGGTCGGCGTGATTCTCCATCCGCCCCGCCTCTTCCTCGGAGTCGGCCAGGACTTTGCCGGAGGGCAGGATCACGGTCAGGCGGGTGCCCGTCAGGCGGCCCAATTCCTCGCAAATCCGCTCCATTTCCGGCCCCTGACCGGGAGAAAACTTGTCTTGCAGGTAAGTCACTGCCAGCAGGGCCCGGGTCTTTAGGTCCGCCGCGGTCTGTTCCAGGTAAAATTGCCGCCAGGAGGCGGTGGTGTACCAGGTGACCGCGCCCAGGGAGAGCAGGGTGATGACCAGAAAGGAGGGAAATAGTTGCCAAACCAGCCGTTTTCGTTGCATGACTCGATCCTTGGGGGCGCTAGCCCTCAATCTTTCAGGCGGTAGCCGATGCCGCGCACCGTCTCCAGGGATTTGCCGAAGGAACCGAGTTTCTTGCGCAGCCCCACCATGTGCACGTCAATGGAGCGCTCCGTCACCGCGTAATCGCCACCGTGCACTTCCTGGACGATCTGGTTGCGGGTGTACACCCAACCGGGGCGGCGGGCCAGGAGATGGAGCAGGTGAAATTCCGTCACCGTCAGTTCCAGCGGCTGCTCATCCAGTAAGACCAGATGGCGGCCCGGATCGATCACCAGGTTCTGCACCCGGAGGGGGGCGGCCTCGGCCGGGGGGGCCGCGGCCCGGCGCCGCAGCACCGCCTTGATCCGGGCCAGCAGGACCCGGGGGCTGAAGGGCTTGGGGACGTAATCGTCCGCCCCCAGTTCCAGGCCGGTGACCACGTCCACTTCCTCGCCTTTGGCGGTGAGCATGATGATGGGGATGTCCCGGGTCTGGGGCTCGCTTTTCAGCCGCCGGCAGACCTCCAGGCCGTCAATGCCGGGGAGCAGCAGGTCCAGCAGGATAAGATCGGGCCTGCCGGTTTTGGCGGTTTTCACCGCGGCTTCTCCGGAAGCCGCGCAGGTGACCCGGTAGCCCTCCTTGCTCAGGTTGTAGCGGAGCAATTCCAGGATGTCCTCTTCATCGTCCACGGCCAGGATGTGTTCTCTGGGCATCGGGCCCTCCTAGTCTAACTAGCCAAATTTATATAATAAAAAACCTTCAAAGAAAACCTATCCTGGGGGAATGGAGAAAAATACTTGCCCGGCCTCCCGAAGGGCTGCCGGCGGCCCCGGTCTGGGGGGTTGACAGCCTCCTGTTTAGAGGATATGATTCCCCCATCCAAGGCACCCTTCGGGGTTTAATGGGGAAGACGGAAGAGCCGTCGCGGTCCCGCCGCTGTGACCGGGGACGAACCCTGCACGAAGCCACTGTTCCATCCGAGTGGAGTGGGAAGGCGCAGGAAGTAGATAGATCCGGGAGCCAGAAGACCTGCCTGGAGGTCCGGCCGAGTGAGGCCGGGCGAAAGAGCCGCCCTGGACAAGCGCCTCTAAACCATAAGGATTAAGAAGCTGGGTGCATCCTTAAGTCCATTGGGGACTTAAGGATTTTTTTTGGCCTGCTCCGAAAAGTTATATCGGTAGCGCAGGCTTCCAGCCTGTGGCCCAGGTTTGGCGGGCGCGGAGGCCCGCTCTACCAAACCTTTTCATGCCTTAGGCGTGGGCCAGAGGCCCATGAATGACGGCTCAAACCTTAGCTGGAACCTTTCCGGCTAGCCCAGGACGCGGAAAAGATTGAATAATCCTCTGGTGGCCGAAAAAGCCTCCCCGGGTCTGGACCTGGCGGGCGTCCGCCGCCGGCGCCAGGCCGGCACGCGGCGCTTTGCCATCGCACTCGCGGCCCTGAGCCTGGGACTACTGGTCTCGGTAGCCCTGGCCACCGGGGTCGGCCGCATGGACCTGGGCTGGCAGACCGTGGCCGCCGTGGTTCTGGGCAAACTGGGCTTGGCCGGCCCCGCCCTGGACCGCACCGTCGAGGTGGTCATCTGGAACATCCGGCTCTCCCGAGTGGTGCTTTCCGGCCTGGTGGGGGCCTGCCTGGCCGCCGCCGGGGTGGTCTTTCAGGGGCTGTTGCTCAATCCGCTGGCCGACCCCTTTACCCTGGGGGTCTCCACCGGCGCCGCCTTTGGGGTGGCGCTGCTGGTGATGCTGGGGGTGGGCGGCTCTTTTCTGGGCTTGAGTCCCCTGCCTCTGGGGGCCTTGGCCGGGGCCTTGGGGGCTATGGCCGCGGTGCTGATCCTGTCCCGGGAGTCGGGGGGGCGCATCCGCAAGGAGTCGCTGATCCTGGCGGGCATCGTGGTGAGCACCTTCCTGTCCGCCCTCATCAGCCTGATCAAGAGCCTGGACGAAGAATCGCTGTCGGCCATCGTCTTTTGGATCATGGGCAGCTTCTCCGGCCGGGGCTGGATTCACGTGGGGTTCCTGGCGCCCTACGCCTTGGCGGGCCTGGCCCTGGCCGCGACCCACCACCGGGAGCTGGACATCCTGGCCATGGGGGAAGAGCAGTCCCATCACCTGGGGGTGGCTGTCTCCAAGGTGAGGCTGCAACTGCTGTTGGGGGCCTCCCTGCTCACCGCCGGAGCAGTGGCGGTTTCCGGAGTCATCGGCTTTGTGGGCCTGGTGGTGCCGCACCTGGTGCGGGTCCTGGCCGGCCCCTCCCATGGCCGGCTGCTGGTCTTGAGCGCCTGCACCGGAGCCTTGATCCTCATCTGGGGCGACGTGGCGGCCCGCATCCTCCTGGCCGGCGGCCAGGAACTGCCGGTGGGGGTGGTCACCGCCCTCTTGGGCGGGCCATTTTTCTTTTACCTGCTCAAGTCCCGGCGCACCAGGGGGATGTGGTGATTCGGGTTACGGACCTCGACCTGGGCTATGGGGACCGCCGGGTCCTGACGGGCCTCAATTTCCAGGTGGACGCCGGGGAGTTCGTGGGCCTGTTGGGCCCCAACGGCAGCGGCAAGTCCACCCTGCTGCACGCCCTTTCCGGCCTCCTGCCCCCGCAAGGCGGCAGCATCGTGATCAAAGACCGACACCTGGGCCGCACCGCCAGCCGCCTGCGGGCCCAGACCCTGGCGGTGGTGCCCCAGACCACGGAGGTGCGCTTTCCCTTCGCCTGCCTGGAGATCGTCCTCATGGGGCGCTATCCCCACCGTAAACGCCTGGGGACCCTGACGGACGAAGACCTGCTCTGGGCCTTGCAGGCCATGCGCCGCACCACCACCGAGCACTTGCAGGAGCGGCCCATCACCGAGGTCTCCGGCGGGGAGCGCCAGCGGGTGGTGATTGCCCGGGCCTTGGCCCAGGACCCGCAGATCCTGCTGCTGGATGAAGCCACTTCCTCCCTGGATGTGCGCAAAAAGCTGGAGATTTTCGAGATTCTGCAATGGCTCAACCGAACCAGGGGCCTGACGGTGCTCTGCGCCATGCACGACCTCAACCTGGCGGCCCTTTACTGCCGGCGGCTGCTGTTTCTCAAGGACGGCGGCCTCGTCCGGGACGGAGCCACCGAGGCGGTCTTTACCCCCGAGGTTTTGGCCCAGGTCTATGAGACCCCCATGGAGGTCATCCGGCATCCAGCGCATGGGCGGCCCTACGCGGTGATGCTGCCGTTGACCTCGGGGATTCGGGCTGAAGAGGAATTATTGGAGGCGGCGCGGGGATGAAACAGGAGCCAGGGGTCAGGGGTCAGGGGTCAGGTCCCCAAGCAAAACTTGGGCTACATTTGGATTCCCAAGCTCAGCTTGGGAACCAGGGCAAATCCCCCCCTCCCCTGGTGGGAGGGGGCTGTGGGGAGGGGGGCGAAAATCTTTGCGCCACCCCCTCCCCAACCCTCCCCCCTCAAAGGGGAGGGAGTTACCGCGTCTTTACGCGTTTCTCTCTGATTTGCGCCTTGATTTTATTCATATCGAGCAGCAGCACCGACCTGCGGGCCGCCCAGATCAAAGACGACCTGGGCCAGACCATCTCCCTGGCCCAGCCGCCCCGGCGCATCGTCACGCTGTACGGCGGGCTGACGGAAACCTTGATTGCCCTGGACCTGAAGGATCGGATAGTGGCCCATATCCAGGGCGACCTTAACCTGACGGGTCTGCCCACGGTGGGCACTCATCTCCAGCCCAACGTGGAGATGATCCTGTCCCTCAAACCGGACCTGGTGGTGCAGGGCGGGGTCCCCAAGGGCATGCCGGCCCTGAAGCG
>CAZOCQ010000172.1:0-6884 GCA_964578335.1 uncultured Desulfobacca sp.
CCCGTGGGGAGGGGGAAAAACCGCCTTAATTGGCAGAACTGCTTTTTTACAAAAGATTCTACATATAGGGTCAAGGAGAATCAACCGGATACCCCCATAAACATTTTCATCAAGGACGGCAAGATTAATAATTCCCCAAAACTGCCCCCAGGCTCGCATGCGCTTGGGAGCGCGCCACAGGAGGAAGGACATGAAAATTGTAGTCAGCTACCGATGGTTAACCCTGGCGTTGGCTCTGCTCATCCTGGGAGTCGCCAGCCCCCTGGCGGCCGCAGACCTACCGCTGTCGTCCGAAGGCACTCCGGCCAAGGCCGCGCCGCCGACGCTGAAAGAACCGGTCGCCAAGGCGCCCGTGGCGGCGACGCTGCAGGTCGTCGGCGTGGCTTTGCGTCCCCGGGACAGCGCCACGACTTTTGATTATGGGAGTGGGGGCAACATCTATGCCACCGCCAACCCCAGCGGGGTGTGGAATACCCCGCTTTCCCTGCCGCAGGGGGCGGTGGTGAGCAGCTTCCGGATGTATTACAATGACACCAACGCAGGTTTTGATTGTGATGGCTGGTTCTCTGCCTATAATCTCACTACGCAGACGTTAGCCTTGGAATGGGGAGTCACTTCCACCGGCAGCGCCGGTCAGGGGTTTGCCGACAGCGTCACCCTCAACCATACCGTGGACAACACCAATTATGCCTACGTGTTTAACTGGAGACCCAATGTGGCCAACTCCACCATGCGGTTGGCGGGATTCCAGCTCTTCTATTCAATTCAGCCTCTGAACCGGACGGTGGTCGTGCCTCTGAATTAGGGGGCCGGACGGACAATGACAGGCAGGGGCCCCCGCCCCTGCCTTTTTTTGTGTGCCCTGGAAGGAACGCTTACCTCCCCAACCGGGCCGCCAGTTTTTGGCTCAATTCCTGGAATTCCGGGATTTTCAGACGCCAGACCAGCAGAAAATAAGTCCCGGCGCCCAGCAGGATGGCGCTCATGACGCTGAGGAAGCGCCCCCCCAGGCCGGTTCCCAACCAGCCGGCCAACTGCGGCTGGAGCCAGAGGACCAGCAGCCCCATCACCCCCCCGGCGGCGCTCACCTTGAGGAGCGTGTGCGCCAGGGACCGCACCCGAAAGCCGTCCAATCTCCGGTAGAGCATCACCCCCAGAAAAAGAAAGTTAAGGATCATGGAAAGGGAGGTGGACAGGGCGATGGCCCGGTGCTGCAAAGGCGCCAGGGTGAGGTTGATGAAGATTAGGTTGGCGCCCACCGTCAGGAACGAGCCGAGCACCGGAATCCGGGTATTGTTCAGGGCGTAGAAGACCGGCACCATGATCTTCACTCCGGCGAAGGCCAGGGCCCCCAGGGCGTACAGGGCCAGGGCCGCGGCGGTCTGCTGGGTGTCCCAGGCGGTGAACCGGCCGTGCTGAAAGATGAGGGCGATGATGGGTTGGGCCAAAAAGATCAGCCCGCAGGCGGCCGGCATGGTGACCAGCAGGGCCAGGCCCAGGGAAGACTCCAGGGCGCCCCGCAAGGCCGGCAGGTCCTGCTGGGCGGCATGCCGGGAGACCACCGGCATGGTGGCCACCATCAGGGCCACGCCGAACAGACCCATGGGCAGGTGGAAGAGCCGGTAGGCGTAATTGAGCCAGGAGACGCTGCCCTGGGGGCAACTGGAGGCGTAGAAGGTGTTGATGAAGAGGTTGATTTGAGTGGCGGAAAGCCCCACCACCGCGGGCAGCATCAGGAGGCCGATGCGCCTGAGGCCCTCTTCCCGGAAATCCAGGGCCCAGCGAAAGCGAAAGCCGACGCGCCGCAACAGCGGCACCTGCACCAGGAACTGCAGCAGGCCGCCGATGAGGGCGCCCCAGGCCATGCCCACGATGGGATGGAGGCCCAGTCGGGGGACCGCCAGGCTCAGGGTCACCCCGGCCACCACTGAGCCGAGGTTGAAGAAACTGGAAGCCAGGGAGGGAATGAAAAATTTGCCCTTGCTGTTGAGCATCCCCATGGCCAGGGCGGCCAAGGAGACCAGGAGCAGGAAGGGGAACATAATGCGGGTCATCAGGGTGGTGAGGCCCAGTTTCCCCGGCACCTGGCCGAAATCCGGGGCCATCAGCCCCACCAGTTGGGGGGAGAAGATCATGCCCAACAGCACCAGGCTCCCCACCAGCAAGGAAGAGCACATGATGACGTTGTTGGCCAGGCGCCAGGTGCGCTCCGGCCCCAACTTCTGGTCGTAGTCGGTGAACACGGTGACGAAGGCGG
This sequence comes from uncultured Desulfobacca sp., assembly GCA_964578335.1. GTDB lineage: Bacteria > Desulfobacterota > Desulfobaccia > Desulfobaccales > 0-14-0-80-60-11 > JAPLJC01. The sequence continues at coordinate 2,258 of CAZOCQ010000172.1, forward strand.
CGCTCAAGGCGCCTTCGGCAAAGAGGTCCCGCAGCAGGTTGGGGATGCGGAAGGCCACTACATAGGAGTCGTAGGCGTAGCCCGCCCCGAACAGGCCGGCGAAGACCTGCTCCCGCACCAGACCCAGGAGCCGGCTGGCAAACACCGCCACAGACACGGCGCCTGCGGCCCGGGCGATCCTGCCGGTTTGGCTGCCCGCTTCCGTAGTCAACGGCTGGACCTGGTCCCGGCGGTTGATGAAATGACCCACCTTGGCATAGGCATGATTTTAGGCGAAATCCGCAGTGGGGGGAAGGGGGAAAACGACCGCAGGCCCGTCAATATTTTGCCGTTCCCGGAACGGCTGCGGTGGTTTAAACGTTGGGGGTTTGCTTGGCGGCTCCCGCCGTGGCCCGCTTTTTCTTCTTGGCGGCCTTGGTCTTGCTCTTGGCGGGCGGTTTGTCTTTTTTGGCCGCCTTGACCTGGACCTTGGCGTCCTTTTCCTTCGGAGGCGAGGATTTCTGTAGTTTCGGTTTGTGCAGCGGCCTCGGTTTGGGGGCGGCCTTGCCCTTGGCTATTTCGGCGGGCGCGGTGCCGGGATGCAGCAGGGCATAAACCGGTTTTTCCTCCGCAGAGGCGCTCTTGAAGGGAGGAAATTCCTGCCGTTGATCCACCTTTTCAGGCCAACCCTCGGCCCACACCGTGCCCAGAAAGCCGGACAACTTCAGGTTGTGGTTATCCTGGTCCCAAGAATTGGCCAGGAAAACGGCCAGGCCCAACCCCAACCCAACGCCGGCCCCCAAGGCCAGCCAGCCATAGCGTCTGCGTGGGTTGCGACCTCTGACGCCTCGACCTTTGCGTCCGGACAAGGCAGCAATAAGGGCGTACATGCCATACGCCCACAGAATGAAGATCAGAGTGGCTAGCACCAACACTCCTTGTCTGGTTGGTTACCCCAGCATATCAATTCCATTTTTTTGAAGTCAACCCCTTTTCGCGGCCCTTGCCATTAAAGGGCTTAAGACCCGTCATTTTATTGACGTGACCGCCGATTTGGTGTAAGGTTTTTAACCATAGGAGATTATTTATGAAACAGGAAAGGGCCTCCATCCTGGTGATCGACGACGATCAGGAGGTTCGCCTGGTCTTGCAAGAAATTCTGGAAGCCGAAGGTTACGCCGTGGTCACCGCGGTGGATGGAGAAAGCGGCCTGGGGCAATTACAGGAACGGAGCTTCGACCTGACCCTGACCGACTTGGCCATGCCCGGCAAGGACGGCATGGAGATCCTCCAATATCTGTCGCAATACCAGCCCGAGTGCCCCTGCATCATCATCACCGGCTACGCCACCATCAGCAGCGCGGTGGCGGCCATGCGCCAGGGGGCTTACGATTACCTGGCCAAGCCGGTGGACGCCACTGAACTCCGCCTGGTGGTGGCCCGCTCGCTGGAGCATCGGCGGCTGAAAACAGAAAACCTGCTGCTCAAAAAGCAATTGCGCCAGCGCTACGGCTTCCACAACATGGTGGGCCAAAGCGAGGCCATGAGTCGGGTCTTCGATCTGATCCACAAAGTGGCGGACAGCAACAGCACGGTGCTGATCATGGGGGAATCCGGCACCGGCAAGGAACTCATCGCCCACGCCATTCATTACCACAGCGACCGCCGGGACGGTCCCCTGATCCCGGTGAACTGCGCCGCCATTCCGGAAGAACTCCTGGAAAGCGAACTCTTCGGCCACGAGCGCGGCGCCTTTACCCACGCCATCCGCAGCCGCCCCGGGCGCTTCGAGCAGGCCGACGGCGGCACCATTTTTTTGGACGAGATCTCGGAGATGAGCCCCAACCTCCAGGTGAAGATACTTCGGGTTTTGCAGGAACATGCCTTTGAACGGATCGGCGGGGTCAAGACCTTGCGGGTGGACATCCGGGTGATCGCCGCCACCAACCAGGACCTGGAAGGGTTGGTGGCCCGCCAGAAATTCCGCCAGGATCTCTACTACCGCCTCAACGTCATTCCCATCAAGGTGCCGCCCTTACGGGACCGTCGCGATGATATCCCCCTGCTGGTGCAGCATTTTCTGGAAGAAATGAGCCGCCGGAGGCAGAGACCCCGGAAACGCCTGACCCCCGGGGCCCTGGAACTGCTGTGCCGCCATGACTGGCCCGGCAACGTCCGGGAGTTGGAAAACCTGGTGGAACGTCTGGTTATCTTAACCGAGGGCGAGGTGATCGACTTGGCCGACCTGCCGGAGAAATTCCAGGCCGCGACGCCCGTCGCCTCGCTGGAAGAACTACCGGGCGAGGGCCTGGACCTCAACGCCGCCCTGCAATCCCTGGAGCGCCGGCTGATCTTTCAGGCCCTGCAAAAGAGTAATTGGGTCAAGAGCCAGGCGGCCCGGCTGCTTCGGCTGAACCGCACCACCCTGCTGGAGAAAATGAAAAAGCAGCATATTCCCGCCAGCCCCCAGCCGCAGAGCCTGGCCGAATAGGGTGAGTTCCCGGCGTTCCCGGTCTTGACTTGATTTTTCCCTGGGGCATAATCATTTTATAGACCATCAACCCTTGGTTCCTTAGCGCAGATGATTAAGAAAATTCTTGCTTGCCTGGTCTTCACGGTAATCCTGGTCCTGCCGGCTTACTCCAGGACGGCGCCGGGAAATGTTCCGCGGGCCGAAAAGACCGCGGCCGCTCCTGAATCCGGGTTCGAAGGCCAATTGACGATCATCATCACCGCCAAAGACCCCAAGGCGGATAAAACCGTGGTGGGCCAGAACGGAGAGATTATCATTCCCCAGGGGAAGACTTTGCCCACTGCGCCAGTCGGAGCCACACAGACCCAGCCCGAAGGGTCAAGGGATCAGAAGTCCGGTTCGAGCCAAAAGGCCCAGAGGGCCGGGGAAGGGGCGGATGAGGACAAGTCAGAAGATAAAACCGGAGTTTCCCCCACCGGCTCGATAACCACAAGCTCCGGGGGCGAACGCGGCGCCGGCAGAATCGGCGAAGATCAATCAACCGGCGGCTTATCCTATGGCGGTTCTTCAGGCGCCGGAGGGACTCTGGGCGGCGGCGGCTACCCTTACGGCTTCATCTATAATGCTTCCGCCGCTCCCCCTCCGCCGCTGCCTCCCACCCTGCCCAGCACCCAGCTCCAGACCTTGCTGAACCAGTCGGTGAGCGATACCGGCGCGCCGGGGGCCATTGCCGCGGTCCGGACCAGATGGGGCGTCTGGATCGGCGCAGCCGGCAAGGCCGATCTGGCCACCTCCCAGCCCATGGCCACTGACCAGCAGGTGCGCCTGGCCGGGGTGACCAAGCTCTTTACCGCGGCGCTGGTCATGCGCCTGGTGGAGTCCGGCAAGCTGGCCCTGACCGACACGGTGGAGCAATGGCTACCCGGCCAGGTGATCTCCGGCGATCAGATTACCGTTCTTATGCTCCTGAACCACACCAGCGGTCTGCACGACCACGAGTCCACCGCCGAGTTTCGGGCCCGGCTGGCGTCCGGCCCCACCACGCCCTGGGCCGCGTCCGAGGTCCTGGCGATCCTCAATGCCTATCCCTTAGATTTTGCGCCGGGCACCTCCTCCAGTTACTGCAACACCGGCTACTACCTTTTGGGGTTGATTATCGAGGCGGCTACCGGGGACACGGTGGAGAACCTGATTCAGACCCAGTTCTTCGGGCCTTTGGGTATGTCCCGCAGCGCCCTCAGCCGCAGCGGCGTGAAGACCGCGCCCTATACCCGGGACTTCTGCTGGTTCGGAGACTATTTCGGCTCACCGCCGCCCTTCCCGAACCTTACCGACACCTCCGACTGGGACTTCTCCTGGGATTGGACCTCGGGGGCCGGCGTGACCACCGCCCAGGACATGGACACCTGGACCCGCGCCCTCTTCGGGGGCCAGGTGGTGAACGGCAATTCCCTGCAGCAGATGACCTCGCCTCAGGCCCCCGCCACTACTTACGGCTTCGGCCTCCAGGTGATGAACCCGGACCCCTGGTTCGAGGCGCAAATGTACCACCACAGCGCCTTAACCCCGGGGGTTCTGACCCGCTGGCTCTATTATCCGGGTTCGGGCCGCCTCATCTTCCTGGCCCTGAACCGCTCCGACAAATCCACCCCTCCCCAGGTGGACGCCGCGCAGGTGGCGGATAATCTGGTTAAGGGCATCAGGGATCTTTTGATCTCCACCAATACTCAATAGCCTTGGACCCCGCTGCCGCGCCAGCCCAGCGCCCGGCTGCTCAGAGAAACGACCTGAAAAAGGAGACGCAATCATGGCTGCAACCATCCCCAACTCCACCCGGGAAGCCATCCTGATCTTTCATTTCGCCGACCGGGTGAAGGCGGAAATCATCCTCGCCTCCCGCCTGCTGAACACCGTGTCCCAGATGTCGGGCCAGGAGCAGCAAGGCGCCAGCCACCTGTTTCTGGACTTTCTCAAGGGCCTGGAGCAGGAAATCAACCTGGCCCAGGTGCAGATCGGCGACCCGGAGATGGTGCGTCTGCGCACGGTGATGACCGGGCTTTTAGGGATGGCGGATTCCCGGATGTACCAGGAAATGCAGAATCACTTCACCTGGATGATCAGCGTCATGGCCACCTATGCCCAACGGGCCATGGAATACCTGGTGAAGGAGAAACT
>CAZOCQ010000173.1:0-6812 GCA_964578335.1 uncultured Desulfobacca sp.
CCGTGCCGGTCAAGGCGCCGGCCAACCCCGGCTTAGCTTTGCTATTGCTGGAAGGGTAATACTTCCGGCCCCGCTGGCCTCGGGCCAGCAACCGCTGATGGCAAGGGGCGGCCTCGGGGCCGCCCTAAATTTTGGGGAAGGGCTTGGGGTAAAGGCTGCGGACCACCGATTCTCATACGGTTTTCAGTTTTCGGTTTTCGGTGAAAAAATATAGCGATATAAGCAGGTTAATTGGTTAATTTGCTGCACCTGAATATGAAAATGGTGTCAGCCCCCACCTCAAGTCAATTTTTCCCCCCCCGGGGCCGCTGCGCCTCTTACCCCGGCCGTATAAAAATGTTATTTTATTAATAAATCTTGCCGATTAATTAACTGACCACTGACCACTGATCACTGCTCACTGCCTGATATGCCCGACCGTTTCCATTTAGTCACCACCTTTAAGCCCACCGGCGATCAGCCCGAGGCCATCCGCCAACTGGTCCGGGGGGTGCGCCGCGGCGAGGCGCACCAGGTGCTGCTGGGGGTCACCGGCTCCGGCAAAACCTTCACGGTGGCCAACGTCATCGCCCAGGTGCATCTGCCCACCCTGGTGCTGGCCCCCAACAAGACCCTGGCGGCCCAGCTCTACGGCGAGTTCCGGGAATTCTTCCCGGAGAACGCGGTGGAGTATTTCGTCAGCTATTACGATTACTATCAACCCGAGGCCTACGTGCCCCAGGCGGACCTCTATATCGAAAAGGACTCCGCCATCAACGAGGCCATCGACCGCATGCGCCACTCCGCCACCCGCTCCCTTTTCGACCGCCAGGACGTCATCATCGTGGCCTCGGTCTCCTGCATCTACGGCCTGGGCTCGCCGGAGGCCTATCACGGTATGCTCCTTTACCTGGAAGAGGGCCTGGAAAAGGACCGCCGGGAGGTCCTGGCTAAATTGGTGGAGATTTTATACGAGAGGAACGATATTGATTTCCACCGCGGCACCTTCCGGGTGCGGGGCGACCGGGTGGAGATCTTCCCGGCCTACGAAGAGGACCGGGCCATCCGCATCGAGTTCTGGGGCGACACGGTGGAGGCCATCCGGGAAATTGACCCCCTGCGGGGCCAGACTTTAAGGAAGCTCAAAAAAATCACCATTTACCCCGCCTCCCATTACGTCACCACCGACCTGACCCGGCGCCAGGCCATGGCCGCCATCGAACAGGAGTTGGACGACAGGGTGAGATGGTTTCGGGCGAACGACAAGCTGTTGGAGGCCCAGCGCCTGGAGGAGCGCACCCGCTTCGACCTGGAGATGATGAAGGAGTTGGGCTTCTGCCACGGCATCGAGAACTACTCCCGGCACCTCACCGGCCGGGCCCCCGGCGAGCCCCCCCCTACCCTGCTGGACTACCTGCCCCGGCAATCCCTGGTGGTCCTGGACGAATCCCACCTCACCGTGCCCCAACTCCAGGGCATGTTCCGGGGGGACCGCTCCCGCAAGCAGACCCTGGTGGACTACGGCTTCCGCCTGCCTTCGGCCCTGGACAACCGGCCCCTGTGCTTCGAGGAGTTCGAGGGCCGGGTGCATCAGGCGCTCTACGTCTCGGCCACCCCCGGCCCTTATGAAATGGCCAAGGCCCAGGGCCGGGTGGTGGAGCAGATCGTGCGTCCCACCGGCCTGATGGACCCCAAGATCACCGTCAAGCCGGCCACCAACCAGGTGGACGACCTGCTGGGGGAGATCCGGGCCCGGGTGGCCCAAGGAGAACGCGTCCTGGTCACCACCCTCACCAAGCGCATGGCCGAAGACCTCACCGAATATTACCAGGACCTGGGTCTTAAAGTCCGTTATCTGCACTCCGACATCACCACCCTGGAGCGCATGGAGATCATCCGGGACCTGCGGTTGGGGGTCTTCGACATCCTGGTGGGCATCAACCTGCTGCGGGAGGGCCTGGACCTGCCGGAGGTCTCCCTGGTGGCCATCCTGGACGCCGACAAGGAGGGCTTTTTGCGCTCCGGGCGCTCGCTGATCCAGACCTGCGGCCGGGCGGCCCGCAACGTCCACGGCGAGGTGCTGTTCTACGCCGACCGGGTGACCCCGTCCATGGCCGCGGCCCTGGAGGAGACCAAGCGCCGCCGCGCCTTGCAGGAAGCCTACAATAAACAGCACGGCATCACCCCGGAGACCATCCAGAGCCGCATCAAGGACGTGCTGGCCTCGGTCTATGAGGCCGATTACGTCACCGTGCCCCTGGCCGCCGAAGAGCAGGCCCGCTACCTGGTAGAGGACGTCCCCGCCCAAATCCGCCGCCTGAAGAAAGAGATGCAGGCCGCCGCCAAGAAGCTGGACTTCGAGCGGGCCGCCTCTCTCCGGGACCAGATCAAGGCCCTGGAGGCGGGACAACTCAAATACGCCTGAGTTTCGAGTTCCGAGTTTTGAGTTTTGGCTTTTGCCGATCTTCCCCTCCGGGGAGGGGGGCTTTCCCCGTCGTTCCCCAAAATCGCCGAGCTTGGGAAACAGACTGGCAACGTTCTTCGCTGGGCGCCCCTTAGGCGCCGACAAAGGAGCTATGGGGAGGAGGCAGTATTAATCCGGGGATGGGGAGAAATTGGCGGGTTATCTTCCCTTCTTTTCTATCCGCTCTTCCAGCCGGTTGGGGGCTGATTGTTCCTGCAATTTGAGCAATTCCCGGAGCAGTTTCTTTTGTTGCGGGGATAGGTTGGTGGGCGTCTCCAGGGCCACCTCCACCACCAGGTCGCCCCGGGGTTTCCCCTTCAGCCCCGGAAGTCCCTGGCCGGGGAGGCGCAGGAGGGTGCCGGGCTGGGTGCCGGGCGGCACTTCCAGGCGCGCCTGGGAACTCAGAGTGGGAATGGTGACGGTGGTGCCCAGGGCGGCCGCCACAAAGGAGATTCGGGTGCGGTAATGGAGGTCGCAGCCCTGCCGGGAGAAAACCGGATGGGGCGCGATCTGCACTTCCAGGTAGAGGTCGCCGGGCGGCCCGCCCAGGGTCCCGGCTTCACCCTCTCCCCGGAGGCGCAGGCGGGTGCCGGCATCCACCCCCGGCGGGATGCGCACCTGGAGCTGCTTCTGTTCCCGCACCGTGCCGGCGCCGCCGCATTGCTCACAGGGAAAAGGGATAACCCGGCCGGTCCCCTGACAATCCGGGCAGGTGTTGAAGATCTTCAAGGGCCCCCGGGGCTGGCTCACCTGTCCCCGGCCGCCGCAATGCCGGCAGGTTTGGCTCTGGGTACCCGGCTCCAGACCCTGGCCGCCGCAGCGGCCGCAACTCACCCGGCGCTCCACCTCCAGGCCGGTCTCCAGGCCCTGGGCCACCTCCTCCAGGGTCAGGACCACTTTATGGCGGAGATCGGCTCCGGGTTGGGGGCCCTCATGCCGGGGATGCTTTCCGTAACTGAAGAATTCTTCAAACATCTCCCCAAAGGGGCCGAAAATGTCCTCGAAACCGCCGAAGCCCTCCAGGTCCAGGCCGGCCAGCCCGGCATGGCCATAAAGATCGTAAAGTTGCCGCCTTTCGCTGTCCGATAGTATCTGGTAGGCCTCGGAGATGAGCTTGAAGCGTTCCTCCGCCACCACATCGCCGGGATTCTTGTCGGGATGATACTTGAGGGCCAACCGCCGGTAGGTGAGTTTGATGTCTTCCAGGGAGGCGTCTTTGGAGACCCCTAAGATCTCATAATACTCCTTCATCGCGGCGCAGGCGCTCCCCCTATCTGGTGCTGGATCATCGGATCATTGCTGAGCTAATTTTTATCATCAAGACCCCCCTTGTCAAGGACAGGGGCGGCTGAGAGAAAGCAGGATATTTCCCCTTTTCACGCTTCCCGGCATCGTCCTAAATATTTGGGAGCAAATCCTGCAGGCGGGCCGCCAGGTCCGGGGGGGGATTATGGATTTCCACCACCTTGCTGCGGCTTTGGGTCCCTAACAGGCGGAAGGCGGTTTTGGGCAGATTCAGGGTCCGGGCCAGGAAGGCCAGGAGTTCCTGGTTGGCCGCCCCCCTCGAAGGGGGAGCCGCCACCCGCACCTTGAGGCGGTCGCCGTACAGTCCCACTACCTCGGTGCGCCGGGCCCCCGGGGTGATGGTCAGACGTAATAGATACCCATTGTCGGTATGGGTGTAGAAGGACATGTCTCCGGTTTGCCGAATTCTTGGGAATCTATGGAAGGGGGAAAAGGTTAAAAGACGAAAGGGAAAAAGGGTCAATCGGGACTTTGCCTTTTCTTTAACCTTTTCCCCTCTTGCCCTTTCCCCTTTTTCCCCAGCAAACGATCTGACCGGGATTAAATCAGCCTAAAATCCAAAATCAGGGTCAACGTATCCTAAGGGCCAGGTCCAGCAGCGTGGCCACCAGGAATTTTTGTAAAAACACGATGGCCAGCAGCACCAGGAGGGGGCTCAGGTCCAGCCCGCCGATGACCACCGGCAGCCGCCGGCGCACCCAGCCCAGCACCGGTTCAGTGACTTTGTAAAGAAACCGAACGATGGGGTTGTAGGGATCGGGATTCACCCAGGAGAGAATGGCCTGGGCGATGATGAGCCACATGTAGATGGTAAGCCCCAGGTTGATGATCTCGGCCAGGGCTTCGATGAAATGTCTCAGGGCAAACATTCCAGGCTCTCCATTAACTTGGCCAATTCCAATCAATAATAAGCCAGTGATTTATTTTGTCTCACCGAAAACCGGGAACCTAAAACCTAAAACCTGAAACCTGAAAGCTGAAAGCTGAAAGCTGCCTTATTATGGCCGGGGCCGGGAAATTGTCAAGCGCCCAGCCCCGGGAAAACTCCTCCTGACCCGGCCGGTGGAAGCCGGGCTTGCGCCGGCGGGCGGTATTTCTTAAAATATAGACACCCAAATGAACCCCACCGGCACCTTCAAGGCCCTGCGCCATCGCAATTTTCGCCTCTTTTACACCGGCCAGACCATCTCCCTCACCGGCTCCTGGATGCAGTCGGTGGCCTTTAGCTGGCTGGTCCTGGTGCTCACCAACTCCTCCTTTTACCTGGGCCTGGTGGGGGCCTTGCAGACCCTGCCGGTGCTGCTTTTCTCCTTCTTGGGAGGCGTGGTGGCGGACCATACCAGCAAACTACGCCTGATGTTCCTCACCCAGGCGGCCCTGATGCTCCTGGCCCTGGCCCTGGGGCTGCTGGTGGGCCTGGAACTCATCCGTATCTGGGATCTCTGCCTCATCGTCTTCCTGTCGGGCACGGTGATGGCCTTCGACATCCCGGCCCGCCAGGCCTTCATCGTGGAGTTGGTGGGCAAACCGGACCTGCCCAACGCCATCGCCCTCAACTCCACCCTGTTCAACGCCACCCGGGTGCTGGGGCCGGCGGTGGGCGGCGCGGTCATCGCCGCGGTGGGCCTGGCCAACTGCTTCTTTCTCAACGCCGCCAGCTTTGTGGCGGTCCTGGGGGCCTTGTTTTTGCTGCGGCTGCCCCCAGCCCAGCCGGCTCCCTGGAAGCCCTTCCTGCACGCCTGGAAGGAACTGCTGGATTACCTCTGGACCCGGCGGGAGCTGCGCCTGGTCCTGCTCCTCATGTCCTTGGTGGCCGTTTTTGCCATGCCCTACTACGTGCTGCTCCCCATGTTGGCCCGGGACACCCTGGGGGTCGGGCCCCGGGGCTTCGGCCTGCTCATGGCCGCCAGCGGCCTGGGGGCCTTTCTGGGCGGCCTCACCCTGGCCCGGCGCCTGCAAAGACGCCCGCCCATGCCGTCTTTCCTGACGGGCATGGGTTTGTTTCTCCTGGGGTTGGCGGGTCTGGGCCTATGCGGCAATTATTACGCCGCCCTGGGCTTCATCTTCATGTCCGGCTTCGGCATGGTGACCCAGCTCTCCACCGGCAACAGCCTGCTGCAGCTCAATGTGCCGGACGCCTTGCGGGGCCGTCTCATGAGCCTCTTCGGGGTCATTGTCATGGGCTTCGCCCCGGTGGGCAGCATCTTCTACGGGGTGACGGCCACCTACACCGGGGCCGGGCCGGCCATTGCCGGCGGCAGCCTGATGGCGGCCCTGGCCGTGGGGGCGGTCCTCTTGCGCCACCCGGAACTGCGCCACCTCGATTTCACCGACCTGGCCCCGCCGGAAGCGAAACCGCAGATGGGGCCGGGCTCCCTGCCTTCCAATATTAACGCTTTCCGGGGATAACGTCAGTTAAAATGAGGGTAGCTGCGATGTTTTTCTTTAAAGACCGCGATATTATCAGCAAATATAAGAAATATAGGGAAGTTGGAAAAATATTAAACCAAAAAATCCTGGACCGTTTTATAAATCGGGAGGTCTATTTAAAATCAGGCAAATATCTTGGCATCGTAAAAAGGGGAACATTGGTTTTTAACAATGAATTGGAGAGTGTTGCACTGATGGATTTTGCCATAAATGAATTCCATGTAAAGGGAAAGAACGCCGCCATGCTCTACCGGGAGAAGGCGGTGATGGAAAATCATATTGAAATGGAAATATTAGATGCTTTGATTGAATCATCTACCTCTTTATATAAAGTCACGGATGTTAATCGTCAGAACAAAAGGATAAATTTATATGACGTAATTAATGATAATGTTAGTTCTATTGAAATAATTGATATAGGGTTGAGTCAAACTGTTAATCCAGGTTCCTTATTTTTTACAAGAATAGTTCCACTGGCTGATTTCAATATGACGGGAGGATGTGGATTTTCATTTTTCGACGATTTAGGAGAATTTTTGCTCAAGGAATCAAAGCGGCTGGCGAGAAACGTAAAATCTTCCAATGAATCCATAAAAAAATATGTCGCATTTTTCAAGTTGTATAAACGATATGG
>CAZOCQ010000174.1:0-6763 GCA_964578335.1 uncultured Desulfobacca sp.
CATGGGGGAGAGGGCTGGGGTGAGGGGGAAAAAGCTTTTTAGGCTTTGCGGGTGGGCCAAACGGCCCATGAGGAGCTGCTCTGGTCTTAACTATCATGGAGATACATTACCTCGAGAGAATTGCCTGGCAAGGCCTGACAATTCGGGGATGGCGGATTTTCTCTTGCCCAAACCGCGGCTTTTGGATAAATTTAAACAAGTCGGGACGTGGCTCAGCCTGGTAGAGCACAGCGTTCGGGACGCTGGGGTCGGAGGTTCAAATCCTCTCGTCCCGACCATTCTCCCCAGGGCGGACTGTTTTTGGGGCAGTCGCCGTCTCAGTGCCTCTGGTTTTTCTTTAACCGGCAATATCCCCCTTCATCTGCTCGAATTCGTCTTTGCTGATCTCCCCTTTGGCGTAGCGCTTTTTCAGGATATCCAGGGCGGTCTCTTCGCTCCCTTCCGGGCCGGGGCCGCAGATCATCCGGGGGCTGCGGCTGCGCCCGAAGATGAAAAAGAGGATAAGTACGAACGCCGCGATCCAGAAGATGGGCATCAACATGGGGGCAAACCACATGGGCCAGTACCAGAAGTAATCGTGGGGCATGGGCTTGGGCCTCCCGGTTCTAATATTTTTAATCTACCCCAGGAAATTAACCACTCGGAACTCGATAGTACAGGGGCGGCCGCGCTAAAATGCCGGCTCGGCGAAGCCCTTCGCCCTCCCCCGGGATTTATAGGCTACCATTTTTTCAGGCAAGAAAGAAGCGCAGGGCGGAAAAGTTTGGGTGGAACAGCTGTCCTCGGCTGTTCCATGGGAAAGCCGGCGAGGGCGCCTGCTCAACATCGCCAAGCAGTTTTTAAAGGCTGAATTTTGGTAGCGCGGGCTTCCAGCCTGTGCTTTTGGGGCACGCAGAGAATAAATAGCGGCCCAGGCGGGACGCCTGGGCCACCGTTAAATCTTCATCTCCAGGGTTTTTCTCGAAACTCGGAACTCGAAACTCGAAACTCGAAACTTACATGCACCCCTTGCCCATCCCCTTGCCGCTGCAGGCCCGGGTGAGGCCGCCCTTACGCCCCTTTAGGGACTCCAAGGATTCGCCGGAGTAAATGCGGCTCAGGCCCACCTCGATGAAGCCCGACATCTCAATGGGCGCCACCCCGGCCTCGGTGAGGATGGCCGCCGGGGTCTCGCCCAGGGCGCTGACCAGCACCGCCCGGCAGTCTTTCAAGATTTCGGCCATGGCCCACCAGCGCTGGCCGCCGCCCCCCGGCGGCGGGGCCGGTCGTTCCTCCAGCAGCCGGAAGCCGTCGCCTTCGGGTTCCCAAATCTGGAAGAAATCCGCCTCCCCCAGGTGCAGGTTGACCAGGACGCCCTCCCGGCTGGCCACGGCCACGTAGGGCCGGCTGTTGTCCAGGGGCGGCGTCATCTGGCTGCAGGCCGAGAGACAGCCCCGGAACTCCTCGGTGCGGTCGGCCTCCAGCAGGCCCACGGCGTCGGCCCGGCAGCGGGTGCAGTGGCGCATCTGGGGCAGATACCCCTCCGCCGCCGCCTGAATGGCGGCCATTTGCTCCGGCGCCGGCTCGGGAATCTCCCCGAAGGGCGTATCGGCGTTGGGATAGACCGGCATGCAGTTGAGCAGGTCCGCCCCCAGTTCCCGCATCTTCCGGGCCACCGCCTCCACGTGGTGGTCGTTAATGCCGGGGATGACGATGGTGTTGATCTTGACCACAATGCCGCGGGCCTTGAGGCCGGCGATAGCCTCCAGTTGCCGGGCCAGCAGGACTTCGGCGGCCTGGCGGCCCCGATAGATCACCTTGCCGTCCCGCACCCAGCTATAGATCCTGGCGCCGATTCCCGGGTCCACGGCGTTGACCGTAACGGTCACGTGGGAGACCTGCAATTCCGCCAGTTCATCCAGATACGGAGCGATGCCCAGGCCGTTGCTGGCCAGGCAGAGGAGCAGTTCCGGAAACCGTTCCCGGATCAGGCGCAGGGTCCCCAGGGTCTCCTTGGGGTTGGCAAAGGGATCCCCCGGGCCGGCGATGCCGGCCACGGTGATGCGGGGCTCGGCCTCCAGGACCTTTTCCAGGTAGGCCAGGGCCTGGGCCGGCGCCAGCACCGCGCTGCTCACCCCGGGCCGGGATTCGTTGACGCAGTCGAACTTCCGGTTGCAGTAGTTGCACAGGATATTGCACTTGGGGGCCACCGGCAGGTGCACCCGGCCGAATTGGCCCTTGACCTTGGCGTTGAAGCAGGGATGAATGGCTGTATTGATCATGGCATTATTCCTTGAGTTTAGAGTTTCTGGTTTCGAGTTTTGAGTTAAAACCTTCCACTCTCGAAACTCGAAACTTGGAACTCGGGACTCGAAACTCGAAACTTATATGTAGCCGTAACCGATCTCGGAGGTCTCTTGCTTCCGTTCGATCACGGCGTTGACGATGCGGTCCAAAAGGCTTTGGGCGCCGCGGTAGCCCAAATGCAAAATTCGCTGGCCGCCGAAGCGGTCGTGGATGGGAAACCCCACCCGGATTAAGGGCGCCTCCAGCCGCCGGGCCGTTTTATAGCCCTTGCTGTGGCCGATGAGCAGGTCCGGGGCCAGGTCGGCGGCGGCCGCTTCGATCTCGTAAAAATCCGCCCCTTCCAGCACCTGGGGCGGCTCCGGCAGGAGGTCGCCGGTGACTGCGGCGATGGCCTCCTGAAAGTGGCCGCTCTGGCCGCCGGAGGCGCAGAGCACCGGCTTCACGCCGATTTCGGCCAGGAAGGCGGTGAGGCCCACCACCAGGTCCTCTTCGCCGAAAACCACCGCCCGTTTATTAAAGATGTACTTATGCCCGTCCACGTAGGCGTCAATGAGGCGGCCGCGCTCCCGCTCGTGAATCGCCGGGGTCGGCCGGCCGCCGATCTCTTCCAGGGCCTGAAAGAAGCGGTCGCTCTCCCGGAGGCCGATGGGCATCCCCAGCGGCTTCCAGGCCACGCCGAAGCGGTTCTCCAGGAAGCGCCCGGCGGTGTCCTGTCCGAACAGGGTGCGCCCGAACTCCAGGCTGGCTCGGGAGCGGGCGGTGGCCTTAATGTCCGCCAGGGGCGTGCCGCCGGCGGGAATCTTCTCGTAGTCCAACTGGGCCGGGCCATCGAGAGTCTCGGAGAGGTCGGGCAGGATGACGCCGGGCAGGCCGAAGTCCGCCAGGATCTCCTTCAAGTAGCGGATATCCGCCGGCGACACGAAGCCCGGAAAGAGGTTGACGGCCTGCACCGGCGAGACGCCTGTGCCACCAAGTGATTCCTTCCCTTCAGCCAATTGCTCCACCAGGGCCTTAACCGCGGCGTGGAAGCCTTCCATGTGGGTGCCGGCGTAGCTGGGGGTGGAGACGGTGACGATCTCCGGTCCCCCGGCCGCCTCCCCGGTCGCTTCCTGGCGAAATTCCCGGACGAGGCCGGGCACGTCGTCGCCGATAGTTTCGGTGAGACAGGTGGTGGCCACCCCGATGAGCCGGGCCCCGTATTTTTTCATGACGTTGCCCAGACCCTGCTTCAGGTTGGGGCCGCCGCCGTAAACCGCCTGCTTTTCCCCCAGGGAGGAGGAGGCGATGTCCATGGGTTCCCGGTAGTGGCTGATGATATAGCGGCGCATGTAGGTGGCGCAGCCCTGGGAGCCGTGGAGGAAAGGCACCGCCCCCTCGACGCCCCGGAAGGCCAGGCAGGCGCCTAGGGGTTTGCATAACTTGCAAGCGTTGGTGGTAGAAATATATGTTGGATTAGGACTCTTCATCGCTTTATCCTCAGGGGGAAAAGGCGAAAAGGGGAAAGGGGAAAAAGGTTAAAAACCCTTCTTGTCAGTCTTTTCCCTTTACCCTTTTACCCATTTTCCCCTTTCCTCCTGCCGTTTATCTCTGCTTCGCTCCGCCGGGGGACAAACTGCCAAACAGGACTCATCACCGTGTTATAGACCTCCTGGGCGAAATTGAGCATGCCCACGAAGCCCTCGAGACACTCCTTGCGTTCGTGGTTGTGGTCGCAGAAGCCCACGCCCAGCTTGAAGGCAATGGGGCGTTCCTTGACCCCGCCCACGAAGATGTCCACGTCTTTTTCCTTCAGAAAGCTCGATAATTCCAGGGGATTGGAGTCATCCACGATGATGGCGCCTTCGTCGGTGATGTCGTGCAACTCCTGGTAGTCTTCTTTAGTGCCGGTCTGGGAACCCACTAAAACCACCTGCATGCCCAGCAGCCGGAAGGCTTTTACCAAAGAGAACGCCTTAAAAGCCCCGCCCACGTAGATGGCGGCCTTTTTGCCGGCCAGGGCCTTTTGAAACTCCCGCAGCTTGGGGTACAAGAGGGCCAATTCCTCCCGGACCAGTTCTTTAGTGCGGACCATCATTTCCGGGTCGCCGAAGAAGCGGGCCACGGCGTAGAGCGATTCGGCCATGTCCTCCACCCCGAAGTAGGACACCCGGATATGGGGAATGCCATAAGCTTCTTCCATCATCTTCGCCAGGTCCATGGTGGAGCCGGAACATTGCACCAGGTTGAGGGCGGCCCCATGGGCCCGACGGAGATCGTCCACCCGGCCGTCGCCGGTGATGTTGGCCACCACCTCTACGCCCATGCGGGCCAGGTAGTCCCGGATGACCCAGATCTCCCCGGCCAGGTTGAAGTCCCCCAGGATATTGACGCTCTTCGGGCTGATGCCGGTAGTGTCACCGGTGCCCACCAGGCGAAACATCGCCTGACAGGCGGCCTGATAGCCGGCCCGTTTATTGCCCTTAAAGCCCTCGGACTGGACCGGCAGCACCGGGATGCCCTTTTCCTTGCTCACTTTTTTGCACACCGATTCCAGGTCGTCGCCGATGAGCCCCACGATGCAGGTGGAGTAAACAAAGGCGGCCTTGGGTTCATGCCGGTCGATGAGCTCCACCAGGGCGTGGTAGAGCTTTTTTTCCGCGCCGAAGATGACGTCCAGCTCCTGGAGGTCGGTGCAGAAGCTCAGGCGGTGCAGCTCCGGGCCGGAGGACAGGGCGCCACGGATGTCCCAGGTGTAGGCGGCGCAGCCGATGGGGCCGTGCACCAGGTGCAGGGCGTCGGCGATGGGGTAGAGCACCACCCGGGAGCCGCAGAAGACGCAGGCCCGTTGGCTCACCGCCCCGGCCAGGGACTCCTTGTCGCATTCCAGGGCAAAGGGCGCCTCACCCTTGCGGTGGATCTGGTCTTTGCGCTCTTCAAAAATCGCCGGTTCCATTGATTACTCCTACTCCAAAACCTTTTGGCCTTCTGTCAGTTCCCAGTTCCCAGTTCCCAGATGTTTGGCTTTTTCTTGGAACTTGGAACTGAGAACTGGGAACTCCAAGCTGACAGCTTTAACCCACTAAATACTCCTTGGCCGGGCCGCCGTTTTCCAGGCCGTCCAGGATGGCGTCAATGGCCTCTTCGCCAGCGACATTGGCGTACCAGTAGCCCTGGGGATAGACCAGCATCACCGGGCCCTGGTCGCAGAGCTTCAGGCAGCCGGTGGTGGAGACCATGACGTTTTCCAGCCCCCGGTCGGCCAGTTCCGATTCCAGGTAGCCCAGCAGGTCCGGGGCGTTTTTCTTGATGCACTTGCCCTTGGGCTCCAGGCCCCGGAAACTCATGCACACGAAGATATGATGATCAGGTTTTTCCATGATTTTAGTCCTTTCTCTTGTGTTGGTGCGCGAGGCGCACATTGCACAGGCGGGACGCCTATGCCACCAATTTTTACATCACCAGCTCAAAGCTCTCCTCCGGGGCGTCCCGGTCTTGCCGGTCCAGCAGGGCGTCCAGGATCTTCTCCAGCAGCCGCAGCCCGCCCCGGTAGCCCACGGTGGGGAAGTAGCTGTGGCCCATCCGGTCCAGGATGGGGAAGCCGAAGCGCACCAGGGGGATGTCCTCGTCCCGGGCGATGTACTTCAGATAGGTGTTGCCCATGAGCAGGTCCACCGGTTCGTTCTTCAGCCATTGGTGCAGCAGGAACATGTCGCCCGCGGCCCGGACGTTCACCGGGTGCGGCACGTCCTTGGTGATCTCCTGAATCTTCTTTTCAAACTTCTTCCCCGAGGTGCCGGTGACCACGTGGATGGGCCACATGTCAATATCCACCAGGAACTCGGCCAGCGACACGAGTTGGTCCGGGTCCCCGGCCAGGGCCACCTTCTTGTGGTAGAAGTACTGGTGCATGTCGGTGATCACGTCCACCAGCCGGCCCCGCTCGATATTGATGGAGTCGGGCACCGTCACCCCGGCGATGCGCCGCAGGGTGTCAATGAAGGCGTCGGTGGCCCGGAGGCCGATGGGCAGGTTGAGGATTTCGCAGGGCACCTTGCACTTGGTGTCCAGGGCCCGGGCGGCCGGCCCGGAGGCCAGCGGCCCCAAGGCCACGGTGCCCAGGCTGCTGCCGGTGGCCTTCAGCTCCGCCACCGTGACCCCCCCGGAAGGAAACATGTGGTACTTGCCGGTTTGGGGGCCGTTCAAGACGTTGGAGGTGTCGGGGAACATGATGGTCTGCACCCCCAGCTCCCCGGCCAGGCGCTTGATCTCCTCCATGTCGCACGGTTCCACATAGCCGGGAATCAGGTTGACCCGGTTTTCTTTGTGGCCGTTGCTTTCCGCCAGGTAATCCACCATGCCCTTGACCATGTTGGCGAAGCCGGTGACATGGGTGCCCACGTAGCTGGGGGTGTTGGCGTGGATGACGTAATGCCCCGCCGGAATCTTGCCCTCGTCCCTGGCCTTGGCGACGATCTGGGGGATGTCGTCCCCGATGGTC